>CANKNP010000324.1 GCA_947483545.1 Deltaproteobacteria bacterium | reverse complement strand
CGCCCGGGTCGCCCTCGCGCAATCCCGGACTGCCACATTTGAGGCGCTCACACCCGCGGACGCGGCCACCGCTCTCGCCGACCTCTGGAGCTTCGCGGGCGCCGCCCAAAACGAGGGCGCGAACATCAGCGTGCGCGCCGATGAGACCGGCGCGGTGCTACTCTCCGTCATGGCGGACCAGCCCTTCATCGTGGACACCATCCGAAAGGCCCTCCGCGCGCACGGGGCGAGCGATGTCACGGGTTTGCACGTGGTGGTGCGGCTCGATCGGTCCGGGCCCGACGTGCGCCTCGCGGGAGACGGGGAAGGCCGCCCCGAGTCGGTCCTGCGCTTTCACTTCGACGGCGTGGATAGCGCCTGGCTCTCCGCCGTTGAGGACGACCTGCGGGACCGGCTTCGGCTCGCGACCCTGATGGTCGCAGATTTTGAGGCCATGACGGCGACGATCGAGGCCACCGCCGACAGCGCGTTCGACGTGTCCGGGGAAGACGGGATTGAAACCGCCGAGTTTCTACGTTGGATGCTGTCTGACAACTTCGTCATCCTCGGCATCACCCGCGTGCTGCCCGACGGAATCGCGATCCGGCAGGGCGCGGATCGCGTCGCCGACAGCCCCCTCTGGCCCGTGGCGGAAACCGCGGAATTCGAGGGGATCATCCAGGTGCGCAAAGGCACCGTCGAGGCCCCGGTCCATCGCGCCGGGCGTACCGACGTGATCCGAATCGCGCTCCCTGGCGGCCAGGTGATCGTCCGCGGGCTCTTCACCCGACGCGCGCTTACCCAGCCGTGCCGGCACCTCCCGATCCTCCGCCGCACGCTCTCCAGCGTGCTTTCCGACTCACTCCAGCGGCCCAACAGCTATCGCTACCGCGGCCTCGCCAACATCTTCGACTCCCTGCCGACCGAGTGGCTGTTCTCTGCCACGCCGGAGCAGATCCGCGCCGTGATCGAGCTGGTCTTCGACGCCGAGCAGGACCAGCGCGCCCGTGTCCATGTCGCCCAGCAGGACGGCGGCACCACCACCTTCACGCTGATCTCCATCCCTGAGCGTCGCTACTCCGAGGAAGTCCGAAGCCGTGTGCTTGGCCTGCTCGCCTCCCTGACCGGCGCGACCTACACCGACTCCGGCCTGTTCGCCGGCCGGTTCGACTCCGTGCTGCTTCAGGTCTACCAGACCGGGACGCGCGACCTCTCCGACGCTGACACCCAGCGGCTGCAGGACAACGTCGCCGAGCTCACGACCCCCTGGTCCGAGCGCGTCGCTGTCGCGATCGAAAGCGCCTTCGGCAACGACGCCCCGGTCATGCTCGCCCGCTACGGCGAAGCGTTCCCCAGCAGCTACGCCGACGCGACCGGCGGCGATCAGTCCGCGCGCGACATCCGGCACCTCGAGGCCAGTCGCGGTGACGGCCTGACCACGCGGACCACAGGCTGGCTGGGCGAGGTCGGCGCCGACGTGGCGCTGCGCATTTACCAGTCGAAGGACGTGCTGCTCACCGATCTGATGCCGGTCATCGACAACTTCGGCGTCGTCATCAGCGACTCGAGCGTCATCCCGGTCAAGCCGCGAGGGCTCCCCGCCCAGCACATCGACATCTTCCGCGTGTCTCACGTTCCCGGGCTTGAGACCGGGGAGCTCCTCGCCCGCGGTGATCAGCTCGTCGCCGGGCTCCAAGCCGTGTTCGAGAAGCACACGGCCTCAGACCCGTTCAACAAGTTGCTGCTGCGCGCCAACCTGAGGTGGCAGGAAGTAGACCTGGTCCGGGCCTACTTTGGATACGCAAAGCAGCTCGGTCTGAAGCACCTGATGGTCCGAGTCCAGGAGATCGTGCTGGCCCAGGCCGAGTGTGTCTCGGCGATTGTGCAGCTCTTCCACGCGAAGTTCAACCCTGATCTGGTCCAGGACCGGGCGGCGACCATCGCCGCAGCTCAGTCGGCTGTCGATGAACGCCTCCGCGCGATCCGCACCAACGACGAAGACGTGATCCTCCGCACCCTGGCCAACCTCGTCGAATCCACGATCCGAACCAACTTCTACCGCACGGACCGGGTCTGTCACTACATCAGCTTCAAGGTGGATCACACCAAAGTGAAGTCGATGCCCCTCCCCCGGATGATGGTGGAGATCTACGTGCACCACCGCGAGGTCGAGGGCCTGCACCTCCGCGGCGGGCCCATCGCACGCGGTGGCCTGCGGTTCTCGGACCGCGCGGACTTCCGCACGGAGATCCTTGGGCTCGTCACCACCCAGATGGTCAAGAACGTCGTCATTGTCCCCGAGGGCAGCAAGGGTGGCTTCTACATCAGGTACACCATCGACGATCCGAAGGAGCGCCGCCGGAAGGGCGACGAGCTCTACCAGATCCTCATCCGCGGCATGCTCGATGTGACCGACAACATCGTGGGGGGCGAGATCGTCCATCCGGCCCGCGTCGTGCACCACGATGGCGACGACCCGTACCTGGTGGTCGCGGCCGACAAGGGCACGGCCCACCTCTCGGACACCGCCAACAAGCTCTCGCTCGCGTACGGCTTCTGGCTCGGCGATGCCTTCGCCTCCGGCGGATCGAAGGGGTACGACCACAAAGTCGTCGGCATCACCGCGCGGGGCGCCTGGGTGCTGGTGAAGCGCAACTTCCGCGAGATGGGGCTTGATGCGCACAAGGACGAGTTCACCGCGATGGGCGTGGGCGACTGCGGTGGCGACGTGTTCGGAAACGGGGTCATTGAGACCGACAAGATGAGGCTGCAAGCCGCGTTCAATCACGTCCACATCTTCCTCGATCCGAACCCGAGCGCGGCGCGCAGCTACATCGAGCGGCGTCGGCTCTTCGACGGCGTGCTCGGATGGGATCACTACGACAAGAGCTTGATCTCCGAGGGCGGCGGTGTCTACGACCGCAAGGCCAAGACCATCCTCCTGAGCCCCGAGGTGAAGGCGATGCTTGGCTCCCTCGAGGATGAGCTCACACCCGACCAGGTCATGACGCTCATCCTCAAGATGCCCGTGGACCTGTTCTGGAGCGGCGGTATCGGCACGTACGTGCGCGCCTCCTGGGAGTCGAACGCGGACGCCAATGATCCCCCGAACGACGCCGTGCGCATCGCCGCTCCGGAGCTGCGCTGCAAGTGCGTGGGCGAGGGCGGAAACCTCGGCTTCACGCAGAACGCGCGCGTCGAATACGCGCTCAACGGCGGGCGGCTCAACACCGACTTCGTGGACAACTCCGGCGGGGTGGACACCTCCGACCACGAGGTCAATCTCAAGATCCTCCTGAACCCGATGGTGGCCAGTGGACGGATCACCGAGGAGCAGCGGAATGACTTCCTTCGCTCCATGACCGATGAGGTCGCCGAGTACGTGCTGGAGGACAACAACGCCAACGGGCGGCTCATCTCGCTCGACGTCGTGCGGTCCGCGCGGGACCCCAACCCCTACGGGCGCGCGATCGACTGGCTCTGCAACCGCGGAAACGTCTCTCGCGCGTTCCTCTGCCTCCCGACCGACGATGTCCTCCGCCGCCGGGCGGCGACGCGTCAGGGTCTGGTTCGCCCCGAGCTGGCGACCGTGCAAGCGCACGTGAAGATGCACGTCTACAAGATGCTCCTGGCGGAGTCCCCGGAGAACGTCGCGAAGGCGCTGCCCACGTTCAACGAGATCGTGATGAATTATTTCCCGCCGGCGGTGCGCAACACCTACGCGGCGGACGTGCCCGGCCACATGCTGCACAAGGCCATCGGCATGACCGTACTGCTGACCCAGGTCGCGACGGACGCCGGCTCCCACTACTTCCCGATGATGATGGATCTGACCGGGGCGAGCGCGGCGCAGGTTGCAGGCGCTTGGCTCTCCGCGATGCAGCTCACCGGTGGAGAGTCGCTCAAGGCCGAGCTCATCGCCGCGAAGGCCAAGCCCGATGGGGCCTACATCGCGTGGACGTTGTTCACCGACGGCCTTGAAGCGCTCGTGGCATCCTGGCTCGCACCGGGGAGCGCGGGGCCCGCGGCGGAGAACCCCGCCGAGTTTGCGGCCGCCCTGGCCTCTCTCGCCCGCAACCGGACCGCCGCAGAGGCCGCCGAGGCGCAGAAGCGCATCGCCAAGCACGTCGCGAGCGGCATCCCCGAGGCGATCGCCAGCCGCATCGTGGATGCGTCCAACGCCGCTCAGGCCAGCGAGGTCTGCGCGGTCGCCCGGACACGCCGGGAGAGCATCGCCACCGCGGCAGTGCGCTACCAGGCCGTCGGTCAGGCCAGTCGCCTGCTCACGGCCACGCGTGCCGGAGGCCGCGGTGAATCCGGCTGGGATCCCGTCGCCCGCGGCATCCTCCGCTTGCGGTACACCACGCTGCTTCGGGAGGTGGTCACCCGCACCGACACAGGCAGCACCCTCTCCCTCGGCGTGGATCGCGCCGCAGAGGCGCTCGCGGGCGGCCCGCTCAAGAACATCGCGCGCATCGTCGAGCAGGTCGTCGGAGAGACGCCGGACGTCGCGTCGTTGCTGGTGGGCGAGCAGCAGATTCGGGCGGTGATGTAGGTCGGGTACCGTCGCGGTTCCACCGACGACGGGCCGACAATTGGCGGCAGGCCATGAGAATCGAACTCACCGGGCGGCCCCTTCCAGGGCGCCCCGACCGGTTTTGAAGACCGGGGCCGGCACCAGCGCGGCACGGCCTGCCAACCGCCAGCTAACCTTTCGGACGCTCCCGCGCCGCCGCCGTCGCCCAGTCCCTCCTCCGACCTCCAACCCACAGCCTCCAGCCTCTTCAGAACGCGGACCCAATCGTAAAGTCAAACACGCTCTTCCGCTCGTCCGGGTACGGCGCGATCGGGAACCCCCACTCAAAACGCAGCGGCCCAATCGGGCTGAACCAACGTACGCCGAACCCGTACGAGAACCGCAGGTCCAGCGGATTCACTCCACCGTTCCCCCACGGATCCCCAAAAGTATTGCCCGCGTCGAAGAACGCGACCAGCGAGATGCTGGCCGCCTTCACGATGGGGCTCTCCAGCTCGAAGTTGTTGATCCACGTGTCGTTTCCGCCGATCACCAGCTTGTCGTCGGCCGCCGCCGGGTCGTCGGATCCGTAGGTGCTCGAGCGGTTCTGGTTGTAGTCCTTTGAACCGGTGATGCGGACCGTGGGACCAAGCGAATAGGGCTCGTACCCCCGCACGGACGTAATACCACCCGCCCGATACCGATGGATGTAGGGCACGATCGTGCCGTCGGTAGACTGGATGTGGCCCAGCGACGTGTTGAACCGAAAGACGAGCCAGTCCCCTTCCGGGACGAGCGGTTGATAGAATCGAAAATTGGCCTTCGACTCCCAGAAGTTGAAGTCCCCGCCGAACAGCGAGAGCACCTCCGTCTCATTGAGACGAAACCCGCCCGCGAGCTGGGTCGAGATCGAAGCGAGAAAACCCCGTGTGGCGCTGATACGATTGTTGCGCTTGTCGATGCTCAGGGAGAGCCCCACCTCGCTGGCCAGACCATTGCGGAACATCTCGCCGCCGTACAACCGCTCTTTGTATTCGTCGAGAGACAAGAGCCCGACGTCCTCGAGGGTGTAGTCCACCGCGAGCCGCACATCGTCGCGCTTGTCCAGGTAGCGCCCGATCTCGAGGCTGCCGCCCCGTTGAAATTGCTTCTCGACGTACTGATAATCTTGCTGGTTGTAGTAGCCGTCGATCCGGAACGTCCACTGACTGTCCAGAAAATGGGGATCGTAGAAGCTCAGGTTCGCCTGCT
>CANKNP010000323.1 GCA_947483545.1 Deltaproteobacteria bacterium | reverse complement strand
TGACGTCGGCAATGGCGGCGCGGGCGTGGTGGGCACCGCGTCCCTCCCGCTCCCGACATTTTCCCGCCAGCGTCCGTCACTTTGCGCCTTTGCGGCTTTGCGCGACCCATCCGGGCCTCTTGCGGCGCCGCGATGTGAGCAATCCTTAGCCACGGCGGCGCACCCCTACCCCAAGGATCAGGCCCGAGGGACGAACGCATGGCCAGCTTCGGCGCTCAAAGGATTCTTGCCCAGTCGCGAACCGTTCGGCCCCGAGGTGCCCAGCCCGTAGCCCTCCCCCATAGCCCGTCACCCGAAGCCCGAAGCCCGTAGCCCCCCCTCCCGGTGTTAGCCCCCGCCCATGCCGAGCCGCACGTGAGCGTCACCATCGTGCTGGGCCGCAGCCGTCGCCGTCGCCGGGCGGCGATGAAGCATGGCGTGTTCACCGGGGTGGATGGGAATGGGCGTCCGAACTTTCTGTACCTGACCGACACCCTGCACAAGAGCCAGCTCGTAAGCAGCGAGTTCGCGAAGTATCGCGACGGCGCGAGCTTCCTGCCCGAGGTCCGGACGGTGGCATCGCTGCTTGGGGATCTGCACCGGCGCTTCGGAGACGGTCGGGTCTTCTGGCCAGAAGCGTACGTCGTCCAGACGTGCAGGCGCTTGCGCACAGCGCATCCGGACCGCTGGCCGTGGCTCGCCAGCCTCGCAGAGGGACCCGCGATCGGGCAGGACCTCGCGCGGCTCTTTCACGACTGGCTCGAAGCGAGCGGGGACCCTCGGACCGTGGAACCGCGCGTCCGAGAGCTCTTCCGGTTCTTTGAGGCGCTGGCCTACGCCCTCCGTGGGCACCCCGACTACGTCTTGCAAGGCGACGCCATCCGCCAACTCGCGGTGCTGTTGTCCCGGCATCCGGAGCCCTCGCTCGGCGCCTGGCTCCACCTCCCCCATGCCGTCGTGATCGATGACGTCCTGCATCCCAGCGCGGCCCGGATCGACGCGCTGCTCGCGTTGACCCGGGCGTGGAACGCGCTGCTCAAGCACGTGGTCTTCGGGCTGGAGTCCGGGCGGGATCTCGGCGGCGCAGAGGCCGGCAGCTTCTTTCAGTACGACGACGCGACCCAAGGGGCGTTCTCGCTCCGCCCGTTCGAGGCCACCCGATCCCTCCGGCTCGCGCTGTTCGAAGGCCTGATCGCGTCCGATGCCGGCGGCGACATCGCGGTGGCCGACGCCCACGGGCAGGTGACCGACGCGCTGATCCCCGAGGACCGCGCCGAGGACGCCGATCTCGCCGACCGGCTCTGGTGTCGAAGTCCCCTCCCCCCGCCGGACGCCGCACCGTGGCTTGAGATCAACGCATGGCCCGACCGGACGACAGAGGTGCAGGGCATCGCCCAGGCGGTTCGTGAGGCCCTCGTCCGCTTGGAGTCCGCCGAGGATCTCTGGGTCGCGTTCCCGGCGCTGCCCGCCTACTTGCCAGAGCTGGCGCGGATCTTCGGCGACCTCGGGATCCCCTGGAAGACGAGCGCCGGGCTCCCCCTCCAAGGCGAGCCCCCCGTCCGTCGCCTCGCCGCGATGGCCCGCTGGGCGACCGAACGGTGGCCGCTCGATCCGGTGATGGAGGCCTCGTTGTCCTCGCCCTGGGCCGCCGAACATCCCGCGTTGGAGGCCCTCTGGCGCGTGGCACGGGAGCGAGGGCTGACCTCGGCGCGCGACCTCGACCGCCTGGAGGATCCGGCGCTGGCACCCTGCATCTCCGCAGTCCAGACAGCCATGGACCTCGGCGCACCGCTGCGCGGCGACCTGGAGCCGGCAGCGTGGGCGCAAACGCTCCGAACCGTGGCAGCAGCGTTCGGCGTCTGGGCCACCAAAGACGGCCACGACCCCGCGACCGAGGCGCTGTCGCTCGTCTCCCGGGTGGCGAGGGAAGCGGCCGTTGGGGACCAGGACAGCGTGCCTGCCACCTGGCTCGCAGACGCGCTCGACGCACTCCTGGCGGACACGCTCGTCCCGGTTCCGACCTCTGCACCCCGCGGGGTCGCCTGTGTCCAGGTCGTCGGTGTCCGCGACCTGCGAGGGATCCACCCCCCCCGCCTGTGGATCGGCGGGCTGACCGCCGACGTGTTCCCCGCCCCCCCGCGCGACGATTACCTGCTCCCCCGCGAGGCCCGCAGCGATCTGGGGTTGCCCGATCCCGGGGACGAATCCCGCTACATCTTCGCCTCCGCGCTCCGGAACGCTCAGGACAGCCACACCTACGAAGCCGACATCGGCGTTCGCCTCACGCTCTCCTGGCCTTCGACCCAGGCCGGCAAGACCCTCGCGCGCTCCTCGCTCGTTCAAGATCTCCTCGGCCTTTGGCCCCCCACGTCCCCCTCCCCTTTCCGCACGCACAACGGCCCCTCCCCCGCCCCTCCCGCCGGTCCCCGCGCGCTCGACGCCTGGCTGGGCGCAGCCTTCGCCGCCGGGCACCCGCTCCCCGACTGGGCGCCCGCCTCAGGTGCGCCCGCCCCCCTGCCCGCCTTGGGCCCCCTCCGACCCCGTGCGGAGCTGTTGAAGGCGCGAAGCGCGCTCGTGTTCGGGCGGTTCGACGGCCTGCTCCGCGCCCCCCCGCCCAAGCGCAAGAGCCTCGGCCTCACCTCGCTCGAGCAGTACCTCAAATGCCCGATGGCATCGATGTTCAAGGCGGAGCTGGGGCTCACCCGCGAGGAGGCGTTCGACCGCGACGTCACCTTGCCGGTCTGGGGCACGCTTGTACACGCGATCCTCCACCAGTTCGTGCTGGAGCAGATGCGCCGGGGCGTGCGCCGCATCGACCGCGAGGGCGTGGAGGATGCTCGGGTGCGCCTGGACCGTGTTGCGCGGCGGCTGGCGCTGCAGACGCGGCCCGACAAGAAACAGCAACATAGCCCGCTGATCCGCCTGCTGCCTGCGCTATCGGCGCATCGCGTCGAGCAGCTCGTGGGCGGCCTGACCGACGCGAACCCACCGGGCGTGCTGCATGCCTGGCTGGAGTTCGAGGCCGACGACCCGCTTCACCACACCTTCGAGCAGGTGGAGCAGGACATGGGCACCGGGCTGACCGCCGGGGAGCTGCGGCTCCAGGGCAAGATCGACCGCGTGGACCGGCTGGCCGGCGGCGCGCCCCTCGTCATCGACTACAAGACCGGGAACGCCCCAACCGCACGCCATGTGCTCACCGGGCTCAACATCCAAGGATTGATCTACCTGGAAGCTGCCGAGTCGGGCTCGGTCCCTGGAGCGGCGACCTACCTGCAGGTCCACGAGCCCGGAAAGGCGAAGCGGGACGGCTGGGTCGGCGATCCCGAGGTCGTCGCGCAGGTCGAGAAGGCAACGCCCCTGGATCCCGCGCAGCGCGCCGAGCTCCGCGCGTATGTGAACGCCTCCGCCAGGCGGCTGGCGGCCGGGACCTTTCACCCGACCCTGGCCGAGCCGAGCGACGCCGGCTGCGAACACTGCGCGTACAAGTTCGCCTGCAAGGTGCAGCCGGGGCGAAACGCGCGGATCTTGGAGGCGGAGCGGGCGGCGGGGCGCACGCGGTATCAGGCGCCGCTCGCCGATTCTCCCGCCGCGCGAGGGCGCGCGCCGGAATGATCACGCTCTCTGTCGCCGAAGGCGCGATCACGCTGAACGTCCCAGGGCTCAATCCCGAGCAGGTGCCGTGCTTATCGAGCGGCCAGGAGCTCGCGGTGAGCGCGGGGGCGGGGGCGGGCAAGACCTTCACGTTGGCGGCGCGGTTCGTGGTGCTGCACCAGCGGCTGATCGCGGGGGGGGCCAAGGGAGACCCGCGGGCGGTGCTCGTGCTCACCTTCACGGATCGGGCGGCGGAGGAGATGCGAGAGCGGTGCTTCCTCGCGGTGAGCGCGGCGGCCCGGGCGTTTTCGACAGAGGCCGCCCGTCTTTCGGCCGAGGGTGTGGCGCCCTTGGTGATCGCCCGCCAGCGCCGGGCGTGGGAGCGGCTGCGGGATGGCTTCGCGGGGGCCAGCATCTCCACGTTCCACACGTTCTGCACGCGCCTCTTGGGCGAGTTTCCCGCCGAAAGCGGGACGCCGCCCGGCTTCAAGGTGCTGGATGAAGCCCGCGGCACAGCTTTGATTCACGCGACGATCCAGGAGGTGCTGGGCGACTGGCTCCTGGAGGCAGGCCCCGCCCAACAGCGGTTGCTCCGCACGTTTCGGTCCCTCAAAGGGCTCGAAGGCGTGGTGACGGACATCGTCCGGGCGCGGGGCGAGCTGGGGGAACGACTCACGGGGGATCCGGCGCATCCCACCGTAGGGGCGGCCCCCCGTGGCCGCCCGGAGGCGACGATCTCCCCGGTCGAAGCCCTGGAGTTCCTCGAGCGCGACTGGCTTCCAACGCTGCTGGAGGTGCGGGACGCCGGCCCGGAACCTGCGCCGAAGTGGGTCGCCGACGCGCTCCATGACGCCGAACGGCCCCTCCCCCCTCGCTTTCAACCCCACGCCGCGCTGCTGCTCTACGAGCGCTACCGCGACGCGATCAGCACCCTCGTCACCAACGGCCCGCGGCGCATGGACCTCGCGATCGGGAACAAGGGCTGGCGCCACCCCGGCCGCCGCCCTGGCCTGCTAGCGCGACTCGTCGCTTTCCAAGAGCGCATCTCCAGCCTCCCGACGATCCCCCTCGTCGCCGACCTCGTGCTAGCCGAGGTGCTCCCTGACCTGCTCAGCCTGTGCAACCTTTGCGTGGCCGCGCTGCGCGTGGCGCACGTCCAAAACGGGCTCGTGGACTTCGCCGAGCTGCAGATCCGCGCAGCCGCCGCCGTCTCCCAGCCGAGCATGCGAGCCGCGCTCCAGGCGCGTCACCGGTACCTGATGGTGGACGAGTTCCAGGACACCGACGCCCTCCAGTGGGGGATCGTCCGGAGCGTGGGCAGGCCCGAGGGCGAGCCTCGAGACCGCATCTTCGTCGTCGGCGACATCAAGCAGGCGATTTACGGCTTTCGCGGCGGAGATGTCGTCGTCTTCGAACAAGCGAGGCGCTCGCTGGCCGCACAACACGGGCTCGCGCGCAACCACCGATCGAGCCCAGAGCTCATCGGGTTTTTCAACGCGCTGTTCGCGCAGGTCCTGGGTCCGCCGTCGGAGGAGCGCCCCCGCTGGGAGGCGCCGTTCTCGCCGCTGATCGCGCATCGTCCGCCGGTGGCCGGCGCTAGCGTTGTCGTCGCCCACCACGCCGGCGAAGAGGAGGACGAGGCCAGATGGATCGCCGCGTGGATTCGGACAGCGCTCGATCCCGACGGGCCGCTCGCACACCTCCGGCTCTGGGACACCGTTGTCCACCCTCGCCCGCCCATCGCCGTGCTGTTGAGGGCTCGACCGCGGAGCCCGATGCTTGAGGCGGCCCTGAGGGAGGCCGACGTACCTGCGCAAGTGGACGGAGGGATCGGCTTCTGGACGCGCCCGGAGGTGGGCGACCTCATCGACCTGCTCCACGCGCTCACCCGGGGCGACCCTATCGCCCGGGTCTCAGCGCTCCGCAGCCCGCTCTTCGCACTGGACGACGACACGATCCTCGCGCTCAAAAGCGTCGAGTTCGTGCCGACCCCCGGTGTCCCCGGGGTTCCGAGCGCGGAGCTCCCCCGCCTCGCCGAGGTCGCTGGGGTCTGGGTGGAGCTGCAGACCGCTTGCCGCACGCTGCGGCCCAGCGCGGCGCTCGACGCCGTGGTCCAGGGCACCCGCGCGGGGTTCGTCGCGGCCGTTCAGGGCCCCCGCGGACGAGGACCGGCGAACCTCGCCCAACTGTTCGCCCTCGCCGACGCC
>CANKNP010000322.1 GCA_947483545.1 Deltaproteobacteria bacterium | reverse complement strand
CGTGCGAGAAGTGGGTGAGGGCGGTGCTCGCCTCCGAGGACATCGCGTACCTCGCGACGCAGGAGGGGTTGCCCGTGGGGTTCGCGTTCCTGACGCTCGCGGGAGATGTCGCCCGGCTTCACGGGCTCTCCGTGCTCCCGACCCACGGGAATCGGGGGATCGGCGGGGAGCTCATGCGGGCGAGGTTGGCGGCGCTCGCGGCGTTGGGCGCCCAGAAGGTGCTGACGGAGGTCGCGGACGGGAACCCCGCTGCGGTTCACCTCGCTTTGGGAGCGGGGTTCGTGGAGATTGGCAAGATGTGGCTCTGCACCAAAGGAAACGCTGCGGTCCAGAAGGCACCCCGGCGGTGAGGGTGGTGGGGGACGCAACGGAGCGGCTCGGGCGTCACCCGTCCCCGTCCGTTCGGGTCTCCCCCGCCCAGCCTCGGCTGGAGACCACGGGGAGCGTGCTGTGGCCTGCCTCACAGGGGCTCGCCGCGGTGCCCGATGGCAACCGGTCGGCTGTGGTTCCCTCCGTCACGGCGGACATCGGCGGGCGGACGTTTTTCCTGTCCGTCAAGGGGATCGGCGCCCGAACGCCCGCGTATGGCGAGGGCTGGGGGGTCGGCCGGGTGCTGACATCCGAGAGCTGGTTCGGCCACGCCCCCTTCGGCGCTCAGGGCGAGGTGGACGGCGCGAAGGGCCTGGAGATCACGGCGTTGGCCACCGGGACCTCGATCCAGGGTTTTCATATCTGCCCGGTCCTCTCGGTCGCTGAGCTGCCGGCGGAGCTGGTCCGGAACGTGCATGGAAAGTTCAACTATCGGCGGTACACAGGCACAGTGCTGCAGGAGCAGCGGCTCGTGCCGTCGAACATCCGGCTCCACAACGATTCGGAGCTGACCCTTGGCCGAGCGCCCGGCGCGACCTTGGACGCGCTCGGCGTGACAGACGGGGAGGGGTTCTTGCAAAACCTGCTGGCCTCCGGCTTCGCAGCGTTGACCCTGTGGAGCCGGTCCCTCCGTGAGGGGCCGCATGGGCTGGAAGGGCTGGACTTCTCGACCGTCTGGCTCGACAAGGACAGCGTCCTCGGCGCCGATGGCACCCTGCACTTCGCCGATCTGGAGGGCTTGGAGTGGCGGCCGCTGGCAGGGTCCGACCTTCAGGCCCGGGTGCAGGAGCCATTCGATCGCAACTACTACGAGCTCATGTACGCCGCGGATGCCCTGATCGCGGTGCTGGAGGCGCGCGAGGGGAGGGGGCGCGGGCCCTCCGAGCGGCGCCGGGCCATGGCCTCGCGGATCGCGCTGGCGCTGGGGGGCGATCCGGTGATCACGGTGGAACATCGCACGGAGTCGCTGGATCTGGTCGTGCGGGGTGCGGATTGCCGGCTGGTGCGGCTGAGGGCGATCGACCTGGGGTGAGCTCCAGCCTCCGGCCTCCAGCCTACGGCCTCCCCGGTTAGCCGATCCGATGCGTTGTGCCGATGCCTTGCGGATCCTCGTCGCCATCGAAGCCGGGGATCGCCCCTCCGAGCAGGAGTGGGAGCCGCTCGTGGCGTTGGGGCTCGTGCGGGCCGACGCGGCGACGGCTGACAATCCGCTGGAGCGCCTGCAGCTCGCGCTCAAGCGGGCGGTGGACCGAAGAAAGGAGCTGGAGGGGCAGCCTCCCAACCCGATTCGCGACCAGCGGCTTCAAGACGTCACGAACGAGGTGAAAACCGGCCGACTGGCCGTGCTGGCCGCTGCTGAGCAGGCGCCAAGCGCCACCGGCGTCGCGCTCACCTTTCGCGGGCGGGACCTCATCGGCGAGCTGCAGACCCGCCCCCGGCGCGCCGAGAGCGAGCTGGCCGACTTTTTCGCTGAGACGAACGCCCTGCGCCTCAAGCTCGGCGAGCGCGCTCAGGCGGCCGCCACGCTGCTTGCCGCGGTCTCCCCGAAGCGCAAGCACGTCGACGAGGTGCATCTCCGCGCCGCCGCCGTCGGCCTCGGCGCAACCCCGAACGCCGCGGTTCAGCTCCTCGCCGCGATCGACGCACCCCCCGCCGGTCTCGCCCCGCACATGCTCGCGGCCATCGTCGAAGGCGTGCTGCTCAACCCCCATCCCACCTCCGTCAGCGCCTGCATCACGCTGGCCGGCGCGATCCCCGGCGGGGGTGACGACGCGCTTTGGGCCGCGCTCGTTCTGCTGCCCCTTCCCCCCCAGGCCCAAGCGGCCGCGATCACGCCGGTCATGACGCTCCGCGCAATGGCGGGTAGTGCCCTCGCCGCCGCGCTCCTGTACCGTGCGTCCCCGGAGGAGCGCGGCGCCCTCCCCGGCCTCTGCACCGCGCTGGAGGCCCTCGGCACGCGGCCGGGGCAGGCGTCGCTCGCCGCCGCCCTCCTCATCCTGGCCCCCGGCACACCCGATGCAGCGCTGGCCAGGTTCAAGTCCCTTTTTCCTCGCCTGTGTCGCTTCGCTCCGGAGCCCGGTCTGGCTGTGCCGACCGCCATGCTCACGCTCCTCGCCCTGCCCGACGAGGAGCTGCTCGACGACCTCCGCCTGGCGTGCGCGGCCATCCAGGCTGCTGGGCTCTCGCTGGGCCCCGTCGAAAACGTCGGCCTGGGCATCAAGCTGCTGATGCACGTCGCCTGTGTCGGCGATCCGATGGCACCCAGCCTGACCCTCGCGCTCCCGCCGCCCGTGCGCCTGCCGCACGCCGTGCAGGCGATCTCCACGTTCCATGCGGCGACCGTCCACCTTCGGGTCGTCGAGTATACCCAGAGCCACCGGCTGCACGGCCACCGCGGATACGGTTGAATCGGCGATGATCACGCTTCAAAATGAGCGCCTGTCCGTCACCATCAGCGAGGAGCTCGGCGCCAGCATCCTCGGGTTTCGCGCGCTGTTGCCCGGCGGCTGGACCGCGATCATGCCGGACGCGGGCGACGAGTTGGCTGCATCCAGCTTTCTCATGGTGCCGTATTCGAACCGCATCGCGGACGGCCGCTTCCTCTTTGGCGGGCGCTCCTTCCAGCTCGCGGACGGCGACAAGCACGCGATGCACGGGTGTGTTCGCAAGCGCCCCTGGCGCGTCGTGAGCGGCGACGCAGCGGCCACCGAGCTGGAATTTCTCTCCTCCGACCACGCAGGCGTCAACTGGCCATGGCCGTTTCGGGCCCGGGTCGTTTTTGCGCTCGACGGCGCTCGGCTCTCGACCACGCTGTCCCTGCAAAACCTCGGTGACTCGCCCATGCCCGCGGGGTTTGGCTTCCACCCGTACTTCCGCCGCTCCCTCACCCAAGAAGGGGAGCCTGTTCGCGTGCAGTTCACCACGACGGCCACCTACCCGGACGCCAACGGCACCCGGATCCCCTCGGGCCCGGCCTCCCACGATCCCGTGGCGGACTACACGGTGGAACGTGAGCTCCTCCCTGCCGAGTTTCACGATTTTTGCGCCAAGGGCTACGACGGCGGAGGGAGCATCACGTGGCCGGCGTCCAAGGTGCGGCTCTCGTTCCGGGCCTCGTCCGTGCTCCAACATCTGGTGTTCTACAACCCGCCCAAGCCCTACTTCGCGTTCGAGCCGGTCAGCCATTGCAACAACGGGGTGAATCTCCTGGCCGCGGGCGACGACGAGTGTGGCGTGCGGGTGCTCGGGCCCGGCGAGGAGCTCCGGGCCGATCTGGAGCTCGGGGTGGAGCGCGCCCCGGGGACGGCCGAGGCGGGCGCACCTGAGGCGCGGGGGAAGGCGGGCGCACCTGAGGCGCGGGGGACGGCGGGCGCACCTGAGGCGCGAGAAACGGCCCCGACGCAGCGCAAGAACCCGCTGCATGGCCTGACGCTGGAGCGGATTGTCACCGACCTTTTTGAGGCGTACGGCTGGGAGAAGCTCGGGGAGATGGTGAACGTGCGATGCTTTGCGCACGAGCCGAGCGTGCCGTCGAGCCTGAAATTCCTTCGCCGAACGCCGTGGGCCCGCGACAAGGTCGAGAGCCTGTACCTGTGGCACTTGCGCGAGAGGAAGCGGAACCAGACCAACTCCACGATCCTTTGACCCGGCGCGGCCGACCCTCGGGTGACAATGGCGCATCCAGAGCCGCCCATGTTCCTGCTTTCCCTCATCGCGATCGCCTCCGCCGCTGCTCCCCTTGAGCCTCAACGCCTGCACGATGATCTTCTTGTCCGTTTTGAGTCGCGGGACCTCGACACGGGCTGCCTGACGGGCCTCGTCAAGGACCTCAGCGCGAACTGGGAGCTGTTCTCCAGCGCGGAGCGCAAGACGATCACAAGCGCGCTCGCCCCGTTCAAGGCGGACCTTTTGGATCCGCTGGCCAGCGCTCCGCCGGCACCTCCCGCCGCGGGGTTCGCGACCGACACCTGCTTTGGCCAGCAGGGCGACAACCGCCTCACCGGGGCTCACTTCGCCGTCGAGTGGGATGAGGGGTCTGTGACGGAGAACGTGGCACAGAGCTTTCTCGACGATCTGGAGTACAGCTACGAGATCGAGGTGGACCAATACGGGTGGAAGGCGCCTGAGCTCGACGGGCAGTACCTCATGCTCGCGCTCATCGCCGACCAGAACATGCAAGGGGCGTACACCACCGTGGAATATTGCGGCGGCGGGTATGCGCCCTATATCGTGACGGGCAAGGACGCGGCAAACTGGGGAGATTGGACGTCGGAGATGGCCTCGCACGAATTCAATCACGCGCTCCAATTCGGCTACGGCTTTGCGGCGGAATTCTGGTGGTGGGAGGCGACCGCGACCTTCATTGAGGACATCGTCTTCCCGGACACCAACGGTTGGGCCCAATACATCACCGGCTACAGTCAGAGCCCTGAGATCGCGATGGGGGCGTCGGACCAGAACGATCAGGACATCTTCTGGCACATGTACGGAATGGCGATCTGGGCGTTCTACCTGAATGACTACCAGGGCGGGCCGGACACCGTGCGTGCGACCTGGGAGTTGGCGGCGGAGGAGCGCGGCACCTACGCCTACGGGGGCCAGGACATGGTCGAGGCCCTCGGCCTCGACTGGCACACCACCTACATCGACTTCATCACCCGCAATGCGTCGATGGACTACGAACAACACCGGTACTTCCCGAACATTTCCAAGGAGGCCACGGTCGATGAATTGCCGGCGAGCGGCGAGGGGGACGGTAACGCTCGGCCCCAGGGCTACGGGCAGAACTACATCCGCATTGACGGCGGGCTTGGCGAGGGGGACCTGCAGGTGATCTTCGCCGGCGAGAGCGAGGTGGATTGGGCTGTTGTGCTCGCGGAGACCGACGGCGAGGACATTGTGCAGAGCGTCAACGCCGTCGCGACCTCTGGCGAGGACACCGTGCTCACGCTCACTGGGTACGGCTACGACGACGTCTACTTGATTGTGTCGCCCCTCGATGAGAGCGACGACAAGCGGAATTACACCTGGTCCGCGGAGCTCGTGGAGGCGTCGCCGGTGGATTCGGGCGGTGATTGGGATGGACTCGTAGACGGCCCGGGCGGCGGCGAGAAGGTCGGCGGCTGCGGCTGTGCGACGACACCCGGACCGAGCGCGCCTGGGTTGGCATTTTTTGGCCTGGGGCTTTGGCTGCGGCGGCGGTTGACGGTCCGCTAGCAGCGTTCGGGGAAACGTGGTTAGCGGCATTTGACCTTCCTCCCCAGCCGCGGATTTCGAGGGTTCTCCCCTTCTCCCGCCCGCGGGAGAAGGTGCCCGGGTACGAGCGGGCGGATGAGGGCTGCTCAAGATCCGCGGGGAGCCCTCATCCGGCGCCGAATACGGCGCCACCTTCTCCCGGGGGGAGAAGGGGAGGAGCGTACTTCTCGTCCCGG
>CANKNP010000321.1 GCA_947483545.1 Deltaproteobacteria bacterium | reverse complement strand
GGCGGTATCGACGGCCGTGTCGGTCCCAGTGTCGATCGATGTGTCGATCGATGTGTCGATCGCGCTGTCCGCGGCCGAGTCGCCAACGGGATCAGCCAGAAGGCCCTTGACGCCCGTCTCGGAGCAACCGGCAACGGACAGGAGAACCAGGAGGCAGGAGGTCATTCGGAGAGGGTGCATGCCTGGATGCGTAAAATCAAAGCCGCTGTTCGAGGTCAGGGCAAGCCGCCCAACTCCGCCTCTCTCCGCTCACTCCGCGATCACATCACACCAATAGGGAATCGGCTGCGGCGTGAGTGTGACGTCGCCATCATCGCCGGTGAGCGGGTCGGTCGTGAGGCTGCCGTAGGATCCGTTGCTGCCGAAACCCTCGACGGTCAGCGCGACCGCTGCCCCGGCGGTGGTGCTGGCTGAGAAGTATCGGCCGCCGCTGAAGTTCTCGAGGAGCTGGGCCTCGACGGTCGTCGAATAGGTCCCCTCACCGCCGAACGTCTCGCGAACGAACACCCGGAGGTTCCAGGTGTTGGAGGCAGTGCTGTCCGAGTAGGTGAGCTGGAGCTGGTTGTTGGGAGGGTGGGAGCAGACCACGGTGTCGAACCGGGCGGTGCCCGTCGCCGCCCCGGCGAGCGTGAGCGTGATGGGGAGCGGGCTCGCGGGGAGCTCGATCTCGCCGGTGTCCACCGTCGTGTCGGTGTCGGTGTCCGTGTCGGCGTCGGTGTCCGTATCGGTGTCCGCGTCCGTATCGGTGTCCGCGGGGACGCCAGACTCATCGGGGGGAGCGCCGGTGCAAGCGAGGAAGGTGAGGAAGAGCATCGCGGGAGCATAGCCCGGTCGGCGACGCGACCCGGCAGGTTAGCCCCCGCCCATGCAAGACTACACCGATCTCGATGCCACGGAGCTTGCCCGCCGCGTCCGCGCGGGCGAGGTCAGCCCCAAAGAGCTGGTAGACGACGCGATCGCCGCGATCGAGCGGGTGAACCCCGCAATCAACGCCATCGTACACCCGATGTTCGAAGCGGCCCGGGCGGCCGCGCTGGGGGACCTGCCGGATGGCCCGTTCCGGGGCGTGCCGATGGCGCTGAAGGACTTCGACGGGTTCTGCAAGGGCGTGCCGTTCACGGCCTCGACGCGGTTTCTAGAAGGATGGTGCCCCTCGGAGGACTCGGAGGCGATCGCCCGACTGCGCCGCTGCGGGGCTATTTTCGTGGCCAAGACCAACCTGCCGGAGCTGGCGATCGTCGGCACGACCGAGTCGGCGTTCCGGGGACCGGCCCGAAATCCGTGGAACCCGGATCATTCGACCGGTGGATCGTCCGGCGGGAGCGCTGCGATCGTCGCCTCCCGCGCGTTGCCTGTCGCCCACGGTGGCGACGGCGGCGGCTCGTTGCGCATCCCCGCGAGCAATTGCGGGCTGGTCGGGTTGAAAGCCACGAGAGGCCGTGTGCCGCTCGGCCCGCAGCAGGGGGAAGGCTGGGGTGGGTACGTGCAATGGGGCGTGCTGTCCCGCAGCGTGCGCGACACCGCCGGGTTCCTCGATGTGTTGGCGGGGCCGATGCCAGGTGATCCGTACAGTGTGTTGCCGCCGACACGGCCTTACACGGCTGAGGTCGGCGCACCCACCGGAAAGCTGCGCATCGGATTTTCAACCCGGTCGTTTTTTGGGAAGGACACCCACCCCGAGTGTGTGAACGCGACGCACGCCGCGGCCAAGCTGTTGGAGGAGCTTGGGCACACCGTCGAGGAGGCCGCTCCGACCTTTGATCGCGACAAGCTGGTACGAGCCTACCTGACCCAGGTCGGGATCGGCGTGGCCACCGAGATCGAAGACATGGCCCGGTGGAGCGGACGAACCCCCAGCGCAGACCTGTTCGAGCCAGCCACCTGGTTCCTGCGCCAGGTGGGAGGCACGATGACCGGGATCGACCTGCAACACGCGCGCGACGCTATCCAGGAAGCCGGCCGGCAGACGGCGGCGTTCCACCAAAAATACGACCTGTTCCTCGGCCCCACCCTGGCGTATCCGCCGGTCCGCATCGGAGAGCTGGGGTTGAAGCCCGCCGAGCGGGTGGGCTTGGCCGCGCTCCGGGCCGCGCCCATCCCCGCGGTCATCCGCGTGGTGCTGGCCCAGCTTGCGGCGAACAACTTTGAGCGGACGCCCAACACCCAGTTGTTCAACCAAACGGGCCAGCCGGCGATCTCCCTGCCGCTCCATTGGACGGCGGACGGGCTCCCCGTCGGGGTTCAGTTGGCCGCCGCGATGGGGGGCGAGGATCTGCTCTTGCGGGTCGCAAGCCAATTGGAGATCGCGCGGCCTTGGGCAGGGCGGAGGCCGAAGGTGGTGGCGTAGCGCCGGCGCTGCGGATTCCGATCTTTCGACGGTTCTTCTCGCGCGGCCCCTGGTGCCAGTCACCACCCCCGAAGTGTTCGCCACCTGCGTCGTCCTTGGCCCCGGTGCGGGTCGTAGCCCCGCCGGGTTAGCCCCTCCCCTCCCCGGAGCCCGTCATGTCCCTCTTTCGCTCGGCCCTCATCCTCCTCGTCGCGATCGGCTGCAAGGACAAGTCCACGGATCCGGTGGACTCCGAAGGCGTGCCCACCGACTCCGACACCGGGGATGCGGACACCGACACCGATACGGACGCCGACTCCGACACGGATACGGACACCGACACAGATACGGACACCGACTCCGACAGCGATACGGACTCCGACACAGACACAGGCCCTGCCGATGCCGACGGCGACGGGTTCAGCGTGGACGAGGACTGCGACGACACGAACGCAACGGTGTACCCCGACGCCCCCGAGGTCTGCGACGGCATCGACCAGGACTGCGACGACATCACCGACGAAGACCCCATCGATCCGACCCTCTGGTTCGAAGACACCGACGGTGACGGCTACGGCGACTCGCTCACGTTCGAGGTCGCGTGCGAGGCGCCCGAGGGGTACGTCGCAACGGGCGGGGATTGCGACGAAGAGGACGCGAATATTCATCCCGATGCCGTCGAAGAGGATTGCACCGACCCCGTGGACTACAACTGTGATGGCTCGGTTGGCTACGAGGATGCCGACGGCGATGGCTACCCAGCCTGCGAAGAGTGCAATGACGGCAGCGCAGCGATCAGCCCCGACGGCGTGGAGCTATGCAACGACATCGACGATGACTGTGACGGGAACATCGACGACGACGCCGCGGACCCCAGCATTTGGTACATGGACATGGACGGCGACGGATACGGCGACGCCACGATGGTGGCGACCGGCTGCGACGCGCCCGATGGCTACGTCTCCGACGATACCGACTGCGACGACAGCGCGGCCGACGTGAACCCCGGTGCGCTCGAGGTCTGTGACGACGCGAACACCGACGAAGACTGCAACACCGTCGCGGACGACGCCGACGCCGGGACCGATTCCGGCGCCATGATGCCCTGGTACTTGGACGCGGACGGCGATGGCACCGGCGCGGGCAGCCCGGCGTACGCCTGCGATCCCGTGGATGGCTATTCGAGCGTGGACGGGGACTGCGACGATGCGAGCGCGATGTATTTCCCCGGCGCGCCCGAGGAGGACTGCACCGATCCCAGCGACTACAACTGCGACGGTTCGACCGGCTATTCGGACGATGACGGCGATGGCTACGCAGCCTGCGAGGAGTGTGACGACGACAGCGCGACGGTCAGCCCCGACGGCGTGGAGCTCTGCAACGACATCGACGATGACTGTGATGGGAACATCGACGAGGAAGCTACGGACCCCGGCACCTGGTACATGGACATGGACGGCGATGGGTACGGCGACGCCAGCATGATGGCGACAGGCTGCGACGCGCCCGATGGCTACGTTTCGGACGGCACCGACTGCGACGACAGCGCGGCCGACGTGAACCCCGGCGGCTTGGAGGTCTGCGACGACGCGAACACCGACGAAGACTGCAACACCGTCGCGGACGACGCCGATGCCGGGACCGATTCCGGCAGCATGACGCCCTGGTACGTGGACGCAGACGGCGACGGCACCGGCGCGGGCAGCCCGGCGTACGCGTGCGATGCCGTCGATGGCTATTCCAGCGTGGACGGGGATTGCGACGATGCGAGCGCGATGTATTACCCCGGGGCGCCCGAAAACGACTGCGCCGATCCCAACGACTACAACTGCGATGGTTCGACCGGCTATTCGGACGATGACGGCGATGGTTATGCCGCCTGCGCAGAGTGTGACGACGCCAGCGACGCGGCCTACCCCGGTGCCATCGAGAGCTGCAACGGCGTCGACGATGACTGTGACGGTGACACCGACGAGAGCGGCGCGATCGGCGAAAACACCTGGTACTACGACGGGGACGTCGATGGGTTTGGAAACCCAGCCGTGACCTACGAGAGTTGCACGACGCCGTTCGATTATGTCGGCAATGCAGACGACTGTGACGACAATTCCGGAGACGTGAACCCGGACGCGACCGAGCGCTGCAACGACGCGGACGACGATTGTGATGGCGACGTAGACGAGGCGGGCGCGATGGGGGGGCTCTCCTGGCGGCCCGACGCGGACGGCGATGGCTACGGCTCATCGGATCCGGCAGACGATTTTCTGGCCTGCAGCGCGCCGGAAGGGTTCCTGGGCGATTCGTCGGACTGCGACGACGACAACGCGGACGTCAACCCCGCCCAAGCCGAAGAATGCAACGGAATGGATGACAACTGCGACGGATCGACCGATGACGCGACCGCCGTGGACGGCACGACGTGGTACCTCGATGGCGACGAGGATGGCTACGGGTCGGACACCGAGGCCTATGCCTGCGACCAACCCGAGACCTACGTCGAGAACAGCGATGACTGCGATGACGGGAATGCAGGCGTCAGTCCCGACGATCTGGAGTATTGCAACGGGTACGACGATGATTGCGACAGCGTGGTGGACGAGGACGGCGCCGTCGGGGCTCCCACCTGGTACTACGACGGAGATGACGACGGCTACGGCCATATCTCCGCCGTGAGCTGCACGGCCCCCGACGCTCACGTGGAGGTGAACGGGGATTGCGACGACTCGGACGCCGGCATCCACCCCGACGCCGCCGAGACCTGCGATGACATCGACGAAGACTGTGACGACGAGATCGACGAAGATCCCACCGATCCCACCACCTGGTATCTCGACGAGGACGGCGACGGATTTGGCACCACCTCCAGCGTCTCCGCCTGTGACCAGCCTGAGGGCTACGCCATCTTCGGCACCGACTGCGACGACACGCTCGACACTGTGTACCCGGACGCGGACGAATACTGCAACGGCGTGGACGACGACTGCGACGGGGTGGTGGACGCCGACGCGATGGACGATTTCGTGTGGTACCCGGACACGGACGGCGATGGCTACGGCGCGGGGATCTGGATGTTCGCGTGCGAGCAGCCCCTCGGCTACGTCGCCAATAGCGACGATTGTGACGATACCGAGGACGATGTGTACCCCGGCGCCGACGAGTATTGCGACGGCTCCGACAACGACTGCGACGACGTCATCGACGAGGAGCCCATCGACATGGCGTTCTTCTACGTGGACGCCGATGGCGACGGCCACGGAAACACTGAGGAGGGCGAGTATTTCTGCGAGCTGTCCGACGGGTATGCGGAGTCCAACGATGACTGTGACGATTCCGAGGCCGACGTCTACCCCGACAGCAGCGGCATCTGCGCATCGGGCACCACCTGCGACGATGTGTTGGCGAACGGACAGACCGCCGACGGGGTCTACACGATCGACCCCGATGGCCCCTCCGGCACCGAGGCCGCCTACGATGT
>CANKNP010000320.1 GCA_947483545.1 Deltaproteobacteria bacterium | reverse complement strand
GGCTCACGTTGTCGAAGTCTTCGTAGACGCGGGACTGTCCCTCTCGAACGGACAGCTCGTTGATCAACACGTCGTCGGTGTCTTCTTCCAGCGGGCCTTCGACCCAGGCGTAGGCGAGCGTGCGTTCGTATGCATCTTCGCAGGTCACGTCGAAGCCGAGGCGCAGCTCCTGGCCGTAGAGCTCCTCGTTGAGCCAGGTCGCCGACTCCGAGCCCCAGCACTCTTCCGCGTCGGGAGGGTGCTCGATCTCGGGCGCGTTGATGCCGAGGAGCCGGATTGTCTCGCCCTCCGTGGTCTCGAACGTGTCGCCATCCAGCACTCGGGCGACCACCACGTTGCGGGTTGGCGCACAATTGTTGGCATCGAGAAGGTTCATCTCATCGAGGCTCTGGCAGCTCAAGAGCCCCACGAGGGGGCGGATCAACAACAGCATGACGCATTAGGGTACCATGTTGCGCCAGCATCGTCCCGAACCCGAGACCATCGCCCACGCCGCGGTTCGCGCTGAGGGGCTCGGGAAGAGGTTCGACATCTACCCGAACGACCGCTCCCGGTTTTTCGAATTTCTCGGCAGCCGGACGCACCATGTGGAGCATTGGGCGGTCCGAAACATCGATTTTTCCGTGCCCCCCGGCCATGCGTTTGGGGTCGTCGGCAGCAACGGCGCCGGGAAAAGCACGCTTCTCCGCCTGCTCGCTGGCATCAGCGACCCGACCGAGGGCACGCTCACCGTCTCCGGGCGGATGGCCACGCTGCTTGACCTCGGCGTCGGGTTCCACGCCCCTTTCTCCGGGAGGGAGAACATCGAGCTCGGCTGTGCCCTCGCGGGAATGGACCCGGACCAGATCCAGGCGCGCATCCCGGACATCATCCGATTCGCAGAGCTGGGCGACTTCATCGATCACCCTGTCCGCACCTACTCGACCGGCATGCAGTTGCGGCTCGGCTTCTCCATCGCGATGCACAGCGACGCGCGCGTCTTGCTCATCGACGAGGTGTTGGCCGTCGGCGATCAGTATTTTCAGCGGAAGTGCGTGCGTCGGATCGAGCAGGCGATCGCGGACGGCTGCGCGCTCCTTTTGGTCTCCCACGATCTCCACTCGGTCCGCGCGTTGTGCAGCGAGGTGCTCTGGCTCGACAAGGGCCAGCCGCGCGCACAGGGCAACGCCCGCGAGGTCATCGATGCGTACGTGGGCGTGGACCGGCTGGCCCTCTCGGCGTTCTCCAGCGGGGAGGTGCCGGCCCCCATCCGGCCCCCGCTGCGCGTGGAGGTCCTGACCGCTCCGGCCGTGGCTATCGAGGGCAACATCGACGAACGCATCGCCCTCGCCTGCAGCGTGCCCAACGCGGCTTTGCTGTTCCAGGCCGCCGTCGAGGAGGCGCCCCGGGTCGAGGATGGTGACCGCCTCCGCGTCTCTGGAACGGGAGAAGTTCGCGTTCTTCGCGTACAGTTGCTCGACGGATCTGGGGCGGAGAGCAGCGTTTTCCGGACGGGGGATTCCCTGGTGATCGCCGTCACGATCCGCACCACCGAGCCCGTCGAAGATCCGATCTTCGGCGCCGCGCTCTTTCGGGATGACGGCGTGTACGTCTTCGGCCCGAACACCGGCTTCGACCAGGTGCTGCGCGGCACATACCACGGGCTCTACACCTTCTACCTGCATTACCCGTCGTTGGTCCTGCTCCACGGCAACTACCGCGTCTCCATCGCCTTCTTCGACAAGGGCCACGTCCGCCCCTATGTCTGGCACAGCGAGATGTACGGCTTCTCGATCCAACAGGACGTCGAGGATCACGGCCTCGTGCGGATCCCACACAACTGGGGCGTCTTGACCTGGCACGAGCCTTGAGGGTCGCGCTGGTGGGTGAGCCCACCGCTCTCGGCTTCGCGGCTGCGAGATTTCGGCACTTCGCAGCGGTGATCCGGGGGTCTGGCCACGAGGTTTGTGAGGTGGATGCCTCGCGGCCCGCGGCGGAGCAGGCCGACGTGGTGGTGAGCGCCGGTATCTACCGACCTACCGAGGTCGCCGTGCGCATCGCGGGGGATCGACCGCTCTGGATCGACCTCCCGGGCGACCCATTCGCGGACGCTCAGGCGGTGGTCGCGCGGGGCGGGGATCCGGTGGCGGTGGCCGAGGACTGCGCCAGGGTGTTCGTGCCCGCGCTGGCCCGCGCCGACGGGTTCTCGACCATCGGAGCGGTCAGTCGGTGGACGCTTGTCGGCCAGCTCGGGCTGATCGGGCGTTGGGCGGGGCCCGACACGTTGCCCATCGCGCCCATCCCCATCGCCTGGCCCGGGACCACGTCGAGGCCCGAGGGCGACGGGGTCTTGCGGATCCTGCTCGCCGGGAGCTTCAACACCTGGTTCGACGACGACGCCGTTGCGGACGTGATCCTCGCGGTGTCCAAGCGTGCCTTGATCCAGGTGGAGGTCACCGGCGGGCCCGGTCAGCCGGGCGGGTATGAGCGATTCGCGCAGCGGATGGTCGGGCTCCCCGTGCGGTTTCACGGCTGGGTGGACGACCCCGGCGCGATCATCGCCGGCTGCGAGGTGCTCCTCACCCTCGATCGCCCGGACCTTTGGGAGCCGCTGTGCGGGTCGAGGACGCGGGTGCTGACCGCCCGGGCCGCGGGTCTGCGGGTTGTGGCGTCGGCTGGGCCCGAGCTGGTCAACGATCTCGCGGCGATGGGCCAGGTGGCGGCCGTGTCATCGCGGGAGGAGGCCGTCGAGGCGATTCTGGCGCGCGCACCGCCGCCAGATCCCTCGCCGATCGCGGAACGCTATGACCCCGAGCGCGTGGCCGAGCCGCTCCTCGCGTGGTTGAAGGCGCCGCGGAGGGTGCCGTCCGCCCGGGTGGCCGAGCCCCTGCAGCGGGCGATCGCCGCGCAGGCAAAAGCCGAGGCAGAGGTGGCTGCAATCCGGAAGACGTGGGCGTTCAAGCTGGGGAGATTGGGGCGGGGGTAGCTGACGCTGACCCGAACACGGTCCGACGTCAGCCGCTCCCTTCGGCTCAGCCCGAGCGCCGCTCCCGTTCGATCCGGGCGAGCTCGACAATCTTCTCCCCGATTTCCGCCGGCGAGAGCACGAAGTCGACGCACCCGCTTGCGAGCGCGCTCTGTGGCATGTCGGGCTGGGCCGCCGTGCTCGGCTTCTGGGCGATGGTGATTCCCCCTCGGTCCCGGATCGAGCACAGCGCGTCCGCCCCGTCGCCGTCGTAGCCCGAGACGATCACGGCGATGAGCTTGCCGTCCCAGCAATCGGCGAGGGAATTCAAGAACACAGTGATGACATCGGGCCAGCCCCGTGGCTTTGAGATCGGCTTGAGCAGGAACACGCCGTCATCGACATGGAGATCCCGGTTTGCCGGGATGACGTAGACCCGATTCGGCTCGATCTCGAGGCGCTCCACGATGAGGTCCACCGGCATCGACGTGAACCTGGGAAGGACCTCGTGCAGCCGGGTCGGCATGATCGTGATGTGGTTCACGATGACGATGGCCACGCCCATGTCGGACGGCAGGTGTTGCAGAAGGCCGATGTAGGCATCGAGGCCCCCGGCCGAGCCGCCCACGCAGACAATCGGAAAGGTCTCCATCACGCACTCCGGTGCGGCCGAGGGGGCGGGATGCCTGGCGAGCGCGGCTGCTCGGACCAGTCTACCTTGCCGGTGGCTCGCCCGTCGTCTCTCGGCGGCTTTCGACCTGCTTTCTCAGCGCGCCGCGTTACAGCCGACCATGCCGAGACCCAAGAAAACAGCACCGAGTGGCCCGCGCCGCGCCGCTAGCGGTCGAAGCGACTTGGAGAGGGAGCCCGTCGTTCAGCCCTTTCCCGTGGTCGGCATGGGGGCGTCCGCCGGTGGGCTCGCAGCGTTGGAAGCGTTTTTTTCGGCGATGCCCGAGACTGAGGATCCCGGCATGGCCTTCGTGCTGGTCCAGCATCTGGCCCCGGACCAGGAGAGCCTTCTGGCCGCGCTGATCCAGAGGCGGACGCGGATGCCGGTCTCCGAGGTGGAAGACGGCATGCTCGTGCGGGTCAATTGCGTGTACGTCATCCCCCCGAACCGCGAGATGGCGTTTGAGGACGGCAGTTTGCGCCTGCACGAACCCGCGGTGCCCCGGGGGCAACGGTTGCCGATCGACGTCCTGTTTCGTTCGCTGGCAAAGGACCGGCAGGGGCTTGCCATCGGCGTCGTGCTCTCGGGTACCGGCAGCGATGGCACCCTGGGCGCGCAAGCGATCAAGGCCGAGGGCGGGCTCGTCATCGCGCAGACCCCGGGCTCTGCCCAGTTCGACGGGATGCCCTCGGCGGTGATCGCCACGGGCGTCGTGGACTTCCAGGCCGAGCCGGCGCTGATGCCCCCGCTGCTCATCGCCCACGCCCGACGTGGCCTGGGCGATCCCGTCGTCGGAGGGGACACGGCAACCCCGGCATCCGGGCTTGCCCTCGAGAAGATCTTCAGTCAACTTCGCGCGCAGACCGGCCACGACTTTTCGCGGTACAAGCCGAGCACGACGCTCCGCCGGATCGAACGGCGCATGGCTGTCCACCAGATTGCCTCGGTTGCCGGGTACGTCAGGTATCTGCAGGAGACACCCGCCGAGGCGCAAGCGCTGTTTGACGATCTGCTGATCGGCGTCACCAGCTTTTTCCGGGATGTAGAGGCGTTCCGGATGCTGGAGACGGAGGTGATCCCGAAGCTGTTCGAAGGAAAGCCCGCCGGAAGCGCCATCCGGGTCTGGTGTGCCGGCTGTTCCACCGGCGAGGAGGCCTATTCGTTGGCGATCCTGCTCCAGGAACGGCTGGAGGTGCTCCGTTCCAACTACAGGCTCCAGGTGTTCGCCACGGACCTCGACAGTCGCGCCATCGCGACCGCCCGAGCGGGGGTGTACCCGGTGGGCATCGCGGAGGATGTCACTCCCGAGCGACTCGCGCGGTTCTTCACCGCGTTGCCCGACGGGGGCGGGTATCGGATCCACAAGAGCATCCGGGACATCCTGGTGCTGTCCGTGCAGAACCTGATCCAGGATCCGCCCTTCTCGAAGCTGGACATGATCAGTTGCCGCAACCTGCTGATCTACCTGGGGCCGGAGCTCCAGGGGCGGCTCATTCCGCTGTTCCACTATGCCCTCAACCCCGGAGGCCTGCTGTTCCTGGGCACGTCGGAGACGGTCGGTGAGTTTGCGGACCTGTTCTTCGCGCAGGATCGAAAATCAAAGGTCTACCAACGTAAAGCCAGTGTTGGTGGATCCCCCCATCTCGGGTTCGGCCGGTCCCCTCCGTCGAACAACGCCGACCCCTCGCCGACCGTCGCCGGTCGAGGGGGTTCGGCGCCGAAGGGCTTTTCGCCGCGCGCGGTGACCGAAGCGACGCTGCTGCAGCACGCGACGCTGTTTGCTGCGCTTGTGAACGGCACCGGGGACATCCTCTACCTGCACGGCCGCAGCGGGATGTACCTGGAGCCCGCGCCCGGCGTGACCGGCACCAACAACATCCTGAAGATGGCGCGAGAGGGACTGCGTGCCGAACTTGCCATGGCGCTCAAGAGGGCCCTCGCCACGCCCGAGCCGGTCCGGTCCGACGGGGTGAATGTCAAGACGAACGGGCACTACACGGCCGTCAACCTGACGGTCTGTCGGCCGGCCGCAGGCACCGTCTCCTCGCGGGAACCTGCCCTCTACCTGGTCATCCTTCAGGGCGCGTCCGTCCAGCCGGCGAGTCCCCCGAAGCGGGTGCCCGCGCCGCCCCGCGACCACGGCCCGCGCGGGGCAGAGGCAGAAGCGCGCGCAGCCGACCTCAACGAGGAGCTGCACGCCAAG
>CANKNP010000319.1 GCA_947483545.1 Deltaproteobacteria bacterium | reverse complement strand
CCGGCCATGCCGATCTCCGACGCCAGGGCCCAGGCGAGCCCGGCGCCCAAGGCCCCGGCGCAGGCGGACTCGAATGTCCGCTGCCAGCCGGGAAGCCCGACAATGACGCCGGCGGCCAGCCCGCTGGCGACGGCCGGGGCGATGCCCATACCTGCGAGCAGGATCGTGACGCTCACGACGAACAACAACGCGAACGGCAACATGTAGACCCGCGGGGGGCGGGCGGCGATGGCGCCGAGCGCGGCGGCCACCCCCCAGAACGTAGGCGTCATGCCCCCTGCGACGAGGCCGACGGTGCCGCTGATCAACGCGCCGAGCACGATCCAGCTCGCCTCGGCACGCAACAGCGCTCGCGCCTCGACGGCTTCGAGCTGAACCCAGGACTTACGCTCAACGAGGGGGGCGGTCATGGCTACCTCGACATCTTGCGGGACACAGTACTCGCTGCCTTGACGCCCTGCGCGCCATCCAGGTAGCCAAGGCTCTTGAGCTCAGCGGACTGGGCCTCGAGCACGGCGTTGTCCTTCTCGTTCATGTTGCCCTCTTCACGCTTGGAACGCATGTAGTCCGAGCCCCAGGTCAGGCGACCCTTGGCGTATTCGTCGTCGCCGCGGTTCCACGCCTCGCGGGCCTGATCCACAGCATCTCCGGCCAGGGCGAGCGTGGCTGCGGCGTCGGCCGTCGGGTGGACGTGGGCAGGCACGTCGGAGAGGGCGACGCGAGGTGCGGTGATGGAGGTCGAAGCGTCGTAGGGCGCGCCGTCAGGGGACGTGGCGTGCAAGATCGCCGAGGCCAGCACGCCGTCCACGCTGGGGCTGACCTCGATCGGGATCACGATCGTGCGGGTCTGGCCTGCGGAGAGGTCGCCGATCTGCACGCGGAGGCCGTTGTTCGGGAGGGCGTACGAGGTCCAGGAGCAAGCGCGGGGAGCGGTCACGCCGGCGGGGAAGGTGAGGTCGAGGCTCGCGGAGGTGGCGACCAGCGTGCTCGCGGACCTCAGCTCCTCTGCGTAGACGAGCCCCATGTCGGTGTCCTGGGCGACGTAGTGGTAGTCGCCGCCGCCGGCGTCGGCCACGGCAGAGAGCATGGCCTCGTCGTAGTCGAGGCCCATGCCGATCGTGGAGACGGAGACCCCAGGCTTCGCACGGGCCAGACGGGTCAGCCCGGCGGTGTCGATCACGCCTTGGTTGGCACGCCCGTCGGTCATCAACAAGACGCGGCGAACGCGGCCCGTTTCGCCGTAGCCCAGCGCCTCAAAGCCGCTCGAGAGGCCGCCGGAGAGGTAGGTCGAGCCGTCGGGGCTCATGTGGTCGAGCAGGTTCGCGGCGAGGGGGCCGTTCTGGCTCGCGTTGCCGAGCAGCACGGGGGTCGACGTGAACGACGAGAAGGTCACCAGGGCCATGCGATCGGCGTCGGTGAGCTGCGCCGCGAGGGCGTGCATCGCGCGGCGGGCCTGGACGAACTTGCCGGATTCGTTCATGGAGCCGGAGGTGTCCACGACGACAGCGAGATCGACGGGGAGGCGGCGGGCGTCGGTGTCGGCCTCGGGCGCGTGGATGGTGATGACGAGGTTGCGCTTGCTGGTTCCGTGGTCGGCGAGCGCGGCGTAGTCGAGATCGGCGGTCAGGCTCAAGGGGCCGGCGGTGGCGGGCGGGGGAGGCGGCATCACCTCGACCCGGCCCGGGGTGGACGGCTGGAACGCGTTGCTGAGCGTGATGGCGGCGACGCCGCCGAGGCCGAGGAGGGAGGTGAAGAACCAGCGAGGCATGGTGGACTCCGGGAGGTCGTGGGGACAACGAACGAAGGGTAGCGAGCTTACAGACGTTCGCGCTTGCCGGAGGTTCCCACTTGCACACGGTCTGCACGGGGTCTGCAGGTTTTCCAGCAAGGAGCAGCGCGGGCCTTCGGCGCTCCGGGTTGGGTTGCGGGCCGTGCCCGGCCATCGGCGTTACGATGCTCCCATGGAACCTGCCCGTTCGAGGGTCAGCCCGCGCGCCACCTACGCCGACCTGCTTGCGGTTCCGGACCATCTCACCGCCGAGCTGATCGATGGGGTGATCTATGCGATGGCAAGGCCGCGACTCCGCCACGCTGCATCCCTGGGCACGATGACCGCCGACCTCACCCTCGCGTTCGGCCTTCGAAAGCCCCGGAGCGCAGGCCCCGGGGGATGGGTTCTCCTCCCCGAACCGGAGCTCCATCTCGGCGGCGAGGATCCGCGGGATCTGGTGCTGACCCCGGACATCGCGGGGTGGAGGCGGGAGCGGATGGCGGAGGTGCCCGACACCGCCGCGAGTGAGCTGGCCCCGGACTGGATCTGTGAGATCCTGTCGCCCAGCACTGAGGGCTTTGATCGCATCAAAAAGATGGAATACTATGGCCGAGTCGGGGTGAAGTGGGCATGGCTCGTGAACATCGCCGCGCGGTCTGTGGAGGTCTACCAACACAACGGGCACGCCTGGGAATTCCTCGGGGGGACGGAGAGGGACGCCAGTGCCCGGCTTCGCCCCTTTGATGCGGTGGAGTTCGATCTTACCGAGTGGTGGCCGCTCGGGGAGCCCGATCCCGGGTTGAAGCCCGAGTAGGCGCGGAAAGGCAAGTCCAAACACGGAGAGCTTCGCAGCCCGCAGCCCGCAGCCCGTAGCCTCCCCCAGGGAGCCCGCGCCGCTTTGAAGCGGCGTCCTGCGGCCAGGTTGGCAGGTGCAGCGGGGCCGGCGAGCCGCCCAGCGCCCCCCCCCACGTCCCCGCTCGTCCCGCCCCGTCACATTGCCCCGCCGTTCCCTTGCATCCGAGGGAACCCGCGCGTACATGCGGGGTCGGAGTGTTCGTGCGCGCTGCGATGCTGTTCCCGCTGTTTGGCCTTTCGACGGTGCTTTGCGCTGCGGGTGCGCCCGCCGTCGCCTGGGCTGGCCCGCGCGAGGACGGTCTGACCGCGCTCGCGGCGAAGGACTATGGGCGCGCGGTCGAGCTTTTGGGCCAGGCGAGGGTCGAAGACCCGGATGATCCCGACGTCGCGCAGTCGCTCGGCACCGCGCTTTACCGACTCGGGCGGTTTCGCGAGGCCGAGCAGATCTTCAAGGCCGCGGCAGAGGCGAGCCCCGACGCTCAAGACAAGGCGCGTGCCAGGTACAACGCGGGGAATGCGGCTTATCGTGGGGGACGGCTGGACGATGCGCTGGCGGACTACAAGCAGGCGCTGACCGAAGACCCAGCCTTCGAGCAGGCGAAGCAGAACGCGGCCGCGGTCGAGAAGGAGATCCAGGCGCGGCGGCAACCTCCGCCGCCGGAGAGCCAGGAGAAGGACGATGCCGAGGTCGGCGGTTCGCAGCAGGAGCAGGCCGAGGGCCAGACGGGCAGCAATGGAACCCCGGAGCCTGGGAAGCCGCAGGATGGTCAGGAGCCCCAGCCCGGTGAGGGCACCCGGGAGGCCGAGGCCGGCGATGCAAAACCGGGGGAGGGGGAGATGAAACCGGTCGAGGGGGAGGGGGAAGGCGAGGGGACCGAGGATGGCGAAGGCGTCGCCGTGGGCGCGGGCACCGAGGAGGGCGGCCTGGGCGGGGGGATGGGGACGGAGGAGGCGGAGCGGCTGGTGGAAGGGGTGACGGAAGGCAAACCTCGGGTCGTGGTGGGCGAAGGCTCGGGGGGCAAGGACTGGTAGATGTTAGCCTTTGTCCTCACTTTAGGCGCGGCTTGGGCGGCCCAGGTCACGCTGCAGGCGGACACGACCCGCTTTTCGGAGGGCCAGAGCGTTGGCCTCGTCTTGACCGTGACCGAGACCTCCGTCCGGGGCGGTGTCCCGCGGTTCGAGGTCCCCGACGGATTGACCGCGGCCTTCGAGAGCCAGCAGCAGCAGCAGCTCCTGCTGAACTACAACCTGACAACCTCCACGATCTACCGGTACACCCTCACGGCGGTGAAGCCCGGCGATTATCTGATCCCTTCGGTCTCGGTGAACACCGCGGCGGGCATGCTGAAGACCGAGTCGGTCTCCCTCCACGTGGCGCCCAGGGGTGCTTCCAGCGGCGTGAACGAGCTGACCGGCGAGCTCTCCGAGACCCCGCGTTGGGTCGGGCAAGTGGTGGTCTACCACCTGCGTTTCGCGACCGACCGGCGCATGGGCAACGGCAACTGGATCCCGCCCGAGGGCAAGGGGTTCAGCCGGGAGTCGGGCGTCGAGGCGGTGAACACCAACTACACGGTGGGCGAGGGCGCGAGCCGGGTCTCGATCCAGGACCTCTACTTTCCGCTCCGCTTCACCCAAGCAGGCGCGGTCACGGTCCCCGGCGGCGCGCTCCAGGCGCAGTTCGCGATCGAGCGGGATCGTCAACGTCGGCCGGGCCGAACCGAGCAGCTCTTTCCGGACCTGGGCATGTTCACCGACGTACGCTCGGAGGTGTTCAGCGCCCCCTCGATCTCCGCAACGGTGCGTGAACCTCCGGCCGCCGGGCGCCCGAGCGACTGGGACGGCCTTGTCGGCGCTTTCACCTTGACCAGCAAGGTGCAGGGTCCGACAGACGTTCGCGTCGGCGACACGCTCACCCTCGCCGTGGATCTCGTCGGCGACAGCCCGATCACCGGGGTCAAGCTCCCGCCGCTGCCAGCCGATGGCTTCCGCGTCTACGACGATCAGCCGGTGATGGCCGCGGAGATCAAGGATGGGAGGCTCGTCGCCACGGCGAGCTTCAAGCGCGCCATCGTGCCCGAGCGGCCCGGCCCGCTGGTCCTGCCGGCGATCACGCTGTCGGCCTTCGATCCGGCGACGGGTCAGTACCGAACGCTGTCAACGGCTCCGATCACCCTGGACATCCAAGGCGCCGCCGCCGCCGCGCAGGTGGCGAGCTTCTCCGGCCCCGCGGCCCCGGCCATTGGCCCGATCGATGAGCTGCTGCCGGTCCGTCCATCGCCGGAGCTCGATCCCCCGTGGCCGGGCGCCTGGGGGCTCGCCCTGCTCCTCCCGGGTGTCGCGCTGCTCGGGGTTCACGGGGCGCGGACGCTTGCCGGGATGCTCGCTGCGCGGACCGCCCCGGCGCAGCGGGCGCTGACCTTCGACGACCTGCCCACCGATCCCCACGGCCGACTGTCCGGCTTGGACCAGATCTTTCGGGAGGCGGTCTCGCCCAGGCTCGGCATCGGCGCCGCCGAGGTTCACGGGGAGGCCCTCGCCCGGTTGGGGGCAGACGCGGCGGAGGCCACGGCTGTCTACCGGCTCCTCGAGCGTGCCCGGTACGCCGAGAGCGCCGGCGAGGTCGCAGATGTGGAGCGCGCGCTGCGGGCCTTCGTGGAGAAGTTGAAGTGATCCTGGCCCTTTGCGTGCAGCTCGCGCAGGCTGAGCCCTCTGTCGAGGCGTTCAACGTTGCGCTGTCCGGGGGGGATCTCGCGGCCGCGGACGTGGCGATCGCGGGGGTGCTCGACGGCGGGGCGCGCACCGCAGATGTGTACTTCAATCTTGGCAATCTCCGGTACCGTCAGGAGCGTGTTCCGGAGGCGGTGCTGGCATGGCGGTGCGCTGCGGCCCTGGCGCCCCGGGATCCGGACGTGCAGGCGAACCTGGACCTTGCGCGGCGCAGGATCGACAGCGCGCCCATGAAGAAGGCCTGGCCGGTCTGGGCGCCCTGGCAGGCAGTGATGACCGGCGATGAAGGCCAGTGGATGGGCGCGATCCTGGCGGGGGGGGGGCTGCTCCTGTTGGGGTTGGGGGTTGGGCGGGCGCGGACGGTGGGGGGGATCGCCACCGTTCTGGGGGTGTGGGCCGGCGCGGGCGGGGTCGCGGCCGGGGCGCTGGAGCCGGTCGGGGTGGTCCAGGCTCCGGTGGTCGGGACGGGCGACTTGGGAGGGGGATCGGAGGTTTTTCGTGTGGGCGCGGGGGGAGAGGTGCGGGTGGTGGAGGGG
>CANKNP010000318.1 GCA_947483545.1 Deltaproteobacteria bacterium | reverse complement strand
CCGCTCGGACCTGCACCGCCGCCGCTCGACTCACCACCGCTCGGGCCTGCACCGCCGCCGGACCCGCCACCACCGCCGCTCGCACCTGCGCCGCCGCCACCGGACCCGCTCGATCCGCCGCCGCCCGGCCCCGCGCCGCCGCCGCCGGACCCGCTCGGGCCTGCACCGCTCGACCCACCCCCGCTCGATCCGCCACCACCGCTGGGCCCGGCTCCCGCGCCACCACCGCTCGATCCGCCACCACCGCCACTGGATCCGCCGCCACCTCCGCCCGACGAGCCGCCGCCCATCGCGCCACCCCCGCTCGACCCGCCGCCCATAGCGCTCCCGCTCGACGCACCGCCAAGCGACACATCGCCGTCGGAGTTCACGGATCCGGAGACGCCGCCCGCGCTCACGCTCGCGCTCCCGGTGACGTCCCCGTTCTGAACGCTCGCGGATCCAGACCCGTACTCGCTCTGGGCGCTGGCGTTCGCGGTCACATTGCCGTTCTGAACGCTGGCGTTGGCGTTGCCGTACTCCGACTGCACGCTTGCATTGCCGGAGATCCCGGAGGCGCCGGCCTGCACGCTTCCGGAGAGTCCGCCGATGCTGCCGGAGGCGCTGATCCCGCTGGAGCTGATGTCTACCTCAAACCCGGAGTCGCCCGAGCCGGCCGTCCCGCCGGCGCCCGCCTGGGTGGCGCTGCTTGAGCCGCTGCCCGCCGTGGTCCCCGAGGAGCTGCCCGAGGAGCCCGCCGCCCCGCCGCTGCTGGACGAGCCGCCGCTGCTGGAAGAACTGGCGCCGCCGGAAGAGCTGCTGCTACTCCCACCGCCGCTGGTGCTCGCGCCATCGGCGCCCTGGCCGCTCGTGCGCCCCCCCTGGCCGCTCGGGTTGTGCTTCTGGGTCGGGGTCGTCAGCACGGGTTTCACCGGGCCCGGTGGCGCGGTGTTGATGTCCACGCGCGTGTCGCTGTGCCAGAGCTGGTCCGTGGAGTTCCACGTCGTGGACGTCCCCGACTCAAACGCGGCGGTCATGGTGCCGCTCATGTCGATGCTGTTGCTGGCGTCGAGCTTGAAGTCCTTGCACTTCCAGCTCATCGTCTCCTTGGCCTCGTGGACGATGTCCTTCTCCGTCTTGACCGTCAGGATCTTGTTCGCCGCGTGGATCTCCATGTAGATCGCGTTGTTCTCGGTGGTCGAGATGATCTCGATGCGCTCCGTGCCCGGCGTGTCGTCAAAGTCCACCCAGTGCGAATTACGGGACCAGTAGACCCGGTGGTCGTCGTTCCCATCGGCGTTGGCGTACGGCCCCGGCGTATCGTCGCCGCCGTTGTAGAGAGCGCCGAGGCAATACGGCGAATTCGTGCGGTAGGCGAAGCCGATCAGGACCTCGGTGCCGATCTCCGGCAGCATGACCATGCCGCGTGACGTGCCGGCCATCGGGAAGATCATCCGGATCCAATAGGACTCAGGGTTGTCCTCGTTGTCCACCGGGTACTTGACCTTGACCCGCCCGAGCTTGTCGGGGTCGACGTTGTCGATGACAAGCCCCGTTACAACGCCGTTCATCATGCGCGCACCCGACCTTAGTTGATGTTCGTCATCGAGGCGAAGAGCGTGAGCTGCGTACCGCCGTTGACCGTGGACGTCGGGGCGTCGACCTGCATGGTCAACCCGGCCTTGATGGAGATGCTGTTCGTCGCCTCCAGGATGAAGTCTTTGCACTTCAAGCTGATGGTCTCCTTGGCCTCGACGATGATGTCTTTGCCCGAGTAGAGGCTGAAGGTCTTCTCCTTCGCATCCCAGATGAAGCGAAGCTCCTCGTTGTGGGTGATGAGCTCGATTCGCTCGTCCCCAGCGGTGTCATCGAAGGTCAGGCGGTGACCCGAGCGGCTCTGGAACACACGCAAGTTGTTCTCGCCGTCCTCGTTGGCGTACGGCGGGAGGTCCACGCCGTTGTACAACGAGCCCACCACGATCGCGTGGTTGATGTCCCCGTGGACGAAGCTCACAAGCACCTCGTCGTCGATCTCGGGGATGGTCATCCACCCGCGATCCTGACCCGCCATGGGCATCGACAAGCGCGCCCAATAGCTCTCAGGGGATTCGGGCAGCGTGGGGAACTTCACCTTGACGCGGCCGAGCTTCTCGGGGTCGACGTTGTCGGTGACGATACCTTCTACGAGACCCGGAAGCTGTCCGGAGACAGGGCGGCCGTGCCGATCGGTGACCTTGGGCAAGGGGACTTCCTCGAGTTGGGGTGAGTATAGCAGGGACGCGCGGGCGCGGGGGAAGACGGACCAAGTGGGCTACGGGCCGCCGATCCGCGCGCTCGCCGCGGCCGAAGAGCGAACTACCCAGCTTCACCGCGACTGGCACGATCCCCCATCCACCAAGCCAACGACACCGCGTCTCGAGCGGTCAACCGGGTACGATCCCAGGGGCGACCCCAGGCCGGCGAGGCGACGGGGAACGGGATGGGATCGAAGTCGTAGGCCCGGGCGATCCGCAGGGCCCGGGCGATGTGGAACGGCTCCGTGACCACGTACACCCGAGGGCCGGGGCAGAGATCGCGGCTGAACGCGAAGTTTCCGTCGGTGTTGCGCGACTTCTCCTCCATACGGATAGCGCCCGGCGGCACCCCGCACTCCCGCAGGATCTGGGCGGCGACGACCGCCTCACCCGGGGGTTGCTCGTGGGACGCCCCCGTGGTGACGATCACCGGCGCAGCACCCGCAAGGAACAAGGCGGCACCGGCCTCGGCGCGCGCTCGCAGCGAGCCCGAAGCCACCCCGCCCGGCAGGAGACGGCAGCCCAGCACCACGATGGCGTCTGCCCGCTCCGCCCCCACGGCGGGCAACGCCGCCCCCGACCGCACCTCCGCGAGCGCACGCGGCAGGAACCCCGCGAAGCGGAAGAGCAGGTTGGGATCCCAGCGATGCACGCGCTTAGGTAATCACCTGTTCGACCCAGCCTACTTGCCCCGAGGCTTCTTCGTGTCATCCCGCTCAAACTGGAGCTCCGGCGCTTGGCCGAGCACGTTCAGCCAAGCGAGCAGCAGCTCGCGCTCGGCAGGATCCCCGCCCTTCTTGGCGATGCGAGCGAGCTCCATGTCGATGTGCCGGAGCTGGGTCAGAGAGCCCTCGATGGTCTGGCGCGGGGAGATGCCATCTTCGCCGGGGGCGTCCATGGCCTCGTCGAGGACCGTATCGAGGCTCGTCACCGCCGCCGCCGCCGCCGCATCCAGCGCCGCGTCGTCGTTGTATGTCGCCCCCGGGTCGCCGGTCTGGGTCGCCATCTTCGCGACCGCAGCGTCCGCTCACCGAGCTGATCCACAGCAGGTACGCACCCACCACGACGACGGCCACCCCGCCGATCTTCATCCCGGTCGCGTTCGCGGCGCGCACCGTGTCCAGCTCGGCCGTGAGCATCCCTTCAATCTCTTTGACAGCTGCTTCGGACATGGTTCAGCCCTTCCCTTCGAGGCGGGTGTTCATGATCTCAAGGAACAACATCATCATGTCGTCCATGCTCTGGTCGCCGCCGGCCGCGCGTTCCTCCACGCTCTGCCCGGCGAGCGCCTGCACCGACGCGTTGATCGACTGCAGAACCTGGATGTGCTGGGCAAAGGTCGTGTCGAGCTGGCCCTGCGCCCACTGCTGCGAGCGCACGCTCAGCTTCTTCACAAGGTCGTCATAGCGCGCGGGATTGGCCGCGAACTGCGGGTACCTCGCCTTCAGCGCATCGCCCCGTTCGGCCACGGCAGCGGCGAACCGCGCGTCCAAAGAGGCGGTCATGTGCGCATGCACATGCTTCTGAAACTCGGCGCTTTCAATCACGAGCCGGTCAGAGACCTTGGGCATGAACACGGCCGCCTCGGCAGCCAGCGCAGCGGACAGGGCCGGCACCGCGTCGGCCGCGATGGCGTCAAGCTCGCGCGAGGCCATCGGCCAAACCCGGGCGCTCGCTTCGCGCTGGATCTCCGTGGCCAGCATCTCCACATCAAAGTGCGTCGATCTCTACTCGGCGAATTCCCAGCGTCCCGTCAGCGGTTTTCCGATGATGCAGGCCGAAATGCGCTCCGCCTGGGCACGCGCCCCTTCGTCGCTGGCCCCGAGCGTGAGCTGGACTCTCCCACCGGTGATCCGCTCCTGCACGATCGGCTGGCTGTACACGACGTCGTCGAGCGTCATGACGACAGCGCGTCCGATCTCGCGCTGCGTCAAGGCGGTCAACAACAGGGCCCCGTCGGAAGTGAACGCCAGGTTGATCACGGTCGTGCCCATCTCATCGCCTCCAACCTGGGCATCCGCGATTTCACGCGCGCCCAGCGCGGACGGCAACTGCACCAGGACGGGGGTACAGGGCGGCGTGGAGCATTCGGTCAGCAAACGTGTCCGCCCCCCCTCCTGAGTGGGGTTCGCCGTCGCGTAGATCGCCAGCCGCATCGGGGCCATCACGGCCGCCGCCGCCTCGCGGACGTCACGCGCGCCGGAGAGCGAGAGCGTCGCTCCCTCCCGCGAGGCCTCCAACACCGTGGCGGCCACGCCAAGCCGAGCCAGGCGCTCCACAAAGATCGGGGCCTCGCGGTCCCCGTTGAGGTCGAGCGCCCGGAGCTGAACCTCTCCGGCGGCGTCGCCTACGAACGTCGACGCGGGCTCCTGGTTCCACACCAGGAACCCTACCGCCCCGGCCACCACCACCAGCCCCAGCACGAAGGCGCCTGCCAGCAGCCCCACGATCAGCGCCACCACCACCTGCTTGGTCAAGCGGGATCCTCGGTGAGCTGAACACCAAGCTGGGTCAACCGCCCCCGCACCGCGTCCAGGTCCGCGCTCTTCACGACGACCTCGCCCCCCCCCGCCGGCTTCCGCAGGTAGGGACCGAGGACCGGATCCCGGCGCAGCGCTGCGGCCAGCACCTCTGGCAGACGGAGCACCCACGCCGGCGACGCCTCCACCGGAGGGATCCCGCTGCCCGCCCGCACCAGCAGCTCCAGCTCTCCAGGAATGAGGCCGCCATACGCCTCGTTCAGCCGCGCGATGATGGCATCCGGGCTCGCGTGGGCGCGCAGCTCCGGGTGGTAGACCCACGCCCCCCGCTCCCGACCGGCTGGCGTCGCGACCCGCTCGACGATGGCACGCACCGTCAACGCGTCCCACCCATCCGGGATCGTGATCCGCCCGGCGTCGATGCAGAACCGCGCGCGCGGGGCGTTCGCGTAGTCGAAGCTGCGCGCGTCTGCCGGGGCGGAGCCCACCCTCAGCTTGAGGACCCCGTTGTGCTCGATCACGTCCACACCGACGAGCACGGTCACGCGGCTCGCGGCCCTTTGCCATTCGCGGAGCGTGTCGGCCACGTTGGGCGGCACCCCCGTGCGCGAGTGGGCGGCGAGGAAGGCCAACGTGTCCGTGTGCCCTGCGCCGATCTCGGCGGCAGCCCCCTCGCGGGTCAGCCGGTGCCGATGAAGTCCCGCCCCGTCGATGTACGGCGCGAGGCGACAGAGCCGGCCGTAGACCCCGAACGGGATCTCACCAGGGTGAACGAGGAGATCCAGGTCCGGCATCAACAGGAAGCCGGTCGTCGGGACGCTCACGCCGGTCGGCGCCCGGAAGGCCCGAATACCCTCCGCGTCTCGCATCGCGTCCACGGCCCCGAGGCGGTGGAGGGTGTCCACGACCTTTCGGAAAACAGCGCCCTCGGCGCGCTCCCAGCCTGCGGGATCCGCGGGGGTGCTGAGCACCTCCGGGGCTTGCACGGCGAGGCGCTCAAACCAGGTCCGGGCGTCCACGGGGGTGCCGTCCACCACGCGCAAGAGGATGTCGGCCGCGCGCAGCTCAGCACGCTCGAAGATCGGCCGGGGATCGTGCAGCGCCCGCGGGTTCGCCTCGGGCATTCCAAGCAGGCGGTCGCGGGTGCCTCGGACCACGCCGAGCAGCCTG
>CANKNP010000317.1 GCA_947483545.1 Deltaproteobacteria bacterium | reverse complement strand
TATGGTGCTGGAATTGGCGGGCTGTCTGGATCCGGATACGATGGCCGGGAAAGAGGTTCTCATGTTTCTCGCGATCAGTCGGTTCCGGGTAGACAATGAGCTGGATGAAGCCGTCCGAGATGCGTTCCGCGCGCGTCCCCACCGGGTCGACGAAGCGCTGAGCTTCCGGGCATGGCACAAGAGTCACGCGTACCGAGAGTCGCACGCCGGGATCCCAAAGGGGCTGCGGCTGGATCCAACGAGGACCTGGACGCCGTCGTTGCGGCTACGCTCACCCTGGAGGGCGAGCTGCTCGACGCAAACGCGGGTTTCCTCCGCCTGCTCGACTGGGGGAGCGCGGAGGGCGTGCGTCCGCTGGCCGGGTTCTTCGTCCGGCCGCGCTTCGAGGAGCTGCGAGCGTGCGCATCGACGCCAGATGGCTTCCGGGGGCTGCTCCATGTGGGGCCCCCAGACGCGGTCGGGTGGTCCCTGCGCTGCACGTTCCGACGGGTCGGCAACGAGCTCCATTTGCTGGGCGAACATGACGTGCGCGCGTTGGAGGGGCTCACCGTGAAGCTCCTGAGCGTCAATGAGGAGCTCGGCGAGCTGCAACGGGACCTCCAGCGGACCACCCGCAGGCTGCAGGCGAGTGAGGAGCTGTTCCGGCACCTGAGTGGCACCGATGTGCTCACGGGCCTCGCGAACCGGCGCCAGTTCGAGACCCTCCTCGCAGCCGAGGTGGAGCGTGCGAGGCGGTACGGCCAGCCCTTCGCGCTCGTCATGACCGACCTCGACCATTTCAAATGCGTGAACGATGTTCACGGGCACGGCGTCGGGGACTGTGTGCTCCGGGCGTTCGCGGCGATGCTTACGACCGAGCTTCGTGACTGTGACTGCGCCGCCAGGGTGGGAGGCGAGGAGTTCGTCCTGATGCTGCCGGGGAGCGACCTGCTCACGGCTCAGACCTGCGCCGAGCGCCTGCGCGTCGCGACCAGCGCGCTTGATATCCCCGAATATCCCGAGGTGTTGACCGCGAGCTTCGGCCTCACCGCGTACGCGAAGGACGACACCGCCGAGACCCTGCTCAAGCGTGTGGACGATGCACTCTATGCGGCCAAGCGGGCAGGGCGGGACCGCGTGGTCGGCCTCCCCTGAGCGCGGCGCGCCGCTGGCGGGTTCAGCCCTGAGGCGCCGCCCCAAGCTCGATCCCCACCGCCCTGGCCGTCCGCAGCAGATCCTCGTCAGGCTGGACCCGTCGGTACGTCGAGATCGCGTCCAGGATGGGCACCCCTTCGATCCTCCCGTTGCGCAGACACACCATCTCGCCCCATCGGCCCGCCTCGACCAGGTCTACTGCCCCCACGCCCAGGCGCGTGGCCAACAGGCGGTCGAACGCCACCGGGCTCCCGCCCCGCTGCAGGTGTCCGAGCACGGTCAGTCGCACCTCCGCGCTGGGCAGGAGCCGCTCGATGGCGTCCACCACGTTTTGGCCTGCCTTGCCGGGCGACACCCTCTCTCCGTTCGGCACCGCCCCCTCCGCCACGATGACCAAGGAAAAAGGACGTCCAATCGCCCGGCGTTCTTCGATCTTCCGCACCACGCGCTCCGCCTCCCACGGGATCTCCGGCAGGATGACGGCATCCGCCCCGCCCGCGATTCCGGCGTGCAACGCAATCCAGCCGGCGTCCCGCCCCATGACCTCCAACACCTGCACACGGTCGTGGGACGCGGCCGTGGTGTGGAGGCGGTCCAGGGCGTCGGTCGCACAATCAACTGCGGACTGAAAGCCAAACGTCAGGTCGGTCGCGGAGAGATCGTTGTCGATGGTCTTCGGCACGCCGACGATCTTCAAGCCCCGCTCCTCCATGAGTTGCTGGCAGATCTTCATGCTCCCGTCGCCGCCGATGACGATGAGCCCGTCGATGCCGAGGTCCCTCAAGGCCTCGACCACCTGGGCGGAACGGTCCTGACCATCGGCGTAATTGAAGGGGTTGCCGTGGTTGGTCGTGCCGAGGATGGTGCCGCCACGCTGGAGAATGCCCCGGCAGGAGACCGGCGTGAGCGCCTGGATTCGGTAAGGCTGCTCGAACAGGCCGTTGAAGCTGTCCTCAATGCCGATGAGCCTCCAGCCCCGCTGGCCCACCCCGTACTTGATCACTGCGCGAATGACCGGGTTCAACCCTGGTGCGTCGCCGCCGCCGCAGAGGATGCCGATGGTCTTTTGGGGCTTGGACATGCATGAACCGGGGAGGGCGGGGAATGTACCCCGGCGTCAGGTGCGCCCGCCCTCTTCCGCGCCTCAGGTGCGCCCGCCTAGACGCCGCTGCTCCTTCGCCTTCCGCCGCGCCTTCCACCGCACGATCACGTCGAAGAACCGCTGGTAGAGCGGCGTGGCGCTGTTCTCCGACTTTGGCTGGTACGCATCGCAGACGTAAGGCACGTACATGCTGCGCCGCAAGCTCTCCCAGCCGATCACCGGCGAGGCGACCACGCGGTGCCACATCCGACCGTCGTGGACCGTCAGATCTCCGGGCCAGGTCTCGACGGCCAACTCCTGGGGATCCGGGCCGTCCGAGACGAAGTGGATCTTGGAGAACAAGGTGGACCATGCACTTTGGGTGTGCGTCCCTGGGACAAGGCGAAGCCCGCCGTCTTGGGGCCGAATGCGGTCGAAGTGCACCCCGACGTTCAACATCGGGCCCGGCATTTTCCAGTTGTAGAAAACATCCCGGAGCGCGTCGGTGTGCCAGGCGAGGTTGGGGCGCAGGCTCGTGGGCGCGCGGACGTACCGGTTGAAGACCACGCCGTCTTTCTCGCGCTCACCGATGCGGGCATCGTCGCCGATCAGCCTGCGGACCGGCTCGAAGCGGGCATCCCGAACGAAGGCGGCCAGCGACGCGCTGTACACAGAGGTGAACCCCATCCGGAACAGGTAATCCTTGCCGTCGGGGTCGAGCCCAAACCACACGGGGACGCCAAAAACCTTGGTCTCCTTCTTTGCGAGCAGCTCCTGCTCGATGCGATCCACCTCGGCGAGGATGCCGTTCACCTCCTCCAGGGAGGCGACTTGGGAAAAAACGAGGAACCCGTGCCGCGCCAGGAACGCCGACTGTACCGGCGTGATCTGGGGGCCGAGCGTAAATCGCGTGGACAGCGGAAGGCTCGCCGCGACCGCGGGGGCGTCACCCCCCGCTGGCTCGATAAAGCCGGCAGGTGGCTGGTCCTCGGGGGTGCACCGGGGGGGGTGCCGGGGCGCGGGGATGGCAGTGAAAGCGGTCATGGGATCACCTGTAATACACGAGCCACGTCGTGAGCACGATGTCCCCTCCGCCGTCGAGCGTACCGTTCAAGTTCGCTATCTCGTAATTGAACGTATTCGTCTCCCCGAGCAGCACCTGATCGCTGATGTCCACGACGTCCATGTCCACCTGCTTTCCGGGGCACCAACCGTTCCGACCGTACCACCAGGTGCCGTATTGATTGGGGACTGTGCCCTCGTCCACCTGGTTCATACAGCCAAACGTCGAATCCTCGATCGCGTAGGTGAAGAGGTTGTCGTGACCGTTCACCGTAAAATTGTGCTCAGACCCGCAGAACTCCATGCAGGCGGGGGTTCCCGTCTGGCCGTGGCCGCTCATGACCACCCCCAAACCCACGCGGCTCACATCCGCTGGAATATCCACGGTCAGGGGCTCCCGCTCGTTCCAGGTCGAGCTGATGTAGCCGCCGGTGTAGAGCACCTGCGCCTCATCCGGCGTGTCGGTCCCGCCCTGGTTGAACAGCCGCAGCGTGAGCGTCATCTCGTAGGTGTTTTGGCTGTAGAACGCCAGCCGACGCGATCCTCCGTCTTTGAGCAGCGCGAGCAGAGGCGAGACGTCGTGCACCCAGCGACCCTCTCGATGGTAGGTCGTGATCCAGCGGCCAACCTCCTGCGTGCAGGTCTCGGGGTCTTCGACGTCGCAGAGCCAAGCGTAGGTCAGATAGTCCCAGGACGGACACTCGGTATATTCGCCGTCGCCGACACACAGCATCGTCATGTCCCACTCCATGCTGTCGAACGTCGCCATCGTTGCGGCGTCCGGCAGCTCGAAGTCCACGTACACCGTGCCACTGATGGTCTCGCCCGTCCAAGTGGGAACCAGGGTTGCGCCCTGTGCGTCCAAACGCGTCTCGCGCAGCGCCTCGAAATTGTAATAACGCGCCTCGTTGGCGATCATCGAAAGGTTGGGTTCAAACCAGCCGTAGCTCGAATTGTAGCGGTCGGGATCCCCCATGCTCCCAATGTATCGGATGCGCTGGGTCCGGTCGATGCCGACGCCCCAGCCGGGGGAATCAAACGTCTCGCCGAGCCAACTGTCGGCCTGCTTGTCTTTGTCGGTCACGTAATGGATGTGCCGCTCCTTCCAGGCCCGCGTCTCCTCGTCGTAGTCGTCCAACTGCGCGTCGATGTGATTCTTGAGATCCTCAAGCGCGATCAAACGATTCTCGTCGTTCTGCGACGACAGGAAGAAGACGTGGGTGTTCATCGGCATCGCGTCGATCAGCGCCTTGTTGTCCTTCTTCGTGCCCCACGTGGGATCCGGAGCGCCCTGGTTCTGTGCGGGCTCATCCGAGACGAACAGGTAAACGTCACACCCGGACCAGTTGGCCGACAGGGTCCATGGGCCATCGGTCGTCTCCAGCGTGATGTCGCCGGCCACGTCGTAGAGCAGCGGGCTCGCGGTTGCTTCGACGAACGGGACGCTCGGCATCCCGAGCGTCTCGCAGTCCGTGGTGGGGTCGAAGGGTGGCGGGGCGGTGTCGTCGCCGGTTGGGGAGTCCGGCGCGGCTTTGGCGGGGGAGGGATCACCGCTACAGCCGGTTGCGACAATCAGCAGGAACACGGTGGGGACGAGGTGGAGGGGCTGCACGCGGGGCTCCTGAGCAGCGGTCAGGGTATCGCGGGGTCCGCCCGCACGCGCACCCTCAGCCCAGGGTTCACCCCAATCGGAAGGTCGTCCCCGTCCAGGCTGACCCCCCACCCGAGGTAAACCCGGCCCGCGTTTCGAACGAGCCGGAGTACGGTCGCGAAGTCCTCGACGGTCGCGTCCACCTGAGCCCGGACAATCACATCGCGCCCGGCGACCTGGTTGTGTTGGTTGATCTCGGCGACCGGGTACACCTCCCCTCTGTCGTCCACCAGGCCGTCCCGCAGGACGATCAGCTTGACTGGATGCGTCAGATCGCGGGTCACACGCAGGTAGATGGGCATCGCGCCGCACATCCCGGTCGCGCGCAGGGGGTCGCGCCGAACGGTGGCTGCCTTGGCGCCTTGTGTTGGAACGCAGCTCACAAGGTGGACGGCGCCGGCCTGAGCGTCCGCAAACGCAAAGTAGAAGTCATCCATGGTCATCGCCGAGGGAAAGACCAGACCATCGCCAAAGTGGAGGAGCGGCCCGAGGGAATCGGCGGCCGTTGGCTCGGCCCGCTCGCGGCTTCCGCCCGACTCGCCGGTCTCGACCCATCGGGATCCGCCCGGGAGCACATACAGCACGCGGGGCGGAATCGGCACACGCATCGGCAACGACACCGCCGCGCCCTCCTCCAGCACTGCGGAGACGTGCGCGCCCGCTCTGCGGGAGAGCAACTCCCACTGCAGGCCGGCCCAACCCCAAGCCACCACCGGCATCATCACAAGGATCACGACGAGAACACCGTCGGTGCCGTCGCGTGTGGTCGCGCCCTGTGCGCGCGCGAAGATGCCCGGGAGAGCCGCCAACCAGCCGAGCAGGATCCAGGGCACGACGCCCGTCCCCAGGGAAGATGCCCTCTCCGCTGCGCTGTCCACCGTCGGCACCGACAGGAAGGGAAAGTCAAACTCTGGGAGTGCGATCAGGATCTCTGCCTGGAGTGCCATCGCGTGGACGACCCCCAAGGCCATCCCGCCGATGACCAGCGCCCCGACCCCTGTGAGCGCGCCGGAGGCCGACCGGGG
>CANKNP010000316.1 GCA_947483545.1 Deltaproteobacteria bacterium | reverse complement strand
GCGCCGGGGGCCCCTCGGATGTGCGCATTCCCCGGGCGCAAGCGCCTAAGCTGGCTGCGCTGGCTCGCCAGCCGGCGCTCGCTGCGCGTCCAGGGCGCTCCGCGCGCCGGGGGCCCCTCGGATGTGCGCATTCCCCGGGCGCAAGCGCCTAAGCTGGCTGCGCTGGCTCGCCAGCCGGCGCTCGCTGCGCGTCCAGGGCGCCGTCCGCGCTACATTGCCTGCGTGACCCCGAACGGCACCTCGGACCTTCGGCTCCCCTGCGGGAGATGCGGCGCTGCCGTGGTGATGGCCCCCGGCAGCGCTTCGGTGCCGAAGGCCTGCGAGCGGTGCACATCGGGCGCCTCCCGCGGGGTCGCGTACACCATCCGCCAAGGCGACCAGCGACTGCTGCTCGACCATGACGCGGTCATCGGGCGGATTCAAGCCCGGGAGTTGCTGGGGACCGAGTTCGTTCAGTCCGAGGATGCGCCGTGGCTCGCCATCGCGGAGCATCCGTCGTTCCGACACTTCTTCTTCCCAGGCACGATCGCCACCGCCCCGGCCGCCCCGCGTCGGAGCCTGAATTGGGCGCCCGTGGTGAAGGCGGCCGCCGCGCTGCTGGTCGGGGCGGGCGCGATCGCCGGGACCTGGTGGGCACAGAAGGAGCTCGGGGGTATCCTGCCCACGAGCTTTGGGTCCGGCGATGTCGCCACGGCGCCCGGAGGAGGCCCGCTCGCGGTGGAGGGTCCGGCCGCGGACAGCACGATGGCGCAGCTCAACAAGCGCGTGGGCGTGGTCACCGAGTCCCGGCAATTGATGTTGGCGCAGGCGTGGACTGCGCGCTTTCGGGGCGGTGAGAAAGGCATGGAGGAGGCCGTCGCATTCGCTGAGCGAGCTGCCGTCCGCGTGCCCGACGTGGAGACGCTCGGGCTGTTGGCGATGCTCTACGCCGAGCAGCGGGTAGAGCCGGACCTGCGCATCGCGCTCCTCAAGCGCGCGCGGAACCTCCGGCCCGACCATGTCGCCGTGGTGCGGGCGGAGCTCGCCGGCGCGATGGCGGAGGGCCGGAAGGACGACGCGCGCGCGTCGGCCGTGCGTTGCCTTCAGCTCGATCCGATGGACACCTGGTGCGCGAGCTACGCGATCGATCTCACGGAGGATCAACCCGATCTGGTGCGGATGCGCGCTTTCGACACGCTGGCGCGCAGCGCGCCGACCGGGTGCGGGCTGGTCGTGCGGAAGTCCACCACAGCGGCCATCGACGGCGCGTCGCCGGATGCCCTGGATCGCGTGGAGGCCGCGCTGAAGCTGATGCCCGGCGATCCAGAGCTCAGCGGCTACCGGGGCGTGCTCGCGCTTCGGCGGGGCGACCTGAAGACCGCGATCGCGACCGCAAGGCGGCTCGGGGACCAGACCCCTGTCCGATTGCGGTTGGACCTGGCCGCCCACGACATCGGTGCCGGCAACGCGAGCTCAGCCCGGGAGTGGTTGGCGCCGCTCGCCGCGGAGGAGCCTGACGACGCAGAGGACAGGTTCTGGCTTCACCTGCACAGCGCGCAAGCCGACTACTTGGAGGCGATCGGCAACGCCGAGCGCATGCGAGGGGCCGCCGATGCCGCGGACGCCGTGCTCGGGGATCGACCGAACGACGCGACGGCAGCGCAGGTCCGTATGCTCGCCGCGCTTGCCACCGGCGACCTCCTCGGCGCACGCAAGGCCTGGGGCAACGCAGACACGCATGGACTGCCCGGCCCGGACGTGGCCCAACTCCTGCTGACCGCAGTGGAGCTGGACCTCGCCGGTCAAGTGGCCCGGGAGGCGATTCCGAGACTTGAAGCCGCACAGCGCGCGGATCCCGCCTCGCCGGCAGTGTGGATTTGGACCGCCCGCATCGCGTTGGAGGCGGGGGATGGCAACATGGCGGTGCAGGCGTTGCGCTCTGCGGTCGCCCAGGTGGACGGCAGCGCCGGGCGTCGAAACCCGCTGCGGTTCGCCCTCGGTCGCCCCGTGGACACCGCCCGCGTGGAGGAGCTGCTCAGGGCGAGGCTCACCGGGGCCGCAGGCCAGGAAAAGGGCCTCGCGGTGGGTCTGGCCACGCTCCAATGGTTGCAGGGGCGGAACACCGAAGCGCTGAACGGGATCGCCAAGTTGGCCCGGGACGGCACGGACCCCGAGGCTCAAGTGCTGGCCGCGCGGATCTACTTTGCGGCGGGTCGTCCCGCCGACGCCCTGCCACTCGTGGAGCAAGCCGCTGCGGCCCGCCCGAAGGAGTCCCGGTTCCAGCTCCTCCGTGCGCTGTGCCTGCAGGCGCTCGGCCGCGCGGCCGAGGTTGAGAAGGCGCTGAGCTACGTGAAGGGGGGAGACCCGACCCCGGGGTATTACCTGCTGCTGGGCGAGCTCTCGACCACCGACCCGGTGCAACGCAAGCGTTACGCCATGGACGCGTTGGCCCTCGACCCCTACAGCGAAGACGCGGTCCGGCTGCTCCAGGGCGAGTAGGGGGCAACCTCCACGATCCTCCTCCGCCCAGCACCCTGCCGATACTCGCCGAGCACCAGCCCCCCGTATGCCGCCGACCGCGCGAGGTGAGCGCCCGCCACCTCCGGCAGGCCCACCGTCTTCGGCAGCACCACACAGACCGCCGGCCCGCATCTGAGCCCGGCGGCGACGAAGTCCTCGGGCGCCCCGTGCAAGGTGCTCCGCGCCGCGGCCTTGTGGCCATCCGGCGACACCGAGCCGCGCCCCGCCGAGTACCAGGGCGGGTTGCACACCACGACGTCCACTCGGGGCAACGTGACCGTTCGGACATCCCCCCACACCATGTCCACCTCCGCCGCAGACGCCTGAACCGAGGCCTCCAACACCCCCCGCCAGCGCTCATCCCGCTCCACCGCGATCACCCGCAGCCCCTGACTTGCCAACAACAACGCGACGATCCCGCTCCCCGCCCCCAGGTCGATCGCGGTTCGGAAGCCCCCCGCCGGTGCACCATCCAAGCAGAACGTAGCCAGGGCGTAGGCTTCCACACCGTATCGATAGCCCCGGCGGGGTTGAAAACAGACGATGCCCGGGGCCGGCGACTCCCGGGTCAGCTCCACCCGGTCGCGCCGATGTCCCGCCGGTACGAGGCGCCCGCGAACTGCACCTCCCGCGCGCCCGCGTACGCCCGCTCACAGGCCATCTCGGCGCTCGCCCCGATCCCGGTGACGCCGACGACCCGACCACCCACCGCCCGCAGCACGCCCCCCTCGCGTCGCGTCCCCGAGTGAAAGACCACCAGATCGTCCCGATCCGCCGGGAGCCCGTCGATCACCGCGTCCGCGACCTGATCGGGGTACCCCTCCGCCGTCACCACCACACAACAGGCGTGCGCCCACCGCATCCGGATCGCGCGCCCAGGGAGCCGCCCCTGGGCGGCGCCGAGCAGCCAAGGCGCTGGATCCTCGTCCAGGAGCGCCATCAGCACCTGGCACTCCGGATCGCCGAAGCGGGCGTTGAACTCCAGGAGCTTCGGCCCCTTGCGGGTGAGCATGAACCCGCCGTACAACACCCCCCGGAACGGCGTGCCCTCGTGCGCCATCGCGGTCACCGCGCGCTGCAGCACCTCGACGCATTCCTCTCGTTCGGGGATGCCGATCGGCGCCACCGCGCCCATGCCCCCCGTGTTCGGACCCCGGTCCCCGTCGTACCGCCGCTTGTGGTCGCGCGCGGCCGGCAGCGGCGCGATCCGCGTGCCGTCGCAGAGCGCCATCACGCTCACCTCAGGTCCGATCAGCCGCTCTTCCAGCAGGATCTTGCCCTTCGGCTGGAGCCGTTGTGCGTCCGCGACTGCCCGCCGCATCTCGTGCTCGTCGGTGCACACCCACACGCCCTTCCCTGCCGCCAGACCGTCGAGCTTGACGACGCCGTCCTCGATCATCGGGAGCGTCTGCCCCGGCTGCAGCACCTGGGCCAGCGCGGTCGGCAGGCCGTTCCGGATCATGAAGTCCTTCGCCCACAGCTTCGAGGTCTCGAGCCTCGCTGCCATCCGCGTCGGTCCGAACGCGGGGATCGAGAGCGCGTCCAGCTGGTCAACCACCCCCGCGGCGAGCGGCGCCTCTGGGCCGATCACCACCAGATCCGGGCTCAGCGCCCGCGCGCGCTCCACCGGATCGCCAACATCCACGATGCCAAGCGCGGCAAATGCAGGGTTTTCATGCGTAAAGTGCAGCGCGTGGCCGTGCCGAGAGAGCGACCACGCCAAGGCGTGCTCCCGACCGCCACCACCGACCAGCAGGATCTTCATCGGTCAAACCTCGTGCGGAGTCTATTGCGCTTTCGCCGGTCAGTGTCGGAAGTGGCGGGCGCCGGTGAGCATCATGGTGCCCCCCTCGCCTGCGACGGCGGCTTTGACCTCATCATCGCGGATCGAGCCGCCGGGCTGCACAAACGCGCGGACGCCGGCTTCGAGGGCCGCGACCACCCCGTCTGCGAACGGGAAGAACGCATCGCTGGCCAGCACACACCCCGCGACCGGCCGACGGGCTTTCCGGATCGCCAACTGCACCGAGTCCACGCGGCTCATCTGCCCCGCCCCGACCCCGTTCAACACCCAGCCGCCGTCGGCCTCACACGCGAGCACGATCGCGTTCGACTTCACGTTGGCGCAGATCGCCCACGCGAAGGTCAGCCCCGCCCGCTCGGTGTCGGACGGCGCGCGCAACCCCTCTTTGGTGGCCACCTCCCACGCGGTCGCGTGCCCGACGTCCCAGTCCTGGAGCAGCCAGCCCCCTTGCACGCGGCGACCGTCCCGGCCTGCCGCCACGCAAGACTCCCAATCGGTCGGGAGCACCATCACCCGCACGTTCTTCTTCACCGCGAGTCGGGCGCGAGCCGGTTCGGAGATGCCGGGGGCAGCGATCACTTCGTAGAACACACCGCTGGCCACAATCTCCGCGGCGTCGCCTTCGGTGATCGAACGATTGAAGGCGAGGATCCCGCCGTACGCGCTCACGGGATCCGCGGAGAGGGCCAGCCGGTACGCGGCGGTGATCCCGTCTGGGTGGGACGCCGCCCCGCAGGGGTTCATGTGCTTGACGATCACGCAACTTGGGAGCCCCGTCGCCGCCCCCACGTCGAAGACCACACGGAGCGTCGCGTCGAGATCCGCGAGGTTGTTGAAGGACAGCTCCTTTCCCTGGAGCTGCTCGCAGCGGGCGAGGCTTCGACCCCCTTCACCCGGCGTCGCGTAAAACGCTGCGCGCTGATGCGGGTTCTCCCCGTAGCGAAGCGTCTGCACCCGCTCGAGCGGGATCGTGGCCTGCCGCGGGAAGCCTGGGTCCAGGCGCTCGCCCAGCCAGGACGCGATCAGCGCATCGTAGGCAGCGGTGTGACCGAAGGCCTTCACGGCGAGGCGCTGGCGAAGGCCCTCGTCGCCGTGACCGAGGGAGGTCAACACCGCGGCGTAGTCGGCGGGGTCCACGACGATCGTGACCGCAGCGTGGTTCTTGGCAGAAGCGCGAACCATCGCGGGCCCGCCGATGTCGATCTGCTCGACCGCCTCGGGGAGCGTGGCCCCGGCGGCGACCGTGGCCGCGAACGGGTACAGGTTCACGGCCACCACGTCGATGAACGGGATGTCGTGAGCGAGGGCGACGACATCGTCTTCTCCCCGGCGTGCCAGGATCCCCCCGTGGATCCGGGGATGCAGCGTCTTGACGCGTCCGCCGAAGATCTCCGGGGCCCCCGTGTGCGTAGACACTGCCGTGACGGGCAGTCCCGCGGCGACGAGCGCAGCCTTGGTGCCGCCGGTGGACAAGAGGGTGAACCCCGCGTCCACGAGGCCGCGGGCAAAATCGACGAGGCCCGTCTTGTCGGAGACGGAGAGCAGGGCGTAGCGGCTGGTCACGGAGACTCCGAGCGGGGGCGCCGGGTAGCACAGCGCGGGCACAGCCCGCAACCCGTCCCGGAGCGCCGAGGGCCCGCGCTGCTCCTTGCTGGGCGGGGGG
>CANKNP010000315.1 GCA_947483545.1 Deltaproteobacteria bacterium | reverse complement strand
ATCGGTCCGGGAGGCCGGGGTACCGGAACGCCTGCCGCCGCGAGCCGGGCGCAGGTGGCTTGAATGTCAGGCACCCCAAAAGCCAGGTGCCCCCAGGAGTCTCCGAGGACGTACGGCGTGGCCTGGTCCCAGTTGTGGGTGAGCTCCACCACCGTGCTGTCCGCCTCCTCGCCGAACCCCACAAAAGCGAGTGTGAAGCGGCCTTGTGGGTAATCCGCCCTCCGCAGCAGTCGCATGCCCAGGTGCCCGACGTAGAACTCCAGGCTCTTGTTGAGGTCGAACACGCGGATCATCGTGTGGAGCAGCCGCAAGCACCCTCCCAGGAAGCCGACGCCCTATCTCACGAGCCGCTGATACTCAACCATCAAACATCGGTTTTCGACCACTTGGATCCCTGCCTCGCGGAGCCTCGCGGTCTCGGGATGGGCCAGACCCGACTGGAGCCAGACCACCGCGGGCCGCCAGGGGAGCGCGAGGATCTCGGTGATGTGCCCAGGAAGAAACTCGATCCGACGGAACACATCGATAAGGTCCACCCGACCGGCCAACTCCGCGAGGGTGGCGACCGGCACCTCCCCCCAACGAGGCCGACGCCGAAGACCGGGATTGACCGGAAAAATCTTCAGTCCCGCTGCCGCGAGCGCCGCGGGCACGTACGCTGCGGGCTCCCAGTCCGACTCCTTCGCGCCCAGGACGGCCACGGTACGAACCGGCATGAGCAGGAGTTGAAGCTCGGCATCCGTCATACGGGAGCGTGACGCTCCAACCGGGGGGCCGGCGCGTCGGCGAGGCCCAGGGGCGGCGCTCGCATGGAGAAGCGGAAATCGGCGTCAAGCACCACAAGTCCGCCGTCCGGCAGCGGCTCCCAGCTGTCCTCGTCGCCGATCCTCTCGCTGGCGACGATCAGGTGGGTGACGCGGTCCGTCTGGCGGCGCGCGAGGAGGCACACCTTGTCAGGCTCGGTGCACGTGAGCTTCTCCCCACAGCTGAGCTTCTGGGTGGCGAAATAAAGGTCGCGCCCGAGCCGGTGGCCGAGGAAGAGCTCGCCGTTGGTCAGGACGAAGTTGAGCGATGGCTTCGGCAGGCCCGCGGCGTCGGCCCAGCGGCACACCTGCGCGACAGCGTCCAGGCAGACGTCGCCGATACGATCCGCCGAGGGTCTAACTTCATCGAGCGAAATACCCGCGCGCTCGAGACTCCCCAACAGGTAGTGGAACAAGAGCTCCGTGTCCGTGGTGCCACACTGCACCAGGCCGAGCGAACGGGGGATCGAGCGCAACATCCGATCTCGTATTGCCCCGACTCCGTGAATCGTGCCGTTGTGGGCGAACATCCACCTGAGATGACAGAAGGGGTGCAAGTTCTCGGGCCGGACATCCCCGACCGTCGCCTTCCGAACGTGGACCACGAAGGTGCGCGAGGAGACTTCAGCCGACGCCTGCCGGAATCGGGAACATGCGTCCGCGGCGATCACGGCGCGCACCACCTGCGGCTCTCGCCCGCGGTAGTAGCCGAGCCCCCAACCGTCGCGATGCTCACGGGCCTGCTCGACCAGGGCGTTTCGCGCCGAAACGAGAGACCGATGGGCCCGCGACTCGACGGCGCTACGAAAACCGAAGAGGCGACACATTCAGACCCCGCGCGCGTCGCGGGGGTCGCGCACCAGGGTTTCCTTCATCGCTCCTCCCTGACATCGCAGTATAGCCCACGTCGCGCCGAGCCGCGCGCTCTTGACGTGAAAAGTCTTCTGCTCCTACAATTGCGTCCGGAGACGGCGCGCGCCCCTCGCTTCGTTCGTCACGAAGGGGTCAGGGCGAGGGGGCCTCGCTTGACAGGCGGGGGCGCTGGCCAGTAGGAGTAGCGGCCGAAACATTCGGGAGCGGCGCATGTCCACGAAGTTCTGCCCAAACTGTGGCGCCGAGGTTCCGGCTATCGCCAACCTCTGCAAGCACTGCTTCCACGACTTCAACGTCAAGTTGCCGAAGAAGAAGTCGCCGTGGTGGTCTCTCCTCTTCTTGTTTTTTGGCTGCTCGATCGTGCTCGCGATGGCCTTCGCCTACGTCAACGACGCGCAGCGGTCCTACCGGGTCGCGGTGGACGAGGAGACCGCGTCGATGGTGTTCACCACCACGTTCGGGAACGGCAGCACCTCGGCCGAGCGTGTGTACTTCAAGGACATCTCCAAGATCGAGTACGTCAAGAACACTCGGCCTCGACCCTTTGAGATCGCGGTCATCACGGTCTCGGGCGACCGTCTGGTCTACCAACAAGGCGCGGACGACCTCGACCTCGCCGCCCTCGCGCTCCGCGACATGACGGGGCGGCCGCTCGAAGAGCGCGACGAGTACGCCCGAGGCACCAAGTAGCGGCAAGCGACGCTCCCCCGCGCCCAGATTCGGGTTAGTCAGCGCGTCTTCACGAGTGCAGCGTGTTCGAGCAGGCCCTGGGCTTTTTCAGCAGCGACATCGCCATCGACCTGGGCACGGCCAACACGCTCGTCTACGCGGTAGGGCGCGGCATCGTCGTAGACGAACCGAGCGTGGTCGCGGTCACCCGGGGGCCGGGCACCTCCTACGGCAAGGTGCTGGCCGTTGGGGCCGAAGCGAAACGAATGCTTGGTCGTACGCCGGGGAACATCGTCGCGATCCGCCCGCTGAAGGACGGGGTGATCGCGGACTTTGAAATCACCGAGGCGATGCTTCGGTACTTCATCCAGGCCGCCCTGGGGCGCCGCACGGTGATGCACCCGCGGATGCTGGTCTGCATTCCGTTTGGCATTACCGAGGTGGAGAAGCGCGCGGTCCAGGAGTCGGCGCGGTCCGCGGGGGCCCGAGAGGTCCTCCTGATGCCGGAGCCGATGGCCGCGGCGCTCGGAGCGGGGCTGCCGGTCAACGAAGCTGTAGGATCGATGGTGGTGGATATCGGCGGCGGCACCACCGAGGTTGCCGTCATCAGCCTCGGCGGGATCGCGGTCAGCCAGTCGTTACGGGTCGCCGGAGATCAGATGGACGAGGCGATCGCGAACTTCATCAAGCGAAAATACAACTGCCTCGTGGGTGAACGGACCGCCGAGGACGTCAAGCTCGCCGTAGGTTGCGCCTCGCTGCCCGCACAGACCAAACGTGTCGTGGTGAAAGGGCGCGACATCTCGACCGGGGTGCCCCGCCAGGTCGAGATCACCTCGGAGGACGCCGTCGAGGCCCTGCAAGACGCCGTGGCCCAGATCATCGAGGTCGTACGCACGACGCTCGAGCAGACACCCCCGGAGCTCGCCGCAGACATCATCGATCAGGGTATCGTGCTCGCGGGCGGCGGTTCGCTGCTCACCAACCTGGACGAGGTGCTGCGGGACGCGACGGGGTTGCCGGTGGTCGTGGCCGACGATCCCCTACGCTGTGTGGCCCTGGGAGCGGGCGAGGCGCTCGAAGACCCCGAGCTGCTCGCGCGCGTCACTGCCTGAGGCGGCGTGGCGCCCGGCTCACCGCTCGCCGATCGGATGCGGCCCCAGAGCTTCGACGACATGCTCGGGCATGCCGATTTGGTAGGCCCTGACGCTGCGTTTCGACGCGCGGCCGAGGCCGGACAGCTGCGCTCCGCGATCCTCTGGGGTCCCCCTGGCTCGGGCAAGACCACCCTCGCGCTCTGTGTCGCGGCTACCGGAAGATACCGCTTCCAGCCGCTCAGCGCCGTGTTCTCGGGCGTCAAGGAGCTCAAGGAGCTGGTTGCGGGCATCCCGGCTCTCGAGGCGCGTCCGACGCTGCTCTTCGTCGACGAGATCCATCGGTGGAACAAGGCCCAGCAGGACGCGCTCTTGCCCCACGTCGAGAGCGGGCGGCTCGTCCTCCTCGGCGCCACGACCGAAAACCCTTCTTTCTACCTTATTCCCGCCCTTCGCTCGCGCACGGAGCTGTTGGTCCTTGATCGAGCGAGCCGCGCCGATGTGCTGGCGGCGCTGCGGCGGGCGCTCGACGACCCGAAGCGTGGGCTCGCCGGGGTCGAGGCGGAAGAGGCGGCGCTCCAACGCATCTCGGCGGTGTGCGACGGCGACATCCGGCGTGCGCTGGGCCTGCTCGAGGGGCTGGCGCTCCGGGGTCCGTTGACGCTGCCGGCGCTCGAGGCTCTCGGGACCAGCCTATTTCACGACCGAGACGGCGACGCCCACTACGACGTGGTCTCGGCGTTCATCAAGTCAATGCGGGGCTCCGATCCCGATGCGGCCCTGTATTGGATGGCGCGGATGTTGGAGGCTGGTGAGGATCCGGCGTTCGTAGCCCGTCGTATGGTGATCTTTGCGGCGGAGGACATAGGAAACGCTGAGCCGCGCGCGCTTCAGATCGCCGTCAGCGCGATGGACGCGTGCGCCCGCATCGGCATGCCCGAGGCCCGGATCATCCTCGCGCAGGCGTGTACCTGGCTCGCGAGCGCGCCCAAGAGCAACGCGAGTTATGTCGCGATTGAGGCGGCGTTGAGCGCGGTGCGACGTGAAGGGGCGCTACCCGTGCCGCTGCACCTCCGGAACGCGCCGACCGGACTCGCGAAACAGTTGGGCCACGGAGCCGAGTACCGGTACCCTCACGAATACCCCAACCACATCGTCGCGCAGACCTACCTGCCCGAAGCGCTCCTCAACGCCCGCTTCTACGAGCCCGGGCAAGAGGGCGCCGAGAAGGCGATCGCCGAACGCCTGGTCTGGAGTCGGAAGCGCCGCAGCTCTGACTGAGTCCTCCAGGGGGCTCAGTCCTCCTCGGACTCTTCGTCCTCGTCCTCGTCTTCCTCGACCTCGCTCTCGGCTTCCGCGAGCGGGATGTAGGAGATCCGCACCACGGTCAGCGGGTCGGGCACGAACTCGACGAACGTGATGCTGTTTCGTTTAGCGTCGTAGGTCCAGTCGTCCCCGACATCGTACTCATCGGAGCCGCGGTCGTCCTCGACCTCGACCTTGATGGACTCCTCGACGGGGATCTGCGTCAGGAAAAACTCGCGTTTGAGCCCGGCCGCCTGGAGCCCGAGCTCGGTGAGCAGGCCCGACCAGTCCTGCGTACAGATCGACCACTCGATGCCGCCGACCTGCTCGGTGACCTCACGGTAACCAACGCCCGCCTCGGCGGTGGCGCAGCCCGTGCGTGGCCCTACGACCGACGAGAAGGACACCGTGTCCGGCTCGGCCTTCATACCCAGCATCCAGCTCACGAACTCCGTGACACTCATCCGGCTGTAGTCGCGCTCATCGGAGACCACGACGATGTTGAGGATCGCGTCGTCACGATAGAAGCCACGATTGGTGGAGTCCGCGTAGGTCACGAGCGCCGCAAAGGCCGCGTCCTTGCCGCGCTCATCGGCGGAGCCGCCTGTGCCGAGCTGGGCGCGCTCCCGGAAGGAGGCCACCGCCGTATCCGCGTCCATCGTGGAGTCGATAAAACGCTCCCCTGTCTGCCGGTCGGTGACGAGCTGCCCCGATTGGTTGCGGTTGTCCATGTCCGTGCTCACGAGCCCGACGTGGTAGTCGAGCCCGCTGTCGGTGAAGTAGCGCATGAACTGAGGGAAGTTGTCCTGGATCGCGCGCTGCTCCTCCTCCATCGAGCAGGAGTTGTCGAGCACCCAGAGCACATCGACCGCGGGGACCGTCACTTGGGTGATGGAGTCCACCTGGCGCTGAACCCCCACCTCGGGCGGGTTGTACTTCCCCGACACCCCGTTCTGGCTCTTGATCTCGTAGTCGGAGCAGCCGACGAACACCAAGGAAAGGAACACGAGACGCGACATGGCGACCTCCGAAGGCGGGAGTTTAGCATCCGAACGCTCTGGTCGCTACGTGCGCGCGCGAGGCCGCAAAAACGAGCAACCCCCGCCGCGAAAGCGGCGGGGGTTGAAAGGAATGGCCGGCAACGACCTGCTCTCCCACACCTGTAAAGGTGCAGTACCATCGGCTCTGGAGGTCTTGACTTCCGTGTTCGGGATGGGAACGGGTATGGCCCCT
>CANKNP010000314.1 GCA_947483545.1 Deltaproteobacteria bacterium | reverse complement strand
GGGCTCCCCGCGGATGTTGAGCGGCCCTCATCCGCCCGCGAGTACACGGGCACCTTCTCCCGCAAGCGGGAGAAGGGGAGAACCCCCGAAATCCGCCGCTGGGGAGGGAGGTCAAATGCCGCTAACCACATTTCCCCGAACGCTGCTAGGAGTCCGCAGCGCATACCCCGGGAGCGCTGCCCGGGAGACTCGCAGCGGGCGGGTACGCCCGCCGAAGCCAGCCACGCGCTCGTCGTCGAGCGCATCTCACGTACCCCACCTCACAGACCGCCCCCCCCAAACCCGTTGACGCTCCCCGACCCTCGCACTATAACTCTGACGTAAGCGTGAGAGTCTGATGGGCTTGTCCGTATCCCCCGCCGCCCCCCCGATGCGCATCGGCGAGCTCGCGGACCGCACGGGAAAGACCATTCGAACCCTCCACTTTTACGAAGAGCTTGAGCTCCTCGTCCCCGTCGCCCGCACCAAAGGCGGCTTTCGCCTGTACGACGATCAAGCCCTCCTCCGGATCGAGTGGATCACGCGGCTTCAGGACCTGGGCTTCTCCCTTCCCGAGATCCAGACCTTCCTCACCGACCTGCACGCCCAGCCCTCCGGCCCCGCGATGATGAGCGAGCTGCGCTCTTTCTACGCCCAGAAGCTTGAGTCAACGCGCGAGCAGGTGGCCCGACTCCGAGCGTTGGAGCTTCAGCTCCAGAGCTCCATCCTGTACCTCTCCACCTGCAAGGCTTGCGCCCCCGCGACGGAGAAGACCCGCTGCCACTCGTGCGACGACACCGAGCACCAAGGCAAAGAGCCCCCCATGATGGTGGCCGCCATCTCCCCTCACCCGCACACGGAAACGGCATGAAGATCCCTGTCTACCTCGACAACCACGCGACCACGCGCTGCGACCCCGCGGTCGTTGAGGCCATGCTGCCGTATCTGACGGAGACGTTCGGCAACGCCGGCTCCCGCAACCACGCGTTCGGCTGGGCCGCCCAGGCCGGCGTGGATCAGGCCCGCCAGCAGCTCGCGGATCTCATCGGCGCCGACCCCAAGGAGATCGTCTACACCTCGGGCGCCACCGAGTCCGACAACCTCGCGATCATCGGGGTCGCCCGGTTCTACAAGGACAAGGGCCGGCACCTGATCACCACGAACATCGAGCACAAGGCGGTGCTCGACTCCTGCCACGCGCTTGAGAAAGAAGGCTTCGAGGTCACCTACCTGCCGGTGGACAAGCTGGGGATCGTGACCCCTGAGCAGGTGCGGGAGGCCATCCGCCCGGACACGGTGCTCGTGAGCATCATGCACAGCAACAACGAGATCGGTGTGGTGCAGGACATCGCGGCGATCGGCGCCGTCTGTCGCGAGAAGGGCGTCATCTTCCACTCCGACGCCGTGCAGTCCCTGGGCAAGATCCCCTTCGACGTGACCGCGCTCAACGTCGATCTCGTCAGCATCTCCGCGCACAAGATGTACGGGCCGAAGGGCATCGGCGCGCTCTACGTGCGGAAAGGGCGCCCGCGCATCCGGCTGGAGCCGCTCATGTTCGGTGGCGGCCAGGAGCGCGGCATCCGCTCGGGCACGCACGCGGTCCACCAGATCGTCGGTTTGGGCAAAGCCGCGGAGCTCGCCAAAGCGGCGTTCACCAATGGCGAGGTCGAACGCGTCAAGTTCTTGCGCGACCGGCTCTGGACCAAGCTCCAGACCATCGACGAGGTCTACCTGAACGGCTCCTGGGAGCATCGCCTCCCCAACAACCTCAACGCCAGCCTCGCGTATTGCGAAGGCGAGGCGATGATGATGGCGATCAAGGATCTGGCGGTGTCGTCGGGCTCAGCCTGCACCAGCGCAAGCTTGGAGCCCAGCTACGTGCTCCGCGCCTTGGGCGTCGAAGTCGAGCTGGCCCACACCTCGATCCGGTTCGGCATCGGTCGCTTCAACACCGTCGAGGAGATCGACTTCGCCGCCGATCTCGTCGCCGAGAAGGTCGCTTGGCTCCGCGACATGAGCCCGCTCTATGAGCTGGTCAAAGAAGGCGTCGATCTCAAGTCCATCTCGTGGACCGCCCACTAGTTTCCACCCCTCCAGGAGAACAGGCACATGGCATATTCCAACAAGGTCATTGACCACTACGAGAACCCCCGCAACGTCGGCTCCCTCGACAAGAGCGCCGAGGACGTCGGCACCGGCCTCGTCGGCGCGCCCGCGTGCGGCGATGTGATGAAGCTGCAGCTCCGGATCAGCGACGATGGCATCATCGAAGATGCCAAGTTCAAGACCTTCGGCTGCGGCTCGGCGATCGCGTCCAGCTCGCTCGTCACCGAGATGGTGAAGGGCAAGTCCATCGAGTACGCGATGGGCGTGTCGAACAGCACGATCGCCGAAGAGCTCAACCTGCCGCCGGTCAAGATCCACTGCTCCGTGCTCGCCGAGGATGCCATCAAGGCCGCCATCGCCGACTACCAGAAGAAGCGCGCCAACCGGCTCGCTGAAGCTGCTCCCAAGTCCTGATCCCCGAGGGTTCCCATGGCCATTCAGCTCACCGAGCGCGCGGTCAACCGCATCAACGAGCTCAAGCTCAAGCGGCAGACGCCCGATCATTTCTTTCGCATCGGCATCCGCGGTGGCGGCTGCTCGGGGTTGTCCTATTTTGTGGACTTCGCCGAGCAGGCCGACGTCAAGGACAAGCAATTCCAATTCGGCGAGGAGCAGAAGGTCACCGTGCTCATCGACCGGAAGTCGTACTTGTTCCTGAACGGCACCGAGGTGGATTGGAAGTCCGAGCTCATGAAGACCGGGTTTGAGTTCAAGAACCCGATCGCCGGCAAGAGCTGCTCGTGCGGGGAGAGCTTCTCGGTGTGAGCGCCTGTCGTGTGTGTCACGAGCCGGCGACGGTCGTGTGTGTCGGATGCGGCGCGGTCCAAGTGCCGCCCGTCCAAATAGATGTTTTCGGGGTGTTCGGGCTGACGCCGCGATGGCACCTGGATCTCGCCGATTTGGAACAGCGTTACCGGGATCTCGCGCGCAAGATTCATCCCGACCGGCAGGGCAAGAAATCCGCTGCCGACCGCACGTACGCGCTGCAGTGGACGGCCGCGGTCAACGAGGCTCGCCGGATCCTGCGGGACGAAACCCGACGGGCGTGGCTCCTTGCGACGGGAGAGGCGAAGCCCCGGGAAAAAGGCTTGAAGCTAAGCCCAGAGTTTCTCGGCGAGATGTTCGAGTGGCGCGAGGAGGAGGAGGACAGCCCTGGGAGTTTCGCGGCGAGGGCCGCCGTCCGGGCTGAGGAGATCCGGGCGGAGATCGAGGGGATGTTTACGGCGTGGGAAGCGGGCGACGGGGACTTGAGCCGGATGGAGGAGGCGTTGTCGCGGTGGAGGTATGTGACCTGAAGAGTCGCCTACTTCGGTAGCTTCACCCCGGCGACCTGCTTCGCCTTCGCGATCTCCTCCTTCGAGAGCTTGTATCGGTGGAAGCCGCCAATCTCCAGCTTCTCGATGTCCTTCGGGCCCGCGTTCGGCTTCAGATCCCGGCTCCACGAGAGGACCTTGTGGGTCTCGGGATGGAACGCACACCAGCTCACAACGAGGGCGCGGATGACCGGTGTGGGCCAGTAGCCATTGGGGTCGTAGGGCACGTTGATGCGGAGGGGGAAGTCGGCGGGGGTGACGTTGGGAGGCGTGCAGTTCCGGTAATACCGCCGAGATCCGGTTAGCTTTGCCCATGATCCTCGCCCTCCTCCTCGCCCTTCTCCCGGGCTGCGCCCCCGCTGAGTGTCTCGAAGAGTGCACCGAATGGGGACAGTTCGTCTCCGCCTGCTCGGCCGCCGACGGCACGTTGTGTGACGGCACGGTCACCGCCGACTGCATCGACGACCCGCAGGCCATCCTCGCCTGCGAGGACGCGAACTGGGAGGGCGACGAGTGCGAGTACGACGCGCTGGTGGAGTCCGGTGTCATGCATGCCTGCACCACAGGGCCGGAGGCTGCGGCGTCCTGCAGAGGCATGACCCGGGCGCACTACGGCGCGCTGGAGGGCAAGTCCGAGCAGGAGGAGTTCGCCGCGCAGTGCTTTGAGGAGGACGACGAGTTTGAGGCCGCCATCCGCGCCGAGGACTGCGACACCATCTGCGAGATGTTCGGCGCTTGACGTCGCCGAATTTGGGGACCTCGAGGAGCCCCCTTGGTTGACCGCCTCGATCGCCTGATCTCCTTCGCCACCCGGCGGGTTCCCGGGGCACAGCCCCGCCGGGCGATCTACCTCGCTGCGGCGTTCCTCCGCGAGGCCGTGCGGGATCAGATCCCGGTCCGCGCGGCCACGCTCGCGTATTGGACCCTCGTCACCATCGTGCCGGTGCTCGTCATCGGCGCGAGCTTCCTCCGCCCGCTCGGGGTCGCCGACTCCGCCTACGGGGTGGTCCTGGACGCGTTCCTCGCCGGCGCGGTCGTGGAGGTCGGGCCGCAGATCGACGAATGGATCACCGCGGTCGATTTTGGAAAACTCGGGATTGTCGGCGTGATCGGCGTGCTATTTACGTCGTCGCGCATCTATTTTTCGATGGAGGACGCCTACAATACGCTCTGGAATACCCGCGCCAAGCGGCCGTGGGCCACGCGGTTCATTCAATACTACGCGACCGTCACCCTGGCGCCGGTGCTCATCGCGCTCGGGTTCCACTACTCCTCGTTCGTGGACGAGCAGCTTGGGCACAACTGGTCCGCGTTGGCGCTCCCCGTCGTCGTGACGACCATCGCCTTCGTCGGTGCGTTGCGCACGCTTCCGGACACCGACGTGAACTGGAGCGCGGCCCTGCTCGGTGGTCTCGCCTCCGCGCTGGCGTTCGAGTTCGCGAAGCTCGGGTTCAACACCTACGTGGGCGCCCTCGGGGCGGGGGACACCGCCGCGAAGATCTACGGATCCATCTGGTTCTTCCCCCTGTTCCTGCTTTGGCTGTACGCGTTGTGGATGATCGTCCTGTTTGGCGTCGAGCTGGCGTACGTCTTTCAGCGCCGGGACGACCTGATCGAGGCCGAGCTTCGACGCCTGGAGGGTCAGCGCGGTGCGCGTCGCCATGCGGACGCGTTATTCGGCCTGCAATGCCTGATGGTCGTGGCGGGACGCTACGCCGCGGGGCTGGGCGCCTCCCCCGAGCCGGTGGTCACGCATGCGATGCGCTCCGACCCCCAATACGTGCTCAACGCGCTCGAAACCTTGGAGGAGTCCGGGGTACTTGGCAGCTCGGACCAGGGGTATCTCCCGGCGCTCCCGCTGGAGCAGCTCACGATCCGCGAGGTGCTCGTGCGATACCGCAAAGAGACCCGCCCGACGATCGGTGAAGACGCACCCGGCGCCGCGCTGGTCGGCGACATCCTCGCGCCCGGGATTGCGCAGTTGGACCAGCCGATCGCGGAGCTCTTGCGTGCGGAGGGCTGAGCGCGGGGCCGGCGTGGCTGGGCGGAGGCGTGCCGGACTGCGGGCTGCGGGCTGCGGCCGACGGGCCGCGGGCGACCGGCGACCGGCGACGGAAAGCGGCCTCTGCGCTTTGGGGTCTCGGCGCCGGGGCCTTGAACCCGGGCGGCCACGGGGGGGCCAGCTCGGGCGAGGGGCAAACAACACCGTCCTAAGTCCGAGGAAGGACTTGACTTGGAGCCGGGCTGGCCCCGAACCGCACCGTTCCAGGTGGAAGGCGGCGGGCCCGGCGTCTTCGACGGACCGTCGCATTCCACCGGTAGGAACGGTGCAAAGAGACCGCCGCTCCGCGCGCGAGGTTCGCCGAGCGCGCGGAGCGGCGGCCGCCCCTACGCGAGCGGGTCAACGCCGCTGCTGCTCGGCGACGGCGACGACGGACAGTTTGAACGCCAGGGTTCCGACCCGCGGCGACGCCGAACCCGCGCGACTTCGGTTGCAGGGCGCAGCCGATCTCGGCGAGCTTGACCGCGCTCGGGCAGTTCGGTTGCTGGGCGCAACCGATCTCGTCGAGCTTGAACGCGCTC
>CANKNP010000313.1 GCA_947483545.1 Deltaproteobacteria bacterium | reverse complement strand
TTGGACCCCCCCCGCGTCCACCCCCTCGCGCCCCAAGAAAACCCCCGCGCTTTCCACTGGGCAAACCGTCGCACCCTCCGCGAGCCCCAACCCCGCGGGCAGCGCCTCCCGATACACCCAGGCCCCCTCCCCCGCCACCACCCCGTCGCCCACAAACGCTTCCGCGGGGGATAAATCCCGGGCCTCCACCAACCCCGCCGGCTCGAAGCCCCGCGTGTCAAACTCCGCGGAATAGACGTTTCCCTTCCGTGCATCCAACGCAACGATCAATCGGCCGTGGCCCGGAAATCCCGCCGCCCGCAGCGCCAGGGACGAGACGGGAATCACCCGGCAGCCGGTCGAGACCGCGAGGCCAAGCGCCGCCGCGACCCCCACCCGCACGCCCGTGAACGCCCCGGGCCCCACGCCCACCGCGATTTTCTGCAGCCGTCCGATCCGCCCCAACCCGTCCGCGATCGCGGGCAGCAGCCACCCGTCTGCGCCCTGCACGATCCGCTCCTGGGCGCTCCACACGCACACATCGCCCTCGAACGCGGCCACGCCCACCACCGGCCCGGCAGTGTCGATGACAATCGCGCTGCTCACCCTCCGTACTTGACGATGTCTTTGAGCGTGACCGCCAACATCAACAACACGACAAAGATGATCCCCGCCTGCTGGGCCCGCTCGCGGATGCGCAACGGCAGCGGCCGGCCGCGCAACCACTCGGCGGCGTACATGAAGATCTGGCCGCCGTCCAGGACGGGGATCGGCACGAGGTTCAAGATCCCGAGGCTCAACGACAACATTCCGATTTGGCGCACCAAATCGAAGATCCCGTGCTCGGCAGCCTGCTTCATTTGTTGGAAAATCGCGACCGGCCCGCCCAGGGTCTTGGTGAAGTCTCGCTGCCCGATCACCAGCTTGGACAAGGTCTCGACGATGTAGCTCGAGACCCGCCACGTCTGATCACATGCCCGGGTGAAGGCTTGGACCGGGGGGTAGATGCGCGCGATCTCCACCGTGGAGATCATCGCCCCACCTCCGCCGATCCCCAAGCGGGCGCGGGTGTAATAACGGCCCAAATCATCGCTGTCGGTCACCACCTGGGGGGTCATGTGCAGCGTCCGAACCTGACCCGCGCGGCGCAGCGTGACGGAGACCTCTCGGGTTGTGATCGCGGTGCCTTCTCCCTCGGAGGTCAGCGTGACGGCATCGACCACGTCGTACCAGGAACGAATCGCCGCCTCATCGACGGCGAGGATCCGGTCGCCGGCGACGATGCCTGCCTGCTCAGCGGCGGAACCTTCCTCGACCGTGTCGATGGAAACGGTCGCGGTCGCAATCCCCCATTGAACCCAAAGCGCGTCGTCCGCCTCGCGGCGGTCGGCAGGCCACATGACCGAGGTGAGCACTTGCTCCTGGACCTCCTCCCCACGCTTCACGGTCACGGTCGCGCGGCTGCCCTCGACCGGGGGAATCGCGAGGAGCGCGTTCCGAACGTCCGTGAACGTGCGGGTGGGGGTGCCGTTCACACTGGTGATCACGTCGTTGGTTTGAAGGCCGCCGCGGCCTGCGGCACTGCCAGGGTCATCGATCACGACGGTGCCGTCCGGGGACAAGTTCCCAAGCCCAAAGTCGTAGGGATCGCGCTCCTTGCCGAGCGTGACCTCACCGACAGGGAGCACCAGCTCCACGGGGCTGCCCCCGCGTGCGAGCGACACGGAAATCGTCTCCCCTTTGCTCGCCCGAAAGACGTCCAGAACGTCGTACCAAGAGACCACCGCCACACCGTCCACCACCTCGACACGGTCCCCAACCTGCGCCCCGAGCTTGTCGGCCACCGACCCGCGGTCCACGTTGCCCACCTCCGCGCGGGGCTGTGGCTCGCCGAACAGGCCGAGCGCGGTGAACAACGCGAAGGGGAGCGCGAGGTTGAACGCGGGCCCGGCAAGCACGATGAGCAGCCGCTTCCACGGTGCCTTCGCCATGAACTGCTGTTCGTGGGCCACAGGTTCGACGTCATCGGGCTCGGCGCCGCCCTCCGCGAAGGGATCCGCCCCCGCCATCCGGACATAGCCGCCGAAGGGGATCCAGGAGATCCGGTAGTCGGTGCCGCGCCAGGTCACCCCCGCGAGCCGGCCACCAAAGCCGAGGCTGAACACTCGGACGTGCACCCCCAGCCATTTCGCAACGATAAAATGGCCGAACTCGTGGAACGTGATGAGCCCGGCGATAGCCAGGAGCGTTCCGGGGATGGTGAAGATCCAGGCCATCGGTCGAAGCTACTCGCGGGGCTGGGGAAGGGCAACCAGAAAGGCCGGAGGCCGTAGACTGGAGGCCGGAGGGCCGCGGCGACGGGCTGCGGGCTACGGGCTACGGGACGGGGCCAGGCATTTCCCTCCCCCCAGCGGGGGGAGGTGGCGCAGAGCGGCGGAGGGGGGCTTCGGGAGCGCCTGAGGGATCAGAAACCTCCGAGGGGACGGGGCGGCTTGGGACCATCGGCTGGGGTTGCCTCCGGCCGTTGAACGCCGCTGGGCATCGGAGGGCCCGACCAAGCCAGGATGCTCCGCTACGGAACCTGCGGGGTTGGTCCTACGCCGCGTTTCAGGGATGCGCCCCGTTCTTCCGCTTTCCCCGCCTCCGGTCGTCCGGGGTCTCGACCGTGGCTGACGGCGCCTCCTCCACTGGCGGCGCTAGGGTTGCTGGCTGGGCAGCCGCCGGTTCCCCTGGCGCAACCGACGTCTCAGCCACGTCCGGTAAAGGCGTTGCCAGAATCGGGGGCGCCGCCGGCAGCGGTGCCCCCCCGGTGGGCAAGGCGAACGCCGGCCCGCTCGGGGGTGTCATCGCCACAAGGCACAATGTCCCCTCCACACGGGTGAAGGCCACGCGCTGATCGGGACCCACCTCAAACGATGTGGTACAGCCGAGATGCAGGGTCTCCCCTCCCGATATCGTACACACGTCTTGGTGGGTCTCCTGGTTGTAGGAGCAGGTGAGTTGCTTGTCTGTGGGGATGTCGGTCTTGTCCACGTAGACGTAGGTCGTGTCGCCGTTCGGCATCAAGAACGTTGAGGCAGGCGGGCCCCAGGTGCGCACGAGTGTGTTGGCGTCCTGGCCAACCCACGTCGCCACATCCGCGGTGTACCCGGTGACCGAGTAGGTGGGGCCTGCGCAGGCCAGCGTGAGCACTGCGAGGAGGAGAAACGGCGCCAACTTGGCCGGACGGTGGGGCGAGTGGGACATGAGGGGCTCGATAGTCCGGGGCGAGTGGATCGGCGAACCGGACCGAGGCCGAGCACCCCCGCGGATTCCACGGCCGTCTCACGGCCCGGTCGGACACCGCGCCGATCGCCCGAGGCCGCCGCTCCAACGCAGGAGTACCTGCGCCGGGGGGCCAGCCCGGGCGCTGGACAAACAGCCCAGTTCTAAGGCCCTGGAAGTGCTTGACCTGGAGCCGGGCTGGCCCCTAACCGCACCGTTCCAGGTGGAAGGCGGCGGGCCCGACGTCTTCGACGGACCGTCGCATTCCACCGGTAGGAACGGTGCAAAGAGACCGCCGAGCCGCGAGCGAGGTTCGCCGAGCGCTACGCGGATGCGAAAACCCCACGCACGATGAGCGCTGGGCGACCGTTGCGCATCGGCGGTGGCGTCACCAAGCCCCCCTCCGCCCCTGCGGGGCACCTCCCCCCGAAGGGGGAGGGGGGACAAAGTTCAGGCCTCCCCCCGAAGCCCGCCCATTCCCGGATAGTCCCGGCCGATGCTGATCCTCGCGCTCGCCTGCACCGAACCCGCCCCGGGAGACGTCCACCACGCCGGTTCTGCCGACACGGACACCGACACCGACAGCGACGCCGATTCGGACACAGACGCCGATTCCGACACCGACGCCGACGTCCCCGACACCGGCGAGCTCCGCGGCGTGTGGGTCGACCGGTGGACGTTCAGCACCGCCAGCGACGTCGAGACGATCATGGCCAATTCGGCGGCTGCGGGCTTCAACACGGTGTTTTTCCAGATCCGCGGGAACGGGGACGCCTACTACGAGTCGCAATACGAGCCCTGGGCCAAGGGCCTCTCCGGCACGTTGGGCGGCGACCCCGGGTGGGATCCGCTGCAAACCGCGATCGATTCGGGCCATTCGCACGGCCTGTCCGTACATGCCTACGTGAACGCCTTCCCCCTCTGGTCCGGCACCACGGCTCCCACGGAGTCCACGCCGCGGCACGCCTACTTGGAGCATCCGGACTGGCTTGTCGCGGACAGCGGCGGCACGCCGATGGCTTTGAACTCCAGCTACGTTTGGATGAGCCCAGGCAACCCCGCGGTCCGAGATCGCCTGGCGGATGTGTGCTCCGACATCGTGACACACTATGACGTAGACGGGATCCACTTGGACCTCGTTCGGTACCCCGGCGCCGACTACTCGCATGACGCCACCAGCGAGGCGCTCTGGGACAGCGTGAACTACCCCGACTATGGCGATTGGCAGCGTGCGATGGTGGTGGAGGCTGTCAAGGGCGTGTACGCCGTCTCCCCCGTGCCGGTCACAGCCGCGGTGTGGGGCGTCTACGAGAACGATTGGGGCTGGTCGAGCGTGAGCGAGGGCCGAAACGATTATTACCAAGACAGTCATGCCTTTCTGTCCGAGGGCGCGACCGACGGCAACATGCCGATGATCTATTGGGAGATCACCGACACCCCCGGGGACCGGCTGGATTTCACGACGCTGCTCCAGGATTTCGTGGCGAACGACGCCGACCGTTACATCTTCGCGGGCATCTCGGCCGAGTTGGGTGAGGAGGAGACCATCGCGGATATTGCGAGCTCCCGCGAGAACGGTGCGCGCGGTGTCGTCATTTTCGACTACGGTTTGATGGACGACGGCGGCTGGCTCCTCAACCTCAAAGATCGGGTATTTTCCGATTCAACCACCCAACCGACCTACCCCTGGAGGCCCTGATGAGACCCCTACTCCGCGCCACGCGCATCACGTCGAAGGTCACGCGGCGGGAGATCCTGCTGACGTCGGTCGCGCTCTCCGCAGCGTGTGGGGAGGATGCCGACCTGCCTGACACAGCACCCACGGACACCGGGATCAACCAGGAGCCCATCGCTCCGATCACGGACAACGCCGACTTCTATGTGACGAGCATCTCCACACCCCCGGACGTGGACAGCGCCTCGTGGACGCTCACCGTGCTCGACCGCGGCACCGTGCTGGACGTGATCACGCGCGCCACCTTGGACGCCATGCCCGCGCGAGACAAAGAGCACACGCTGATGTGCATCGGGGGCGGCCCCCAAAACCTCGCGATTGGCAATGCCGTTTGGACCGGTCTGCCCGTGACGGAGATCCTGGACGCGCTGGGAATTCAGATCCCTGAGGGTGTATTGGAGGTGAAGTTTACAGCGGCGGACGGATATTCGACGTCGATCCCGGTCGAGGATCTCTACGATCAAGGCCTGCACGGGCCGCTCTGGCTCGTCTGGAAGATGAACGGCGAGGAACTGTCCCCCGATCACGGCACCGTCGCCCGGTTCCTGACCCCCGGGCGGTACGGGCAGAAAAACCCCAAGTGGCCCGTCACCATCGAGTTCATCGACACCGCATACCTGGGGTTCTGGGAGAGCTACGGGTGGTCGAACGACGCGAGCTATTTCGCCACCGGCCTGTTCTTGGACCCGCCGCGGGCGACCTCCGTAGCGGTCGGACCCGTCACGGTACAAGGGGTGGCCTACGCCGGAAAGGACCCCGTGGTAGCGGTGGATATCCGAATCAACGGGGGAGCTTGGACCCCCGCCAGGCTGACCTACTCGCCCGGCGCGGACATCTGGGTCGTGTGGACGTTCGATTACGACGTGGTGTCAGGCGAACAGACCCTGCAGGCGCGGTCCACCACCGCGAGCGGGGCGATGTCGAGCGAGAACCCCGACGGGACCGGGAATTACGACGGTTACGACGGGAGCATGGAGGTCGTGATCGAGGGGGTGTGATCGTCACCCACCGATCATCTTCAACAACTCCTCGGCGGT
>CANKNP010000312.1 GCA_947483545.1 Deltaproteobacteria bacterium | reverse complement strand
GGGCTTCATTCTAACCACCGGCGGGATGTCAGCACTACAGCGAGATCAGGCTCGTGAGCCCCACCTGGGTCGCGCCGTCCACCTCGTACTGCGCCAGAAACCCGCCCTGGTGGTTCACCATGAACACCTGCCCCTGCACGGCCCACGACGCGATGATCACGTCGTCGTGAACATCGATGTTGCCGAGCACGATGGTGTACGGCGCGTCCACCGGTTGCCACTCCCAGGCGAGCTCCGCGGTTTTGGCCTTGTGGTCGAGGGTGTAGGCGGCGAGGCGCGACCCCGCCGACACCTCTGAACCGTTGTCGAACATCCAAAGGGTGTCGCCTGCGAGGATTGGGCTGTGCTGGGGTCCGAACGGATCATCGACGGAATAATCAGACCCGTCCCCGCCCAGAACGTTCAAGGTCTGCCAGGTCTCGCCGTCGATCTCGATGATCGAATGCGGAAAATAGAGCGAGGCGTAGATCCGGCCAGTGACCGGGTCGCGCCCGAGGCCGTTCATGTGCGTCCAATCGGCCTGCCCCTCTGCGGTGCGCAGATCCCAACCATCGTTCGGGATCATCTCCAGCTCTTCGAACGCATCCCAGACGGGCACGATCACGCCGCTCACGGTGTCCACGAGCACGATCACGTCGCCCAGGATCTCGTCCCCTTCTACGACGCGGTGCGACGATGTGATGACGAGATATCGCCCATCCCCGAGCGCGAGGCTGTCATGGTGGGCCTGATCCACCGTAAATCGCTCGGTCTCCCCGGTGAGATGAGCAACGAGCAGCGCGACCCCGCCCTGCGTGTCGTCTTCGATCCCGTACACCACCCCGGCATCGGGGTCGAAGTGCGGGTGCGTGACCGCGCCGACCGGGATCGCCTCCCACCAGACCGTCTCCCCCGCGAGCGTGCTGATGGTCAAGGCGCTGTTCTCGGCGAACCCGGTGGTCAAGATGTACGGCGAGGCGGACAGGGGCGCCGTGTCCCCGAGGAGCGCAAGCGTCGAAACATCGCTGGGAACCGCCCCTGTCACGATGCTCGCCTCGGATCCGCTGCCACCGGGGCAGTCCATCCGGGCGAACACCTCGGTCGCCGCCGGCACGCCAAGCAGCGTTGCGCTCCAAAGACCCTCCGAATCCGCGGCGCCCGTGTTCGGGCCTTCCATTTCTCCCCAATTCCAAGACATCTCGCACGTCCCGCCCAACGTGTCGCCGGCCGCGATCACGGCGGTGGGATGGGTGTCGTCGAGGGTGAGCGTGACGGAGGGCATCGGTTCGGCGGCGGGCTGGCATCCGAGCATCGCGAGTGCGGCGCCACCGCACCGGGACCTCAAAACGTGACGAACGTGGTGAGTCCCGCTTGGGCTTCGCCATCGATGTCGTAGGCGCCCAGCAGCTCTCCGCCAGGATCCACCACGAAGATCTCGCCGCTCGCGCCCCAAGCGCCAACGAAAGAATCGTCCGCCAAATCCAAGCTCCCAAGGACCGGGCTGAACGCATCCGCCTCGGGCTTCCACTCAAAGCTCGCCGTCGCGGTCCAGTTCTCTTCGTCGATGGTGAACGCGACGATGCGCGAGCCCTCGGATACGTCCGACCCGTTGTCGTACATCCACATCGTATCCCCGACGCGGACAGGGCTGTGCTGCGGGCCGAAGTCCTGGTCCACGTCAAAATCCGACGACGCCCCGCCCAAAATCCAATCCGTGTCGTAGGTGTCTCCGTCGATCTGCACGATGGCGTGGTCAAAGTAGAGGGAGGCATAGATCTTTCCGGTGTCCGGATCCTGCGTGAGCCCGTTCAGGTGGGTCCAATCCACCGTTCCATCCGACCCAACGAAATCCCAACCGTCATTCTCTACGATCGGCAGCTCATCGAATGCGTCCCAGACGATCTCGGTCGTGCCCGACACGGTGTCGAAGATCGAGATGACATCCCCGGCGATGGAGATGTCGTCCACCGTCCGGACATCCTTCACGCTCACGAGGTAGCGCCCATCGCCGAGGTGGACGGTGTCGTGGTGAACCTCGGGGATCGGCCAGCGCTCGGTCTCGCCGGTCAGGTGCGCGACGACAAGCCCCGCGGCCTCCTCGACGCCGTAGATCACGCCCGCCTCGGGGTCGAACCGCGGGTGCGTCAGGAGCCGCTGGGTCAGCGTCTCCCACCAGACCGTCTGGCCCTCCAGGTTGGTCAGGCTCATGGTGCTGTCCCCGCCGTAGTCGACGCCGACGGTCAACATGTAGGGCGCGGCGACGTCCGGCACATCCCCGACCCGCTCCACCCACGAGCCGACGCTGGGCAACGAGCCGGTCGTGATGGTCGTCTCAGCCCCTGCGCCGCCGTCACAGACCGCCTTGACCCAAACGTCCGTCTCCGTCGGTATCCCGAGCAGCACCGAGTCCCACGCGCCGCTACCATCCGGCCCCGCGGACTCGAACGTTCGATCCTCCCATCCCCAGTCGAGGACGCAGCTCGTATCGGACGTCGGTGCGCTGACCAGCACACCCGTTGGATGTGACACATCGAGGCTGAGCTCGACAGCGGGCGCACTTGCGGACAAGCCAGTGGGACACTGGCACGCGAGGAGCGCGCCCAAGGGGACTGCGATGAGAGAGAACACGGTGCATGGTCGCACACTTCGGGGCACAGCGGGGAGGAGATGTAAGGTTTTTTGGAGATTGGGCGGCTCGGACCCGGGCCAGCCGCCCAATCGGGCCGTGGAACGCCGCTGATCTCCAGGCGGGCAGGATCGGGCGGGCCGGACCCTGGCCATGAACGCCGAGGCGACAGATCCCCCACATCTGTCGCCTTCGTGTTCATCACCTCCCCGGTCCAACCCATTCCCTCTGCTGTCCCTCACTCGACCTTGATACCCGCCCGGCGTGCCGCTGATCGAAGCCCGACACCTCGTTCGCCGGTTCAAGCGCGAGACCCCCGCGCGGGGCTTTCTGGGCGCGCTGACGGACCTCGTCCGCTTTCACAGCGAGGAGCGCGAGGCGGTCCGAGGGATCTCGTTCGACATCGCGGCGGGTGAGGCGGTGGCGCTCTTGGGCCCGAACGGCGCGGGGAAATCGACGACGATCAAGATGCTGACCGGCATCTTGAAGCCGAGCAGCGGGCAGCTCCGGATCGCCGGGCGGGACCCGTGGCGCGAGCGTGAGGCGCACGTACGGGGGATCGGCGTGGTCTTCGGCCAGCGGACCCAGCTCTGGTGGGATCTCTCGGTCATCGAAGGCTACGACCTGCTCGCCGCCATGTTTGATGTATCAGATGCCGATTATCGGCAAAGGCTGGAGCGTTTCGACCATGTATTGGGGATCGGGCCCCTCCTCCGCACCCCGGTTCGGGCGCTGTCGCTGGGCGAGCGCATGCGGTGCGAGCTGGCCGCGGCGCTCCTGCACGCGCCCGCCCTGCTCATCCTCGACGAGCCGACCATCGGGCTCGACGTCGCGGTGAAGCTCCGACTGCGGGCGTTCCTCGGGGAGCTGTCCGCGGAGGGTCGCACGACGCTCCTTCTGACCACCCACGATCTGGGCGATGTCGCGGCGCTCTGCCCGCGGGTAATGGTGTTGGGCGACGGCAAACTGCTCCACGACGGGTCGATGGCGGATCTGCTGGGGACGCTCGGGGGCCAGCGGGTCTTGCGTGTCCGCCTCCGCGCGCCGGCCCCGCCGCCGGTCGGCGCGATCACGGATGAAGCCGGCTTCCACCTGCCCTTCACCGGCGACGCCGCCGAGCTGATACGTTCGATTTTATCAAGCTTTGACGTGGAGGACCTCCGCGTGGACGACCCGAGCCCGGAAGAGTGGATCGCGCGCTTCTACGAGGCGCGCTAGTGGTCACGCGCCGAAGTTCCTCGCCACCCCACCACCGCGAACCCTCGAAACGGGGGGTTTGCCCCCCGCAGCCGATGCCCAACCGCACCCGAGCCGGGTCCTGGCTTCGGCGGGTACTCCCGCCGAAGCCAGGTATGCGCTCGTACCCGAGCGCACCCCGGCGAGCGGGGGGTGTGGGGGGCTTGCCCCCCACAGATTGGGGCGGGTTCGGAAGCCAGCACGGGCCAGAAAGCTCACGACAAGGAGGCTAGATGACCTCGGCGGAAGTCTTGCGATCGTGTCGACGCCGCAGCGGAAGGCCCAATCGGCCCCGCGGCGGCGCACGTTGCCCTCCCAAGAAGGCCACCACAGAGGACACAGAGCACACGGAGCGGGGAGGAGCAGGCCCATCCTTCCGTTCCACGACGCCCATCCTGCGGCTCGAGCTCCCCTCCCTCTTCACTCCGTGCACTCCGTGCACTCCGTGGTGGCAATCCCCGGCCGGAGCAGTGACGGTGCCCGGCCTCGACACCGGGGCGCCGCGCGATGTCGTCGGTCGGTCCCCGCTCGGCGCTGCACGGCCGGCAACCCACCGACGGGCGCGGGATCGGCGTTCCACTTCTGCCGAAGGCATCTAGATGCAGCGCGCGCTCTGGGCGAGCTTTCGCATCGGCGGCCGGCAGGTCCTGGCCTACCGTGCGGAGGCCCTCGTCACGCTCCTGTCCGCGAGCCTGATGGCATCTCTCAACGGCCTTCTCTGGCGCGCGGCGACCGAACATCGTTCAGAGATCGCCGGCGTTCCAAGCGAGGAGCTGGTGAGCTACGTGGTGATGGCCTGGGTCGCGGTGAGCTTTTTCGCGACGAAGGTGAACGAAGACATCGGGCGGCGGTTCAAGGAGGGCCAGATCACCGCCGACCTGCTCCGCCCGCTGTCGCTCCAGGCCCAGTGCTACGCGAGGGATCTCGGCCGGGCGTGCGCGACGCTGTTTCTGCAGACGGTGCCCATGTTCGGGCTCGGGCTCCTTGCGTTTGGCGTCCAGCTCCCCGAACACCCGACGACCTGGGTGCTCTGGGGCGGGTCGCTGGTGCTCTCGCACGCCATCAACTTCGGCCTGTCGTTCCTGGTCGGACTCGCCGCGTTCCCCCTCCAGAACATCAGCGGGCTCACGCATGTGAAGGGCACCTTGGTCAGCATCTTCTCGGGCGCGCTGATCCCCCTCGAGCTGTACTCCGGGGCCCTGCGCACCGTCGTCTTCGCGTTGCCGTTTCATGCGATGGCGCACACGCCCACGTCGATCTTCCTGGAGCGGGACCTGCCGTTGGCCCCGTTGCTCCTGGAGCAGGCCGCGTGGGCAGCGGGGCTTTGGCTGCTCGGAGCCCTTGCCTGGAGGCGCGCGCAACACGCCCTCACGGTGCTGGGGGGTTAGAACTTCGACAACAATGATGCCGTAGACAGGATTTCGCCGGAAATGGCTTCCACGGGATCCAGCGGTGTCGTACCATGCCGGGCATGGCCAACATCCTCGTCGTTGATGACGATCCGTTCGCAAGGCAAATCCTCGCCGATCTCCTGAAGCTGCAGGATCACCAGGTCGTCGTCTGCAATGACGCCGCCGCGGCCCTGGCAGCGCTGGCGGAGCCCAAGGGCCAGCGCCGGCCGGACGCGGTGATCACCGACGTGCGCATGCCCGGAATGGATGGCATCGATCTGGCGCGGAAGATCCGGAGCGGTCTGCCCGATCTGCCGATCGCCCTGACCAGCGCGGAGCCCGACTTCAACATCCACGAGGAGGCCGTCTCCCGCGGCCTGCACGTCACGGTGATGCTCCAGAAGCCGATCCAGAGCCGGGCCGTGCAGCGGGTTGTCCAACAGCTCCTGGCGGGCACGGGTACGGCGCGGGCAACCGGCTTGGGCCATGCCCTCGGCGGCGGCGCCCCGGGCGTCCCTACCCCCCGTCGCGGCCGCCTTCCCCCTGGGTAAGGACGACGCCATTGGCTGGCTCACCCAGCCCGCAGTGCCGATCGCGAGGCTCCCACCTGCGCGGATGTGGTTCGTCGCTGCGCGCCGCCGGGCGACGGGGCGCATCGTCCTGGATGTTCCCCGCGGCCAAGTCCAGATCGCCCTCCGCGCCGGTGAGCTGGTGGCGTCGGCCTGCACCGGGCGCCCCATCCAAGCGGCTTCTGAGCTGGCGCGCTGGATGCTCGACCTGCATGAGGGCAGCGTCCGGTTCATGCCGTGTGACCCGGCGGAGCTCCAGTTCTCCGGGGATACCGGCCTGCCCGTGCCTCAGGCAGTCGCTCACGCCCTC
>CANKNP010000311.1 GCA_947483545.1 Deltaproteobacteria bacterium | reverse complement strand
GGGTGGTCATCGGGACGGGCCTGCAGCTCGCAGCGAGCCAGACCACGCTGGGCGATGTGATCACGCTGCGGGTGACGGCCTCGGATGGCCAATGGAGCGGGGAGCCCGGTGAGGCGAGTGTCACGGTTGGGAACAGCCCGCCGACGGACAGCACTGCGGTCATCGAACCATCCAACCCCTTGACGGCTGACGACGTAACCGTTGTCCTGGACGCGCAGGATGCCGATGAGGAGCTGCTCACCTGGAGTGTACGTTGGCTCCGAGACGGCGTGGAGGTGAGCGAGTGGGCCAATGAACGGACGGTGCTCGCGAGCGCGACGGGATCGGGGGAGCAGTGGACCGTAGAGGCGACGCCCGCGGATGGCGCCTCCAACGGGCCGATGGCGACCGCGACGGTGCGCGTGGACGACACGGCTCCGACGCTGACAGGCTTGACGTTGGGCCCCTGGGACGCCCGGTATGGCGAGACCCTGGGGGTCAGCGCCGTCGGTTTGGACGACGTGGATGGCGACGATGTCACCGTTCACTACGTCTGGTCGATCAACGGGAGCGTGGTCGCTGAACAGGACGCGGGAGAGACGGACACCCTGACGACAGACATCTACCGGGGCGACACCGTCGTCGTGACCGCCTACGCAAGCGATGGGCAGCTCATCTCGGACACCGTCACGTCCAACACGGTCGTGGTCCGAGACACCGCGCCGAGCGTCGATGGCGCGGAGCTCACGCCCGATCCTGGCCACGAATCCGACACGTTGACCTGCGCCCCGGTCGGCGAGATCGACGTCGATGGCGACGACATCGACTACAGCTTCGATTGGTATGTGAACAGCGGGGCGATCAGCGCCTCCAGCAGCACCCTCACCGGGTCGTCCTTCAAACGCGACGACACGGTCTCCTGCACGGTGACCCCCTACGACGCGGACGAGGTGGGCGACCCAGTCGACTCGAACGTGATCACCATCGACAATACGCTGCCGTCTCTCACGTCCGTGAGTGTCAGCCCAACGACGGCGACAGCCAGCACCACGCTCTCCTCGTCCGTGAGTGGCTGGACCGACCCGGACGGTGACTCCCAGCGGGTCGGCTACGCTTGGATGGTGGACGGGGTCGAGGCGGGCACGAATGCGACCTACTCTGGGCTCCTTCGCGATCAGGAGATCTACCTGGAGGCGACGCCGATCGACACCTACGGCTCGGGCACGCCCGTGCGCTCGGACACGCTGATTGTCGGGAACGCGACGCCCACGTTGACCAACGTGGCCATCCTCCCGAGCCCGCTCTACAACGACACCTTCGCGGTGGCCTCTCCCGCGGGTTTCGATGACGCAGATGGCGACCTCCCTATTTACCGCTACCAATGGTACGTCGATGGCTTGGCTGTCAGCGGGGAAGAAGCCGACACGATGACGACGCTCCTCGACGTCGGTCAGTCTGTGCAGGTCCGGGTGTGGCCCTCGGACGGCATCGTTGAGGGAACGCAGACGGCGTCGCCCAGCACCACCGTGTCCAACCGAAGCCCCACGGCGGTGGCCTCGGTGTTGACAGCCGACCCCGTCGAGACCTGCGACGAGATCCAGCTCTCGGCGTCCGACTCCAGCGACCCCGACGACACGGATCTTTCCTACTCCTGGGCCGTCACAACGCGGCCCGCCGGTGCCCATCGCACCACGTCCGACTTGAACTCCGCGACCGACCCCGAGCCGTTCTTCATCGTGGACGCCGACGGAACGGAGCAGCTCGAAAATTTGTTGCTCCTGGCGCGCGCACTGGGCGTAAGGCGGTCTACACTACGAACATTGGAGCATCGCATGAGCGTATTGTTGAGGCAGGCGAGGAGCGAAGGTCGCGAGGAAGGGCTCGAGCAAGGTCGTGAGCAAGGTCGTGAGCAAGGGCTCATCCGGGGGCGCGGGCAGGCCCTCGCGGTTGCGCTGCGCGCCACCGGGTTGCTGGTCGGCACCGACCGCGTGTTGTCGCTCGGGGCGCTCAGCGACGACGAGGTGATGACCCTGCTTCAGCACCGGCTGCGTGACCCGACGACCGGGTTGGACGACTTGTTGGCAAGGGTGCACGGCGCATAAGCCGCTCCCCCCTTACAACTCCGACTGCTTCTTTACCCAGGACGTCGCCGTGGTGAGCCCCTTCGAGCTGATCATGTCCTGCACGAAGCCAGGGATCCAACCCTTGAATCGAATATCCACGGAATATTCCACGCGCGTGACGGTGCTCGAAACGCTGGTGACGCGCCAGTAGCCCACCGAGTCGTCCAGGTCGGACAGGCGCGAATAGTCGAGCGTCCAGGTCATGTAGCCCTGGCTCGGCTGGTAGTCGTGCTTGATGTAATATTCGACGCCGATGCCCATCACCGAGAGCGCAAAATCCACGTAGATCAGGGACCCCTCTTTCTTGTACGTGGCGCACTTGGTCACATTGTCCACCCAGCTCGGGTAGCTGGAGAAGGAGGTGATCTTCGACCACACCTTGTCCGGCGTCGCATTGATGTTCATGAACGCCACCGCGTGTCCCCCGTTGCCCGATTGCGCCTGCTTCTGGACCATCTGGCCCGAGGCGAGCTTGGATTCGTCCTCGGCAGAGAGGCTCACGGCGGCCGGGGCGCCCTTGTACGCGGCGACGATGCCCTGGTGATCATGTGGCGCGTTGGGGTCTGCCGCGAGGGCGGCGCCGGCGAGAAGGAGGGCGGCGACGAGAAGGCGCATGGGAGGCTCCAGACCGCGGGCGACTACCGCGCCCCGGAGCGACACGCAAAGGACGGCGGATGTGGAGGCCGTTCTGGATGATGATATCCGCCCCGGCGATGTCCCTCGCCCCGCTCGCCACAACCTTCACGCTCCTCGCGGCGTGTTCGGGTGAGCCGTCCCCCCCCCCGATCCCGCCCGGTCCCAAGCCCACGGTCGCGATGGACCAGCCTGGCTCGGGATCCTGGCGCGCCCTGGACCACCTCGATGACGCCACCTTCGCGCTCCCCGAGGCCGTGACCGAGGACATCGCGGCCCCGAGCAACGGCACGATGTCCCTCACCGAGAAGTGGGACGACACCGGGGACACCTTCGGGCGGATGCGGATCTGGTCGCACCCGCTCCCGTTCGCCTGCGACATGCCTCGGCCAAACTACGCGCCTTTGGGCGCCAAGCTCTACCGTGACGACGCCGAGATCCCCTTCGTCGGCGGCCTCACGAATCCGACCCGGGGCGGCTGGTATGTGCAGGACAGCGAGGTGCGCCTCATCTCGCTGGAGAACCCCGCGAGCTGGTCTACGAAGCCCGAGCTGCGCGTGGACGAGCTAACGGAGACGCTGAAGCGCCGCGTCTTCGCCACCTCCGGGTTGACCGCCGCCGAGTTCGTCCGCACCAGCAATACTGTCGGCCCGACGACCCGGCCAGGCCTGTTGATCCCCGCCCCCGGTCGGGTGTCCTTCCCGGTCACCATCCCCGTGGGCGGCCGCCTGGATCTCGGCGCCTCGCTCCTCCCGCATCCGCTGCTCGGCACCCACGCTGGGGAAGGCGCCACGGCGCGCGTCGAGATCGACGGGGAGTCCGTCTGGCGCGCCGCGCTCGCCCCCGGCGATGGCTTTGCTGACGCGACGTCCGACCTCTCCCGTTGGGCTGGAAAGCAGGTCACCGTCTCCCTCGTGAGCGAACCCGACGGCGATCCCACCTACGACGCCGTCTTTTTCAGCTCCCCCACCATCCGTGCGCCCGCCCCCGCCCCGCGCCATGTCGTGATGATCGGCATCGACACCCTGCGTTGGGATGCCCTCTCCATGAACGGCCACACCGTCGACGGCCGGAAGACCAGCCCGGAGCTGGACAGTTGGGCACAGTCCGCGGTGATCTTCGACGACGCCTGGGCCCCCGCCCCACGCACCCGCCCGAGCTTCCGCACCGCGCTCACCGGCCGCTACCCCTACGACGCCATTGCCTCCCCCACGCTCGCAGAGCACCTCGATACCGCCGGATTTCGCGCGGCGGGCTTCGTTGCCAACGTTCACCTCGTGCCGCGGTTCCGATTCAACGACGGTTTTGAGGAGTGGTACTACGAGAACGGGGCCCGGGCCGAGGACCAGATCAGCCGCGCGCTCGCCTGGTTGAAGCTCCACGAAGACGAAGACACCTTCACGTTTCTGCACCTGATGGACCCGCACACCTACTACAACGCGCCCGAGCCCTTCGGCAGCCGGTTCACCGGGGGCCTGCGCTCCCGTTTGGTGCCCGAGATCTTCGACCGCTGGCAGATCCTTCAGCTCATGCGCCGGAAAAAGCTGACCGACGACGACAAGCGGCTCATCCGCGGGCGCTACGACGGCGAGGTGGCCTACCTGTCCAACGCAATGTCCGTCCTTTTCGCGGGGGTGGACGCGCTGCATGGCAAGAGCGTGAGCGTCGTTCACTCGGATCATGGCGAGGAGTTCTGGGATCACGAAGGCTACGAGCACAACCACACGCTGTACAGCGAGCTCGTCCACGCCGTGCTGATGATCCGCCCCCCGGGCGGCTGGGGAGGCGGTCCCCACCGGGTGGCGGCCGCGACGGGGCTCATCGACATCGTGCCGACGGTCCTGGATCTGGTCGGCGTGCGGACGGAGAGCCCGATGGACGGACGTTCTCTGCGGGCTTTCGTCGATGCGGGCGCGACGATGGCAGAGGCGGACGTGTCGGCAGCCCTGCACACCCGCCCGCTGGCCATTGGTCACCTGATGTTCGACAAAGAGCGCTGGGCCGTGGTTTTCGAGGATTGGAAATACATCCTTCAAACGGAGACCGGCGAAGAAGAACTGTACGACTTGAAAGCGGATCCTGGCGAACACAAGAACCTCGTCGCCCAGGCGGATTCGGACCGGATCGCCGCGATGCGGGCGGCCTTGGCGACGTCTACGGGTTGGCCGCTCACGGCGGTCTGGCGGCTGGAGATGCACGGGGCAATGGACATGTTCCGCCTGGACTTTCCCCCCGGAAGCGTCGTCGACGCAGGGGTGATTGACCCGGAGGCCGGCGAGTCCACCCGGGCCAACTTGGAGTGGGGCGAGAAGCCCAGGTTGACGGCAGAGGATGTCGGCGAACTGCGGCCGACGGCGACAGGGTGGACGTTTCATCCAGCGCGCGCAGCCGGACAGACACTTTGGTTTGGGTGCGCCCAGGCTTGCGTGGATGGCACAATTACCGCGGCCAGCGAGAGCGCAGCCGCCTTTCAGGAGGGTGACATGGAGGTCGCAGGGATGAAGCTCGAGGCGCACAAAGGTTGGATGTTGCGGCCCACCCGGACGGAAGCGGATGCGCTGTCCGCGTTGCCGGCCGGAGGAGGGAGCAGCGCGGAGATGGAGCAACTGAAGATCCTTGGCTATGTGGAGCCGGACTGATGGGCCGCGCGTGGAGAGAGGCCGAGCGGCTCGAAGGCGACCGTGCATGGGCCGCGGCCGGCGGTGCGTGGATGGCGATCGCCGAGGCGGCGTGGGCCAAGAAGGACCTGGTGAGGGCCCGGGATGCGGCATCTCGCGCGGGGGATGCGTGGCGCCGCGAGGACCAGCCCGCCCGTGCGGCCAAGGCCCTGAAGCTGGCTTGGGACGCGGGTCGTCGCGGCGCGATGGACACAGCACTCTTGGCGGCCGTGATGCTGGACGCGGGGCAGGCCGATGTCGCGATGGATCTGGTGGCGGGGGTCGAAGGCGGGGAGCCGGCTGGTCAAGCCCTGCTGCTCGACACCCGGCTTGGCCTCTCGATCGCGCTCGGCCGGGTGGACGAAGCCCGCGCGGATCTGGAGGCGTTGGACGCGCTGAATCTGCCGGCTGCGGGGATCGCCCGGGTGTTCCGTCAGGCGCAGTTGGATCGTCTGGACGGCCTGTTGGAGCGCGCAGACCAGGGATTCGCCGCGGTGGCAACGGCACTGTTCGGCATGGAGCGGGCCGCGGGCCCGGCAGCGGCGGCGATGGCGGAGCGCGGGGAGCTGGCCCTGTTGGTGGCGACGCTTGGCGGGGGGAGCGCCGCCGACGCCTTGCCGCACCTGCTGGGCGCGGCGGCGGGGTGGAAGGCTGCGGCGCGGGCGGGGCCGGCGCAGCGGGCGCAGGCCTGGGTGCTGCGGGCCCGCGCGGAGGCGGGCGAAGAGGTG
>CANKNP010000310.1 GCA_947483545.1 Deltaproteobacteria bacterium | reverse complement strand
TAAGTCCCCGGAAGGACTTGACTTGGAGCCGGGCTGGCCCCACCCCGCACCGTTACAGGTGTAAGGCGACGGGCTCGGCGTCTTCGTCGAACCGTCGCATTCCGCCGGTAGGAACGGTGCAAAGGAACCGTCGATCCGGGCGCGAGGTTCGCCGAGCGCACGGATCGGCGGCACCTGACTTCACCGCGGGGCCCCGGCCGACCCCTTGGACACCGGGGGGTTCTTCCTCCCCGTCTCCAACTTCCGCACCACCTCCCTCCGCACCCTCGCCGCCACCGTGTGGCTCCCCAGGAACGCCTGAACCGCGAGCGCGTCCCGCTCGGCCAGCTCGCGGAGCGCCCAGGACAGCGCCTTCACCACCATGTCGTCCCGGTCATCGACGAGGCGCGCGCACACGGCCAGGGTTCTGGGCGTGTCTCCCTTCCCACCCCGGGACGCCATGTTGAGCGGGATCGTACACACCAGCGCCGTGCGCCGGAGCCACCGGTCCGAGGATGCCGACCAGGCCGTGATCTGAGCGTCATCCAGGACGCCCTCGCGCCAGGCGGCCCCGGCCAGGTAGGTCGCGTAGGTGTCCACCGAGCACCAGTTGTCGTTGCCCTCGGCGAGCGCGACGACCTGGCTGGTGGTCAACGTGCGGCGAACCTTGGGCAGCGCCAGGATCTCGTAGGCTGCCTGCCGGCCTTCAAAAATGCCGCTCGCGTGGAGCGCGGCCCCCAGGGCGATGGCCGCGGACGCCGGGGCCTTCCGAAGCGAGGCGATCACCGGCTTGAGGGTCGCGCGCAGCTGCGGGGTGGTGACCCCCAGGTGCCGCATGGCGGTCGGAAAGTAACCGACACCGTGGGCCGCGCGGGCGGGATCGGCGAGCGCCGTGAGCGCGGCGAGCACCCCCTCCGGGGTCATGGGAACGCGATCACCACGTCCGCGCCCCCCTTGGCCCCGGTCCCCGCGGCGACCTTGCCATCCGATCCCGTCGCGATGACCTTCACCGCATCGGTGCCCGCCCGGACGTGAACCTTGAATGCGCCGGCCATGGGGAGCCGCGTGAAGCCCAAGGGGCGCCCATCCGGCGACTCGATGGAGACTTGAATCGGCGCGACCCCGCCGGACACCACCCCCTGCACGTCCCAACCGCCATCCGTCCCCTGCACCGCAGGGTTGGCTTGGGTGGTTTGCCCGGGCGTGGGCGCGTCCATCGACCATTTGGCGTCGCTGGGCGGCCCCCCCTGTCCGGGCTCATTGTGGTCCGGATCGGGCACATTTTCACCGGCCTTGTCCACGACGTCCGGAAACAGTTGCGCCTGCGGAGAGTATTTCGCCGACTGACCCCCGGGCTGCACAGTGGCGTTGTCCACGATCCCAGAGGCGTCGAAGGGCTCAGCCTTCCCCAACAATCTGTTTTTGGGCCACCCGGCGGCCACCAGCACGTCTGCTACTTTCCGCGCGATGTCGCCGGCCCCGAGCGCGGAGGGGTGCATGAGGTCGACGAACTTGTCGCCAACAGGCGCGGGGTCGGCCTGCATGGCCTCCACCGCGGAGGCGACCGGGCAGCCGTGGTATCCAGCGACTGCGGCTTGCGCAGCAAAGTAGGGATCCCACCCTGCGCCGCTTTTGTATTGGCCCTCGACCAGGCCCTGGTTTGCGGGCGAGATGAAAGCGGTCCCTGCGCCGCGCTCCCGGGCGGATCGCACCATGAAATCCAGGTTTTGGGCATAGCTCTGGACAGGGACCCGCCGCTCTTTGGCCTCGGGCCAGGTGCTCTCCTTGGTCCAGGTGATCACCCGCCCACCCTGCCCTCCGCGCATCCCGTCGATCCAACCGGCCGAAAGCTTGAAGAACGCGCTGCCAGCCAACGGATTGTCCCGATAAAGTTGGGACGTCCTCAGCAGATCCACGTCGCGAAAACCATCCGCATTGTTGTCGCTCCACAAGTTTCCAGTCAACAGGAGCGTCGGCTCGGTCGCCCAACCCACCTCATCGAGCAGAATCTTCGTCTGCTCCGTCGAGTAGCCCGGGATCGCGCCGTTCACGACCTCGACGTCGATGCCCCGCGCCTTGAGATCGGCCTCCAACTGAGCGCCGATGGTGTCTGCATCCGACACGCCGTGACCGAAGAACGAGCTGTCCCCGACGAGCAGGATGCGCTCCCGGCCCGCCGGTCTGGGTACCGTGGGCACCGTGCCGCGGAGGCCGAGCGCGCTGATGGTCGCCTTTGTCTCCCCGTTCTGTCGGACCCCCTCCGACATGCCCCAGAGCCGGGTCGGATTGCCCGTCATGATGACGCCGGTGTTGTCCGGCGCCCGCCAGATCGGCGACTCTGGGCCCGCAAGGCGAGCGGCCCCTTCCAAACCCGCCAGCACCGCCAACAAGACCAAGCCGGAGGCTGCGAGTCGAAAGCCGGTCCCGCGGGACGACGCGCGCCGCCGCATCAGGTGGTGGCCACCAGCCCGTCCGCACCCAGCCGCGCCTCGACCTCGCCCGTACGGGTCACGAAGGTCCAGCCGGCCCCGCCCCGGCGGCATTGCACGACCGGGTGTGTGGCATCTCCAGCATCCTCGGTGACCACGACGACGCCCGCGCGCTCAGGGACGGCATCGGCGAGCGCGCCCAACGACTTCGGATCGGCCGGCCCACGAAACAGCACCGCCACGGGCAAGCCGCCTTCGTCCAGGACGCCTTCCACTGCCTTGCGGACCGCGGCCGGGCTGATCGACGCGGAGCGGTAGACCGGCCCGCCGAACACCGGCGGCGGGGTGTACCCCTCAGCCGCGACAACCACCCGGTGGTGTCGGGCGAGCGTGGCCAACAGCGCGTCGGAGAGAGCGTTCACGTCCGCGGCCGATGTCTCCCAGACCGAGAGCCCGTTGGAGAGCGAGGGGGTGGTCGGTCCGAGCAGACCCGGCTCCGCCAGCGTGGGCACCTCGCTCGCAGCGCTCTTACGGCCACGCGTGCCCGAGTAGATGAGCCCCGTCAGAAGGAGGAGCCCGACGCCAAAGCCGATGAACAGCACCGGATCGGTGCTCTCTGTCGGGACCATGCTGTTGTTGGGCGGGCCATTGGGCGGCGAACCGCTCGCCCCGCCGCTCGGAGGAGCGCCGTTGGCCGATCCGTTGGCACCCGGCGAGCCGCCCGTGCCAGCCCCGCCGGTCGGCGACGCCGGATCGATCGTGCTCAGCGCCCCCTCCGCCGCAGGAGATCCGGACACCGGCTGCTTCGGCACCCCCGCCTCGGCCGTCAGCGTGTCGCCTACGACGCTCACTGAGAGGTCGCGCGCGGTGTCGCTCGCCTCCCAAGCGACCGCGCCTCCCTTGAGCGCCTTCGAGCCGATGGACACGGAGACGTCGAACTTGTCGCCTTCAAGCCATGTAGCTCCAGAGTAGATCTTGTCCCCGGCGGTCACGTCCGGCGACGCCCCGTCGTCCGCCACCTTGAGATCGGTGGTCTTGGCGCCGCCCAGGCGCACCACCACGTCGCCGGTGGCGGTCGCCTCTTTCAAGTCCACGCGCACGACCACGCCACGGAGGCTGTCCGCACGCAGGGGCTCCGTTGGGGTCTCGTCGGCCTTTCCTTCCGGGGAAGGGTTGGACGCGCCCTTTCGAGGGGCGTCTTGCCCCTCCGTAGGCGGAGCGCCCAACGCGGCCGGGCTGCCGGGCACAGGGCTGCCGGGATCCTTCACATCGGTAGGTGGAGCGCCCGAAGCGGCGGGGCTACCGGGCTTCGGGTCGCCCGGGGGGGTATCCCCGGCGAGGGCCGACGACGTCGCGAGAAGGAACATCGAGAGGGCCAGGGTGCCAACGACGGGCAGGCGCATGAGAACTCCGAGCGGAAAGCAGGGGAAGATAGCACGGCCGCCGATCCGCGCGCTCGGCGAACCTCGCGCCTGGAACGGTGCGGTTAGGCCAGCGGCTTCTGCGCCACCGTGACCCACAAACCCCCGTCCCCGGCGCGCGGAAGCCACGAGAGCTGGGCGAAGAAACGGCCGAGGGGCGTGCCAGAGGAGGAGGGCGAGAACAACGGGCCAGGCGCGGCGCCGAGCTCCAAGGGGGGGGAGGCGGAGACGAAGGTGAGGCCCTCCTCCGCGAGCCAGCCGAGGACCTCGTCGGCGGTGTGGCGGCTCTCCTGGGGGTGAAGGTGCTGGTCGTTGTACCAGGCTTTTTCACGCGCAGAGGTGCCCTTTCGGTGCGCGCTGGCCAACAGCGGGAGGAGCGCGCGCCCATAGCGGTTGTAAAGCCCGACGAGGACGTAGCCGCCGGGCCGCACGATGCGCGCCAGCTCAGCGAACCCCGCGCGGGGGTTGGCGGTGTGGTGCAAGACACCGTTGGAGATCACAACGTCTACCGAGGCATCGGCGAACGGGAGTCGGAAGACGTTGGCGCGCACGAACTGCGCGGATGGAATGCCGGCTTTGCGTCGAAACGACTCCGCGAGGCCCAGCGAGGCCCAGGTGAGGTCCACCCCGACGACGGAGCGCCCGGCGACGGCCAGGAACAGCGACATCTGGCCGGTGCCGCAGCCGACCTCCACGACGGTGGCGCGGGGGGGAATCGCATCGTCGAGATCGCGGGTGAACCCGTTGGCGCGGCCCTTGCGAACGAGGGCGCCGAGATCGTCCGTGTCGCGGTAGTCGGGGAACGGTCGTTCCTCGTAGAACAGGCGGACGCGCTCGGTGACTGCAACGTCCTCGCCCGCTTCCGGGGCGGGGACGTAGAGGTCCGGGATGCCGTCGCGCTCCTCGACCCCGCAGGGGTGCCCGACCTGCCAAGGCTGCCGACAGCGCGGGCACTGAACCATCGGCGGAGCATAGCCGAGGGCGTGCCGCGGCGGGGTGATGCGGCGTTCCACGACCCGGACGGGCGGCGCGACGGTGGCGGTGAGCCGCCCAAACAGGCGACGACTCCGGCCCGGGCGCGAGGAAGAGCCCACCGCCTGCTTCCGTCCTTGATACCGCTCCGGCGCCGATGCGCTTCGCCATTGCTCCCGCTGCCGCCGCCCTGACCTTCGGCGCCGCGTTCGGCATTGGGGTCACGACGTTCGACTACGCCGAGGGGCTCTCGTATTTGAGCACCGACCCGGCGGCGTGCGCCAACTGCCACATCATGCAGAGCCAATACGACTCCTGGCAGAAGAGCAGTCACCACACCGCCGCCGCCTGCGTGGATTGCCACCTCCCCGCCCCGTTCTTCGCGAAGTACCTCGCGAAAGCCAGGAACGGGTGGAACCACTCCAGCGCCTTCACCCTCCAGAACTTTCCCGAGCCCATCGTCATCACCCCGCCCAACGCAGCGATCCTTCAAGCCAACTGCCTCCTTTGCCACGACGCTTTGCTCCACGAGGTCGCAAGCGCATCCGGCGCGCCGACGTGCGTCGGTTGCCACGTGGGCGTCGGTCATGGCGAGCAGCTCGGCCTCGGAGGCGCGCCGCGTCCGGGTGAGTACCAGGAGCCCCATGTCGACCGCTAACCGTGTCTGGCCGTACGTGGCCCTCGCCATTTTCTCCGCGTTGGTCGCGGGTCTCGCCACCGCCATGGCCTTGAGCGTCTCCGAGCGCAAAGCGGAGGGCCGCGAACCGTTCGTGCGCCTCGTGGAGGTGACGGAAGATACGACCGACCCCGCCGTCTGGGGGAAGAACTGGCCGCGTCAATACGACAGCTACGTGCTGACGGCGCAGTCCACGCGCACCCGGTTCGGAGGGCACGGGGGCAGCGAGGCGCTCCCTGAGCAGAAGATCGAACGGGATCCGTGGTTGAAGCCTATGTTTCTGGGGTACGCCTTCTCCATCGACTATCGGGATCGCCGGGGCCACGCGTACATGCTCGACGACCAGGAGAGCACCGAGCGCCAGACCAAACCCCAAACCGGCTCCTGCCTCCACTGCCATGCTTCGGTCATGCCGCTGTACCGGCAGCTCGGCGACGGCGACGTCAACGCCGGTCTCGCCTTGACATCCACGATGTCCTACGCCGACACGCACAAGCTCCTCGACTCCTCAACGTGAACCGGGCCTGTCAGACCTGCCACCACTTCGACGAGGCCGAGCTCCTCGCCCGGGTGGACACGATTCAAGGCCGCAACCTCGAGCTGCTCCAGAATGGGGGAAAGGCGCTGATGGACCAACTGGACGCTATC
>CANKNP010000309.1 GCA_947483545.1 Deltaproteobacteria bacterium | reverse complement strand
CGGACCATGGTCCAAGGAGCCTCCGCGGGCACGCCTACGCCGATTCAGCGAAGGAATCTAAGATCCCCTCGTTCAACGCCTGCGCGAGCGCCGGGTACGCGCGCGCCTGGCGCCTGAGCCGCGCGAGCAGGGTGGCCACAACGTCGGTCGCCCCCGACTCCACCAGCGCCCGACCCCAGGAAAGGAAGGCACGCTCCACCCAGATCTCCTCCCCGAGCTCCAGGGCGGCCGCGCACGCGACGCGGAGCGACGCGAGCTCCGCGCTCCGATCGCCGCCCTCCCGGGCTACCCTCGCGATCGCCAGCGCTGCGCGGCACGTGCCCGCCGGCGTCGGGAACCGGCTATGGCCGGCCACGATGCCCGCCCACTGGTCCAAAGCGCCTCGGCGCTCCCCGAACAACCACTCCACCTCGCCGGCGACGAACCGCGCGTGCGCCGCGAGATCGGCGTCCGAAGCAGCCAACGCGATCGCTTCCTTCGCCGAGGCGCGCGCGGCGTCGGCGCCGCCCTGGCGCGCCGCGAGGAGTGCGCGCTCGAGGCGAGCGATAACCAACTGCCGCTGCGTGGCCTCCGGCCTTGGCACCGACAGCGCCCGCAGCGCGTCGAGGTCCCATCGACGAAGCGCGTCCATCTGAAGGACCCGGGTGACCGGCTCGAGCAGGGGCGACGGCGCCTCGTTGAGCAGAACAGCGTGCGCCCCGGTCCAAGCGGCCCGCGCTTCCTCCGTCAGCTCCGACTTGCCCCCCGTGAGCTCCACGGCGCGGGCGCAAGCGGCCAGGCCGACCACCGAGGGCAGCACGGCGCGCAGGCCCGAGGCGGCTTCTCGCAAGTCCGAGCCCACCGATGCCCATTCGCCAGCCTCGACCGGACGCTGTAGCTGGAAGGCGGCCTCTTTTTGGAGGCGCGCGACGTCGGCCAAGGCGGCGCCCAGGCCCGCCAGCGGTCCCCCCGTCTCCCGCAGCTCCGCCTCCGTCCGCTCCAGCTTCGCTTCGACTTGTTTGCCCGTCCGATGTAGCTCTCGGCGGGTCCGCCCGCCGGGGGCGAGCAGCCAGGTGAACCGCGGCCCGAGCGTGGCGTGTTGGCGCGCGCGGGCGATGGTCGCCTCCCGGTCCGCTTCGTCGAGGCGAGCGAGCCGGACCCCTGCGGAGAGCAGGTCTCCAGCCTCAAGTTCCGCTAACAACGACTCGAGGACCGCGTCGAGCGCCGCCGGGCTAAGGGGCAACGGGATCGCTCGCCGCGGCCACCGTCACCCGCCAGGCCGCCAGCTCCGTGAGGCCTTCCACCGCCGTCGCCGCTTGGCCATCCGCCTCGGCGAGGCTGCTGTCAGCCGTGGAGAGCGAGCTCTCCTTGAGCGCCGAAGCGTCGGAAACCGAAGTCTCCATCGCCGTGGCGTCGGCGCGGATCCCCCCAGCAGCGAACGTCAAATCTTGGCTTACAACACTGATATTTTCGCGCTGTTGCGTCAAGGTCTCGCGCTGAGCGGCGAGCGTCGTCCCCACGGTCGCCAAGTCTCGCGTCGCGCCGTCGATGGTTTCGTTGATATCGGCACTCGGCGGAGAACCCACCTCGTCTGCGCCGGACACATAGTCGCGCACTGTCGCCAGCTTGCTCATCCCGTCGGTCATCGCCGCCGCCGCTCCGCCGGGCATGGGCGTGGATGGCTGACCGCTCTCCTGCATTGAGGTGCCGACTGCCGCGTTGGCCTCGAGCTTCTCTTCGACTTTCGCCTCGATTCCGTCGGCCGTCAACGCCAGATCCTCCACTTCCTCGGCCGAGGCGTGCCGCAGGACCGCGTCTTCCAGCATGGCCTCCGCGCCGCCAAGGGCGAAGCCTACGCAATACGCCTGGTAGAAATCATACTCCGCCCCTGCCGCGCCCTCGACGCTCTCGGCGATCGTCGTGGGGTCGGTGGCCGGCGCCGTGGTCAAGACGACCGCCTCGTCTCGCACCGCGAGGGCCTCGCTCAAGTCCTCGTCGAGGTTGCCTCCGCCGTCTGGGGCGGGAGCCGCCAGGAAAGCCGTGATGTCGATATCCTCTTCGCCGGTGGCGCAGGAGTCGGACTCTGGCGCGCTCAGCATGGTGGCGATCATCGCCTCACAGTCCGCCACGGCCCTCTCGGTGGGCGAAAGCTGGCCCTCCGCTTCGTCGACCCCGGAGAACGCTTCAATGATGGCCTCGATGAGGGCTTTGTAGGCGGAACCGACACCACCGGTGGAGTTCCCCGAGGAGCTGCCACCCGCCTCGCCGACCGCCTCGGAGCGCGCCACGAGCTCCGCCTCCTTCACCGCCGCGATCATGTCGTCGCGCTGCCGCGTCAGCGTGTCGTTCTGGGCGCGCGCGGAGGCCAGCGTCGCCGACGACTGGTCGATGCTCGTCTGCAGGGTCCGTAGATCGGCAATCGCCGCCTCGTACTGAGCCTTGGGCATGGGCATTGCCATCCCGTCTTTTCCGATCATCGCCACGTGATGTTCGCGCACGGACGCCACGACGACGTCGAGCTTGGAGCGAGCCTCGGTGATCTGGGCGTTGACGGAATCGATGTCGGCCTTGCCCGCGGCGACTTCGCCCGCCAAACGGCTCACGCCGGCGAGATCGGAGGGCGCGCCTTGCACCGTCGCCGCCCGTCCCACTAGGCGCGAGACGGCCGACCCGGCGATATTGTAGGCGTCCGTCACCCCACCGAGGAAAGAGTTGAGCTGCGAGACATCGCGGACCAGCGTGCGGAGGCTGAACTGCACTTCCCCACTCTCCGGGTTCCGTTTGAACCCGGGCATCTTGTCCAAGGCCTCATCCACCCGGCGCTGGGCGGTCTCCTCGCGGGTCGCCTTGGCCGCCGCTGCGGCCTCTCCCTGAGCCTGGCTATCGCCCGCGGCCGGCGCCGCCTCGACGGGATCGGGTGGTTTTCGTTCGTCCGCCCAGTTCTGGCCGCGGGCCACGACCTGAGCGGCTGCGGCCTGTCCCGCCATGTCTCCCGCGAAACCCCCTGCTTTTTCGCCGAACTCCGCGGACTCAGCCTCCACCTCGATCAGCGCGTCGCCCCACTCGTCAACGGGGGCGAGGGCGGCGTTGATGCTCGCAAACAAAAGGGACACGCCCCGCGCCCACAGGCAGACGATGCCCGCCACCGTGGCCACCTCCGCGAGAAACTTCGCGGCGACGACCATGCCGGCCGAGACGGCGACGGCCGTGCCACCCGAGCAAAAACCGAGCGCAAACGCGCCTACGAACAAGAGCGCCGAAAGCAGACCGGAGAGCGCGGCGACCAACCCCGCCGTGTTGGACAGCCCCGAAAAGACCTCACCGACCGCGTCGGTACCGTGGTAAACGGCGTCCCAACCCTCCGCATTCAACGCCGCGGACATCGCGACCTTCGCCTCGCCGAAGTCGGTGGCGGCCTCGTTGTAGTCCTTGAACTCCTCTTCGAAGGCCAAGGTCCAATCACCTTGGGTCGCTGCGTTGTAGATGGCGGGCACCTTCATCAGCAAAGTGATCGCCGGCCCGACGATGGGTACCTTTGGGTTACCCTTAAACATGGCTACTTTAGAGAGCTTTTCTGCGATCTTCGCGTCGCCGAGCGTGCCGAGGGTGTCGAGCACCAGGGTGTCGCCGAACTGGCTCACCATGCCGGTAAAGAATGGCTCTAGTCCCGCTGAGAGCATCGTAGAGCCGATCGCGGGGAGGCGGTCTAGGTAGAGACCCGCCCCGTCGGATCCTGCCGTATTCGCGAAGGTCGAGCAGAGGGCCAGGTGGGCGTCGATGCCCTCGGCTTCCTCCGAGGCGACGTTCATCTGCTCCACGCTTCCGCCTACCGGGGGCGTGTCGCTCACGGTCGAGGTGACGGGCGCCGCCTGCTCTTCGGGTTCCGGCACGGACTCCTGGGGTTCTTCGAGCGCCGGCTCCTCGGAGACCTCGTCCTGCTCCGGTTCGGTCGAGCACTCCAGAACTTCGATCAGCTCAGGGAACATGACCATCGGATCGGCCGGCCAGCCCTTGATCGCCGCCTCGATGGACGCCACGTCCTCGCAAACGGCAGTTTGGTCAGCGAGCTCCATCGCCGCCATCGTGCTTTGGTCCAGCGCTTCGAGCTCTCCGTCCACCGCGTCGAGCCCCAGGACCGCCTCGTCGAACTCGGCTTGCAAATCTGGCATCATCGCGTTCGACGACTCTACGAGCGTCTTCCCGTAGTCGTCCACGACGAAGAGGAACGAAGCGCTACCTTTCACCTCGTCGAGCAAAGCCTCAGGGTCTTGCGAAGTCCCGGGCTCTTCTTGAGAAGGCTGCGATTCGCTCGCCCCGGTATCCGATTCGCTCGCCCCGGTATCCGGATCTGAGGTGCCTTCGTCGGCCGCAGGAGCGAGCGCGGCCGCCAGCTCCTGGAAGGCGGGCTCACCCATGAGCAGGCCGAGATCGCTCTCGACGATCCGCCGATACTCGGCCAACACCGCCTCGGGGAGGACGTCCACGGACGGGAGCGAGGCCCCCCCCCCCTCCGCGGCCACATGGCCGGCCGGCAGCCCAAATTGGGGTTGCGCTGGGTTAGACCCGCTTGCGAACCGCGCGCCGAAAGAGCTGGCCTCCGCCTCGGCGAACGCGCCCCCCCACGGGCCCGGCGCCGGCGCAAGCTGCGCCTGCCGCAGATGCGCTGCTTCGTGGCCAACCAGGCCGCGCCCATCGGCCGTCGTGGGGTCGAAGCTGCCTTCGTCCAGGAAAATTCCCCCGGAGCGCGCGAGACCGCGCCCACCCGCCGACCTCGCCGCGGACCGTCCCGAGCTGCCGAGGTTGAGCTGCGGCGACCCGATGCCCAACAAGCGCGAAGCGCGGGCCAAAGTCTCGTCCAGGGCTGGACCTTCTCCCTCCCCGACGCCGCTTCGGTTCATCATGCCCTGGGCTGAGGCGTTGGAAGAAAGGGGGTCGTTGGAGGCCTGGCCCCCGGCCTGGTTGGCCAGGGCGGCGGTAATCGAATCGCCGATGGCCCCCCCGCCGCCCCGCAAGGCCGAGAGGATGTTCTGGTTCCCGAAGCGCTCCTGCAGGAAGCCGGACGCGCCTTCGTCGGCCGCGGGAGGCGTAACCTCGGCGGCACCTCGACCCGCGGTCGCCGTTCGCCTCTTCCGCAGCGTCGTTGAACTCGGACCGGCCACGGGAGCCTCGGGCGAAAAGGAGAACACATCTTGGCACGAACGACCGCGTCCCGACAGCCCACCTCAGTGATTTGCGGCCTACGAGTCGAGGAGGCGCGCGCCTTCGAGGGGGTCTGGCTCGCTCAGGATCACCAGGGTTGCTGGCCCTGCCGCTGCTGGCCCCGGCCGCCTGGATGGCGCGCGCACCTGATCTCGCCATCGAGACCCCCTGGATCGGCCCGGTGTGGGCGGTTGGCGCGGCCACGTCGCTTCTGCCACTCCTCGCTGGACGGCTGTGGCTCGAGGCTGTGGCCTGGCGTGGCTCCGCCGTCACCGGGATCGTGACCACCAGGCCCGGTGACCTCGCCGGTCCCGTCACCTTCGGCTGGTGGAGGCCGCTGATCCTGGTCCCATCGGACTGGGCGAGCTGGTCGCCGGAATATCGACGGGCCGCCCTTGCCCACGAGCAGGCCCACGTAGACCGGGCCGACTGGGCCGTTCAGACGGCCACCGGCGTGGTTTGCGCGATGTTCTGGTTCCACCCGCTGGCCTGGCTGGCCTGGTCCAAGCTTCGAATCGCCGCCGAGCACGCCACCGACGACCGGGTCCTGTTGTCCGGTTTCAAGCCTAGTGAATACGCCAATGCTCTCCTACGGATCAGCCAGCTTCGGCCTGCGCGGGCCGGCCTGAGCGCCAGCCGGTTCGCTGAAACGCGGATCCGGGCAGTCCTGAGCCCCGCAGCCCGGAGCTCGAGTCGCCGGCTCGTCACCATGACCCTGGCTTTCACCCTCTCGCTTCTGCTGCCCCCGCTTGGCGCAATGCCCCTTTGGGCGGCGCCCCCACCCCCGCACTGTCTTCCTCTCGAGGGGGATAGCGCGGATAACCCGCCCGGCGAGCCTCGTGGCTGGCGGTTCCGCGTCGTTGCGCTTGCGCAAGCGATGCCGTGAAGCGCTCGGCGGGCTCTCCCTTGGCTCCGAACGGAGCGAGACGCCCCCTTTTCCGGGTTGTCGCTG
>CANKNP010000308.1 GCA_947483545.1 Deltaproteobacteria bacterium | reverse complement strand
CCCCCCGGCGAGCCGAGATGCGCTCGACTACGAGCGCGTGGCCGCTTTCGTCGGGAGTACCCTCCGAAACCGGCCCTCGGCTCGGGTGCCTTTCCGCGGGGGCTGGGGTGGTAAATTCCCTTCCGTCTGGCGGACGTTTTCACCGGGGGCTGGGGTGGTAAGGCACTTCCTGGAGCTGGCCTGCGTGGTCTTGGCCCTCGCCGCCTGCTCCGGACCCGAACCCGCCACGCCCGATCTCCCGGCGTTGCCGCCCCGCCAGGAGCGCGGGGCGTTGCCACCGGCCGGCGTCGCCATCCCCACGAAGCGCGTGACGCTGGCCTGGACCGCCGAAGTGCGTGGCGAGATCGAGCCGTGTGGCTGCCCGACCGTACCGTATGGGGGCTTTGAGCGGCGAGCGGCGTACGTGGACCAGCTGCGCGCGCAGGGCGACCCCGTCTTCGTGCTCGATGCAGGGGAGATGCTCGTGAAGGGGGCGCGCGGGGCGGTGGCGCCGGACCTCGTACTCCGGGCGAAGACCGTGCTGAACCTGAGCCGAGAGGTGGGGCTGGACGCCTGGGCGCCGAGCGCTACGGATCGGAGGGTGGCGGACGGATGGCCGTTGCACGATGCGTTGGGGGTCAACGCAGGGCTGCCCGGGTCGCGGGTGTTCGAGCGGGGCGGCGTGCGCGTGGGGGTGATCGGGGTGAGCGGGGCCCAGCCCGGAGAGCCGGTGAGCGCGGCGGACCTGGTGGCCGGCGTGAAGGGCGCGATCGTGGAGGGGGGCGAGGCGGACGGCTGGGTGGTGCTCTCGAACGCCAGCCCGGCGGTGAACCTCGCGATCGCGGAGGGGGTGCCTGAGCTGGGGATGGTGCTGGCGACGCGGGGGGGCGATCTGGACCCGCCGCGGCTGACGGGCGGAGCGCCGATCCTCGAAGCGCCCGACCGCGGGCGTTTTGTGAGCGTCGTGCGCTGGGTGATCGGGACGGCGCCGGGTGCGGCGACCTTGGTGGAGGGCGGCGAAGCGGGGGGGAGGGCGAAGGCCTGGGACGAGGCGCTGGAGCGACTGTCCCTTCAAACCGGCGCTTCGGAGACGGCGGAGCGGGGGCGGGTGCAGGCGGCGTGGGAGGCGCTGGCCCCGCTCGCGATCGGTCGCAATCTGGCGATTGTGCGGGACCGACCGCTCGGGTCGGACCTCGCCGCGCCGACAGGCACGGTGGCGGGCACCGTCGAGGCCTTCAAGGTCGAGAGCATCGGCGAGGCCCAGGCCCGCACGGAGATGTCCACCACCGTCGGCTACAAGGCGGCGGGGGCGTGTACCGGCTGTCACACCGACTACTTCGCAGCCTGGACGCTCACGCCCCACGCCAAGGCCTGGCAAGCGCTGGTCTCCCGCGGAGCGACGACGAACCCCGAGTGTGTCGGTTGCCACTCGACGGCGTGGGGCCAGCCCGGCGGGAATGCGTCCACGGCGGACGTGCCGATGCGCACCTGGAAGGCGGTGCAGTGTGAGTCCTGCCATGGCCCACTCTCGGCCCACGTGGCCGATCCCCGGGCGAATCACGCGACGCCGATCACGGAGGCGACTTGCACGGGATGCCATGATGACGCCAACTCGCCAGAATTTGACTATGGAAAATACCTGAGACGGGTCTCCTGCGTGGGACTGAAGGGAGAGCACGAGCGCGCGCCCACGGGGGGGGGCCAGCCGTGATCCTGCTGCTTGCCGCCGCGTATGCGGAGATCCCGCCGCCCGACTACCACCGGGAGCTGGCGAACGCCGCGGCGGATCAGGCGGCCGTGTTCGCACAGGCGGGCTCCGTGGCGCAGATGGAGGCCGCAGAGGAATTCGCCAAGCGGTGGCGACGGACGCTTGGCAGTCGGGACGCCCAGGGGTCCGCCCAGCTGGCGTACGAGCTTGGCCTGGGGTGGCGGCTCGCGGGGGACGCCGAGCGGGCGGAGGGCGCGCTGGACGACGCGATCACGGCGGATCCGACGCTCGTGGCTGCGCTGTATGACCGGGGGGAGGTGAAGCTTCAGCGCGGGGATCTGGACGGCGCGCTGGCGGACTTTACGGAGGTGGTCAAGCACGCGCCTGAGACCTGGCCGGCGCATTTTCGCCTCGCGGACATCGCAGCGCGGCGGGGCGACGTCGTGGTCTTTGAGCGGGAGCTGACCGAGGCGCTACGGTATGGGTTCTCGTTTCGAGACGTCGCCCAGGACCCCGCCTGGCGGACGATCTTTCTGGACCCGAAGCTCGGTCTGGTGATGCAGCGACTGATCACGGTCTACCAGGGAGACGATGTGCTGGGGCTGTTCGGGGGGCCTCCGTAAACCAACTCGACCGCCGGCGACCACACCCCCCGGGTTACGCCCCGCCGTGCTCCTCGCCCTCCTCGTCCCCCTCGCCCTCGCCGAACCCGCCCCCTGGGCCCCGGCGCCTGAGCCAGTCACGACCACCCGCATCGGTCGTGATCCGGACGGGATCGGCATCGGCGCCATGCTCGGCCTGCCCACCGGCTTGAGCCTCGCGTACAAGCCGAAGCTCGACGGCGTGTGGGCCGACGCTGCGGTCGCCTGGGACTTCAGCACGGGCACGCTCGCCGTTCACGCCGAGGTCATGTACACGCTGGCGACCCTTCACTCGCCCGACATCGAGGAATTCTCGTTCCCTCTCTACGTCGGTGTCGGTCCCAGATTTCGACTCGGCCCGCCGATCAGCGCCTACGCCCCGTCGATCTTCGCGCTTCGTGTGCCAATTGGGATGGCGTTCTATCACGAGGGCGTGCCCGTGGAGGGCTTCTTGGAGGCTGCCGTGGGCCTCGGCGTGATCCCGCGCGTGCGGGGTGAGTTTGACGTGGCGATCGGCGGGCGATTCTATTTGCCTTGAGGCGCGCTACCAGACGCGCTCCACCGGGTAACGGTCGAACTGGTCGTCCGCGGTGAGGATGGGTAGGCCCTCGACCAACGCTTGGGCCACCAGCAAGCGGTCGAAGGGGTCGGCGTGACGCCGAGGCGAGCCGCTGGCATCGATCCAATCCACGTCTGGCAGGCTCGCCACCCGCAGCGAATGGGCCTGCTCCACCGGCAAGATCCGCATCCCCATCCGCAGGATCTGCTCCCCCAGCACGGTCGCGACATCGCCGCCGAGGTCCAACTTGCCGAGCCGCGCCTTGACGACGACCTCCCAGGTGCTGGCGGCGCTCCATACCAATGCGCTGCTCCGGTCCTCGAGGACCCGGCGCGCCCGAGGGGAGAGGCGCTCCGGCGCCAGCAGCGCAAAGAGGAGGCCGTTGGCGTCTACGAGCACGGTCATGGCGGGCTCAGCGGTCACGCCGGTCGCCCGGCGTCAGAAGGAACTCCTCGTCGAGCGGGGCGTCGAAGTCGTCGGCGATCCACCCCTTGCCCTGGAGTGTGCCGAGTACGCGCGGCGCGTCGAGCGCACCGGTCGTGATCGGAACCAGCCGCACGACGGGGCGTCCGGCGCGCGCGATGATCACCTCCTCCCCCGCCTCGGCGCGGTCGAGCAGTCGGGAGAGCTGCGTCTTGGCTTCCAGCACGTTGACCTGGATGGACATCGAGACCTCTTGACCAAGGGTACTCCAGTCTGGTCAACTCGGCTACCCCCCCACAATCACATCCTCGATCGGCTGAAACCAGCCCGACGTCTCGCCAAAGCCGGTGTCCATGTAGATCACGCGCCCTTCGGGGTCGAGCACCACGATGGAGGGGAGCCCCATACCGCCGTCGGGGCTCAACACGGGCGCGATCACGCCGTAGCCGAAGCCCTCGTCGGCCAACACCGCCGAGGTGAGGCCGAACGTGGTGGTCCAGCTTCGGAGGGTGAGCGGGTCGGCGGGCACGTTGACGGCCGAGAGCCCGGCGTTGAGCAGCGTGACCATCTCGACGTCCACGCAAAGCTCGGCCATGTGGGTCTTGAACGCCTCCGACCGCTCAGCCATCGCCTGGCACGGCCCGCAGTTGGGCGACGACGCGTCGATGACGAGGTAGCGGCCGCGAAAATCCCAGAGGGCGACCCGCTCCTCGCAGGCGTCGAGCAGCTTGGCGTCCGGAAAGAGCGATCCCAACTCAAATGTGTAGGTCGAGACAGCCCCGCCGGGGCTCTCGGTCGGCCAGCCACAGGCGTACGGCTCCGTGCGCGCGCCCGTCGGGTCATCCACGGTGCCCGTCCCTTCGCCGATCTGAACGCTGGCGACAGACGTCAGGACGTAGGTCCCACCGTCCAGCTCGCCGTCCGAGCTCCAGGTCGCCGCACCATCGACGAGCGGCCCGGCCTCGGTGAGCACGAGGTTCTGCTTGCTGCCGAGCAGCACGATCTCGTCACCCTCGATCAGCCCGAGCTGCTCGGTGCGCTCGGCGTCCGCGTCCGAGATCTGGACGTAGCAGTCGTCGTAGCCCTCGGTGACCACCGCGCGTCCTTGCGTGAGCAGCGTACACGTCGGGCAGAGCCAGCCGAGGTCGGTCCGCTCCTCGAAATTTGTGTACTCACGCCGGTAGTCACAGTCGTAAAGGCCGAGCGACTCAGCGTCGGCGTCGAAGTCCACGTGGAGGTCGATGGCGCCGGACATCGCGCGGGCGGCGCGGGGGGCGGCGCCGGTGTCCTTTTCGGCGGTCTCTGGGGTCTCCTCGACGCAAGCGGCGGGCAGCGCGCTGTCGTCAACCGGCAGCGGATCGCTCGGTCCAGTGCAGGCGGCCAAGGGGGCGGCGAGGAGGATGATCCAGGAGCTCAGGCCAACGGGCGCCGTTGAAATGGGGGGCTTGCCCCCCAACGAGCTGGTACTCAACCACACCCGAGCCGGGTCCCGTCGTCGTCGGGTACTCCCGACGACGACGGGTATGCGGTCGTACTCGACCGCACCCCGGCTCGCGGGGGGCGTGGGGGGCTTGCCCCCCACAAAACAGGGCGGGTTTGGAAACCGCCGCCCGTGATCAAGGGCGCAGCATGGAGGGGAGGCGAGCACGCGGAAGTGTACCGCGGCACGGATTCCGTGGCCTGACACCCCCCAGAACCCGCACCCTCAGCGTACACTGCGCGCAGAGGCCTCCATGACCCCCACATCTCCCCGCTACGCCGTCCTGCTGCTCCTCGCTGTCTCCACCACCGCGTGCAAGATCGACAATGGGCTGACGAAGAAGCCCACCGAACAACCCACGTTTGACACCGGAGAGGCCTATGTCCCGACCGTGGACAGCGAGGACACGTCGGTGCCCGACTCCCCGGACAGCGCCCCTCCCCTGCCCTCCTGCGATGATGCCTACTACCCCGCGAAGGACATCCCCCAGCTTGAGGAGTGCTTCTCCGACGGCACGACGGTCGGCACGTTCACGCCCGAGGTGCTGTGGGAGACGTTGACGTTCACCATGGGCACGACCGGCTCCGTGAGCTGCATGATGCAGCCCATCGTCTGCTCGCTCACCGACGACAACGGCGATGGCCAGATCGACGACGATGACACGCCCGACGTCATGATCATCACCTACTCCCCCGGCGTGCTCCGGGCGCTGAACGGCGACGACGGCACGGAACTTTGGGCGACTTCGGGCAGCGGCGGGATCCAGATCACGGGCGGTGCGGCCTGCGGGGACATCGACAACGACGGCCTCGTCGAGGTCATCGCGGCCACCAGCAACGGCGTGGATGTGTTCGACAACGAGGGCAACGACAAGTGGTCGTGGACCGGCGGGTCGGGCCACATGGACGGCACCTCGGACGCCCCCGGGATCGCCGACATGGACCACGACGGCAACCCGGAGGTGTTGATCGGGAATTGCATTCTCGACAACTCGGGGAGCAAGCTCGGCTGCGGGAGCTACGGCTACGGCACGTCCAGCAACGTCGGCTCCGGCGCGTTCGCGGTGGACATCAACCAGGACGGAGAGCTGGAGCTGATCGCCGGCAACGCGATGTATGACATCGATGGCAACGCGCTGTGGTCCAACGGCGAGCAGGACCTGTACCCGGCGGTCGGCAACTTCGACTCCGACGAATTCGGGGAATTCGCGCTGACCGGCGACGCAAAGATGCGCGTGCAGGACGATGACGGCACCGTGCTCTGCACTGCCAACATCCCGTCCGCGTCCAGCTCGTACGGCGGTCCCCCCACGGTCGCGGACTTCGACGGCGACGGCGAGGCGGAGAT
>CANKNP010000307.1 GCA_947483545.1 Deltaproteobacteria bacterium | reverse complement strand
GTCGCCGTCGGCGTACCAGGTGATCTCTCCGGTGGCGCCGGCTTCATCGGTCGCGCCGTCGCAGTCGTCGTCGACGGTGTTGCAGGACTCCACTGCGTCGGGATGCACGTCCGCGGCGGCGTCGTCGCAGTCATCGCCGACCACCACCGGATCGGCGGGGGGCGTGCACGTGGTCCAGCCGGTCGCCGGGTCCCCGTGGCCGTCGGCATCGGCGTCCGTGAAGTAGGTTGGCGCGTCCGTGCTGTCGTCGGGGTCCACCGTGCCATCGCAATCGTTGTCCAGGCCGTCGCACAGCTCGGCTGCGTCGGGGTTCACCGACGCGTTCCCGTCGTCGCAGTCGCGCCAGCTCTCGGCGTAGCCGGCGGGTTGGTAGCAGCTCTCGAGGAAGCCGCCGCTCTCGCCGTGCCCGTCGCCGTCGCTGTCCACGTACCAGGCCAGCGTGGCGATGCCCTCGTCGACTTCACCACTGCAGTTGTTGTCCTTGCCGTCGCAGATCTCCTCGGCGCCCGCGTTGACGTCGGCAGCCTCGTCGTCGCAGTCATCGGCGTTGCTCACGTAGCCGGGAGCGCCGAGACAGCCCTCGAGCGGATTGGACGGATCGCCGTAGCCGTCGCCGTCGCCATCCAGGAACCAGAAGTCCTCGGGGTCCTCGTCCAGCTCGCCGTCGCAGTCCTGGTCCACACCATCGCAGACCTCGGCCGCCCCGGGGGCGATGCCGGCGTCCTCATCGTTGCAGTCGGTGCCGCCGAAGCCGGTGAGGGCGTGTCCGTCGCCGTCCTTGTCGGCGTCGTTGCCATCGCAGTCCTGATCGACCCCGTCGTACCAGATCTCGGTGCCACCCGGATTGACGGTGGCGTCGGCGTCGTTGCAGTCGCCGCCCTCCACCGCGTAGCCATCCCCGTCTTCATCGGTGAGGCCAGTCTCGCCCGTTTCGCCCGTCTCAGCGGTTTCGCCCGTGTCGTCGCCGGTGTCGTCGAAATTGCCCGTTTCTCCCGAGGTGCCGCTGTCCTTGTCCGCTTCCGTTCCGCCGTCGCAAGCAACCACGGCCAAACAGAGCAACAGCGAAAATCGGGTCATGACTACCTCTGATTTCCCGTTATGCCACAGGCCGTGCGGACTGACGACAGCAACCTTCAGCACGTGAGTGAATGGCTCGCTGCCCGGGGCCTGAACGCGCGTGAGGCCCGCGATCGCCTGGCCGCCGGCAAGGTCTGGGATGCCGCAACGCCGGTGACCGATCTCCGCCGGGCCGTGAGCCAGAGCCTACGCCTCGAGGACTCCCGTCCCCGCTTCAATCCCCGCCTTCAGCCTGCGGTGGTGTCGCGTGATACATCGTACTGTATCATCTACAAACCCTCGGGGGTGCTCGCGGTCCCCGCACCCGGCCGCAGGGAGACGAGCGTCTTGAGCGAGGTCCGTCGCTGGTTTGGGAACGCGCTGGCGGTCCACCGGATCGACGAAGGCACGTCGGGCCTGCTGTGTGTCGCGCTCCAGGAGCGCGCTCAGCTCGATCTCAAAGCGCAGTTCGAGGCGCACAGCATCAGTCGGCGATACATCGCGTGGGTTCGCGGACGGTTCAGCAGCGGTGAGCGCGTGGTTGAAACCGGCCTGGTCAGGGACCGGGGCGACGGGCTGCGGGGAGTGGTGGCGCTGGGCCATCCGGACGCCAAGCCCGCACGCACCACCTTCCGCGTGCTGGAAACGCGCGGCGGCGGGAGCCTCGTCGAAGCCGAGCTCACCACGGGCCGGACCCATCAGGTGCGCCTTCACCTCGCTCACCTCGGCCACGCGATCCTGGGCGACCCGCTCTACGGGCGCGCCCGCGCGCTTCGGCTCATGCTGCACGCCACCCATCTGGGCTTGCGCTGCCCAGCCACGGGTGCCCGGCGTACCTGGGACTCCCCACTCCCCGACGACTTCCTCGCGGTGAGCAACGCCTAGGGTTCTCAGGCCCGCGAGCGGGCCATGGGCGAGCGGTACGTAGGGAAGGTACCGGTGCTTCGCGCCGACACCGCCGCCGCCTTGGCCGCGATGTCCGTCCATCCGCGTGCCGCGGCGCGTTCGCAGAGCCAATGCAGCACCGGACGCAGCTCCTCACTGCCGCGGGACTCGATGCCCCGTTCGCGGGTCACCGACCACCAGGCTCGGCAGGCTCGCTCGTCCCCATCCTCGGCGGCCTGGGCCGCGCGCAGGGCGCCGAAGTGCATCCAGAGCTGGTGACCCGGATTGCTGCTGAGCGCCCCTTCCGCGATCTCGAGGTCCCCGCGGACGCGCGAGGAGTCCCCGCGGGCCAGGCCGAGCAACGAGAGACGGATCGCCGCCTGGGCACGCGCGGTCTGGTGGCCGCGCTCATCGGCAAAACGCATCGCCCAACGGGCCATATCGTCAGCCTCATCCAGGTCGCCCGAACGCTGGTGCAGCTCGATCAGCATCAGCCGACACCGCATCTGCAGCCGGTCGGCCCCGAGCGTAGCGGCGATGGCCGCCGCCGCTTCCAGGTCGCGCCGCGCTCGCTCCGTCTCCCCGCGGGCGAGATGGAGCATGCCCCAGCTGCAAGTGGCCTCGGCGATACGTCGTGTATCACCGCTGGCCCGGCTCACCCGCTGCAGGCGTTCAACCTGCTTTTCAACGTGATCGATCTGGCCGGAGTCGAGCATCGCCTCCACCAGCCCGTTCAGCGCCTCTGCCTCGAGCACCAACTCGCCACGATTGAGGCGGAGCATCTCGCCCCAGTGCGCGAGGGCGCGATTGTGACGCCCCTCGGCGCGCGCTACCCGAGCGCGTTGACCCGCCACGTCTTGCAGGCCGACCCGGTCACGGAGTGACTCGAAGGTGCTGTAGGCGGTCTCCAGCTCCTTCTTGGCGAGCTCGAGATCGCCCATCTTCCGCGCGGCCCGGCTGCGAAGGACGCGCAAGCGGGCGCGGGCCAGGCGGTCGCCCTCGATACTCCCGAGCGCGTGGTCGATGAGCGACATCGCGCGCTCCAACTGGCCGCATTCCATCAGCGATTCGGCGTGTACCCGCCGGGCTTCGAGACGCGCCGCGGGTGAGCCGGCGGCGTCCGCGGCTTCGATCGCGATCACCGCTGCCGGAAGTGCGTCCCGCGCCCTCCCCCCACGATTCATGCGCGAGACGGCGCGCAAGAGGGGGACAAGCGCAGCCGAGCTGTCTCCGGCACGGTGCCGATGCAGGCCGAGACGCAGATCGACGTCGAGGCCAGTAGAGGTCCCGAGGGCTGCCCAGGCATCCCCGATCCGTCGATGCAGGTCGGTCAGCCCCGGGTCTGTCTGGATCTGGCGCAACCCCGCGTCTCGCAAGCTCGACGACTCGATCACCAGCGATGCCACCTCTTCGACGACGAGTCCCGTCGCGAGCAGCGCGTCGACACCGGCGTCGTTCACCGCCCGTACGAGGGCGACAGGAGGCTCCGGCCCGGCGAGCAGGCAGACCGCGAGCGCCTCCTGGGCGGCCGCCGGATCGGCACAACTGGCCAGCGCGGCGGTGAGCCGGCGATGGGCGAGCAGGGTGTGATCCTGTGGAATGGCCTCCGCCAGCGCCACTTCGGGGCGCAGGGTGTATTGCCCCTGGTCGTTGAGCTGAAGGGTGCGGCGACTCGCCCACTCCCGGAGCAACAGACCGGCGCCACGCGGGTCGCCCTCGTACTCGATGGACAAGAGTCGAGCGAGCTCGGCATCGAGGGCGAGCGACTCTCGCACCACGCGCCGCGTCTCCGTGAGGTTCAGCTTGCGAAGTCCGATTCGACGAGCGCCACGCTCCTGCAGCCCCTCCACCTTGCGACGCACCGTTGCGTCGTTCTGTATCGCTTCGGCACCGACCGTACAGATCACCAGCACCGGCCGCTCGCCCACCGTGCGGTCGAGCAGGGCCTCGGCGATGGCGAGACCGTCGCCCGCCGCATGGGCGAGGTGTACATCCTCGAGGATGAGACAGCTGCCCCCACGCCAGGCGCGGGAGTCGAGGTACCGGTAGAGGAAGGCGAGCGCTACCGCGTCGCTGACGGGCGCCTCACCCTCGCCGAGATAGCCACACCAGCGGGCGAGCACGCTGGCTTCCTCGAGCACCGACTCAGCGGCGACCTTCCGATCACGGGCGATCCACCTAGATAGTCGATGCTCGATACCTGTTCGTGTATCATTCCAGGGCACGAGAAGGTCGCGCACCGCGCCGCGGTAACCATCGTCCATGGAGGCCGGCGCGCGGTAGCGGAGCCGCACCACCTCCATGAATCCCCCCTCCTCGAGGGCCAACGAGATCGAACGGGCGAGCCGCGACTTTCCGCTGCCCGTGTCGCCCACCACCAGCACCACGCGGGGCTCGTTCAGGGCGATGACCTCCCGGGCGGCATCCCATAGAATCTTCCGCTCGCGTTCGCGGCCCACCATCGGGACCTCGCGGAGCGCGAACAGGGGCAGGGAGTGGCGGGAAAGCGCATCCCATCCGCGCTCGGGGGGCGGCGAGGCTGGGATGGGGTCGGGGGCAACCCGGTTCCAGCGGGGTGTCCCTTCCGGCCGGGGGCCCCGCGGCTCCGGGGCGGAAAGCGGGAACTCGCCGGTGGAAAGCGCCGGGCCGGTGGAGGCGTTGGTGCGCTGACCAGGCGCCGCCCCACGCACGCGCCCACGGTAGGAGATGCCCTGGACCGCGTCCCGGAGCGCCCGGCGCACGTCGGCCGCACGATCGAAACGCTCCCGGGGCTCGGGCGCCATCAGCGCGGCGATGAGCTCCACCAGGGCGGGGGGCACCTCCTCGGAGGCCACCAGCCGCGGCGGGGGGCCCAGGCGGGCCTCGAGCAGCTCCTGCCGCCCTTCGCCCAGGTGCGGCCGCTCACCCGCAAAGGTCTCGTAGAGGATCAGGCCGAGGGCGTAGAGGTCGGTCCACGGTCCGAGGTCCTGCGTGCGACCAAGGAGCTGTTCGGGTGCCATGTAGCTGGGGGTGCCCGAGATGACCTTGCGGTCCCGATTGAGCTCGGCCAGGGCGTCGGCTACCCCGAGGTCGGCCACCCAGGCGTGCACCTGTCCGTCGGTGCCCGCATGGAGCAGGATGTTGCCCGGCTTGAGATCCTGGTGGAGCATGAGCCGGGCGTGGATGGCGGAGAGCGCGTCCAGCACTTCGTCGATCAGCCGCAAGGCCTCGGCGATGGGCGGCCGGACCTGCAGGAGATCGCCGAGGGTGCCCCCCACGGCGTAGCCGAGCGCGACCCAGGGCTCCCCGGTGAGCAAGGTGCCGGCATCGACCACCGGAACCACGTGAGGATGCACGATGCGCGCGCTGATGGCGATCTCACGCGCGAAGTTCGCTCGGAAGCGCCGGTGGATGGCGAGGTTCGCCCGCACCACCTTGACCGCCACCTCTGCGTCGAGGAGGCGGTCCTCGGCATGGTAGACCATACCCGTCGCGCCCTCGCCCAGAAGCCGGGTGGCCTCGTAGCGCTCGGGGAGCTTGGGGAGGGGCGGAGAGATGCCCGTTCCCTATCGGCGCGAAGGGTTGCGGATGCCGGTCAGGATGGGCTTCTCGCGGGTGCCCGCGTCTGCGGGCCGATTCGGCTGGCGCTTCATGTCGAGCTTGCCGGTGACCGCAACCCGTTCCCCGCTCAGGCGGAGGATCTCGCTGGTGCTGCGCACATCGAGCCCGAGGCGGACCTCCTGCTCGCCGATCATCACCGACACGTGGCCGAGCTGGGCGCCGCCCGCCTCCGCCGGACGCGGAACGTAGATGCCCACCAGGGTGACCTCCTCGCCGTCGTGCACCGGCAGGTCGGCCGAACGCGTGATCTGCTCGATCGTGATGTCCTTGTCCTTCGCGGCCTGGAGCGCGTCGGCCGCCTCCTCCCGCTGCTTCACCTGCTCCTCGGCGGCCTTCTCGGCCATCGCCGCGGACTCGGCTTCGCGAGAGAGCAGCGCCTTTCGCGAGCTGTCGGCCTCGGACTCTGCCTTCTGCTCGACCTCCGCCTTGCGACCCTTCACGTTGGCGAGCTCCTTCTCCGCGGTCTCGGACTCCGCGGCGAGCTTCTCACCCTGGCGGGTGCGGCTGGCCTTGCGGGCCTCCTCGGCGGGCACCGCCTTGTCCTCGTTGCCCCCCTTCGCGGACTCCCCGGCGGCCGGGGCGCCCTTCCCGGCCGCGGCCTTGCCCGGCTTTTCCTTGGAAGCCCCCTCCCCCGCCTTGCCGGCAACGTCCTTGCCGCCCGCGACGATCTGCCCCTTGGCCGCGGGCTTCTTGCCCTCGGCCTCGACGACCTTCTTCTCGGCCTCG
>CANKNP010000306.1 GCA_947483545.1 Deltaproteobacteria bacterium | reverse complement strand
GGGGGAAGGGGAAGGCAGAGTCAGCGAATCCGGCGGTTTGCAGGGGGAAGAGGAAGGCAGAGTCAGCGAATCCGGCGGTTTGCAGGGGGAAGAGGAAGGCAGAGTCAGCGAATCTGGAGGTTTGCAGGGGGAAGGGTGTCATGGAATTTTCGGAGGCCCTCCGTCCCGCTCATGGAATTTTCGGAGGCCCTCCGTCCCGCTCATGGAATTTTCGGAGGCCCTCCGTTTCGCCCCGGGTTCCAAGCCGCCCACCCCGCCGCGCCGCTGGTCAGGCTACGCTCCCCTATGCACCTCCTCCTACCCGCCTCGTTCCTTCTGTTCACCGCCTGCGGCCCGAAGACCACCGAGACCGGTCCGACCGGCGGAGACGACACCGCGCCCGAGTGTGTGGACGACGACGCGTGCGCCTCCACCGAGATTTGCGACGCGAACGTGTGTGTCACGGGCGATCGGGATGCGTTGGACAACCCGACGCCGCTTGGCGAGAACGCGGACGGCTACCTCGACGGCGACGGCCACATCGACCCGGCCGGCGACGTCGACTGGTTCTCCTTTCCGTCCGAGGGCGGGCAGTTCATCCGCGTGGACACGCTGGTGGACGACGAGGACCTCGAGGATGACTACCTCGACACGATTGTCACAATCTACAGCCCGGATGGAACCTTGCTTGCCCAGGAGGACGAGCACCCGGGCGGCAACGTCTCGACCTACGATTCGGTCGCCTATGCCTGGCTCTCGGCTGCCGGGACCTACACGGTCAGCGTCGAGGACAAAGCCGGACGCGCCGCCGCGGACGTCACTTTTACGGTGACGGCCAAGGACCTGGGTGATGGGGGCGCGGAGCCCGACTCGTTACAGTCCTCCGGGCTCGAGACCACGCTGGAGACCGCCGACTCCTGGTACAGCATCCCCGTGGTGCTGCAGAGCGGCGACGATGCCTCGGACTACGTTCGTTTCGACACCGAATGGTCCAATACAGCGATGGTGTTCGTGACCAGCACGGGCCTGAGCGCCTCGACGTTGACGGAGAGCCTGACGCTCTACAATTCAGATGGGCAGGAGATCCTTGCGAAGCAGGAACCCACGCTGGACGACTACGGGGCGCTGATCAACTCCCAGGGGGACACCTATGTCCTGAAGGTGACCGACGCGGGCGGGGGCACCGGCGAGACGTATTGGGGCGTTATTTTCGCGCTCGTGCGCGAGGAGGGCTACGGCAATGATCGCGAATCGGAGCCAAACGACACGGTGGTCGAGGCCGACACGCTGGATCTGACCGACCAGGAGCCTGACATCGGCACCTGGGTCGCAGGCTATGGCAGCGGTCACATCGACACCCTCGAGGATGTGGACGTCTGGGGCCTGACCATCGACGATGACGATTCCTACGTCTCCGTGTTCTACGGCGCCCAACAATATGGGGGCCAGCTTGTGGCCGCGGTGGATGTGTTGGACAGCGAGGGCAACGTCGTGGCCGGGGTCGAGGCCACCGCGGGGGCGGATGAATACTTGTGGAACGCCGGGCCGTTCGCGGCCGGGGAATATTACGTCCGTTTTGGGGGGACGGGGTCCAACACTGGCGAAGGGGAGGGCGCCTTTTATCAATTTGCGGCGCACGCGAGCACAAGCCAGTTGGAATAGGGCAGCGCCGGGTTTCGCAGGGCCGGTTAGCCCCGCCGCTCCTCCGGAGCGACCGATGATCCCCCTGCTTCTCCTTGCTTGCAGCCAGGCCCCAGCCCCCGTCGCCGAGCCCGTTTTGCCACCGCCAACCGCCGAAGTTGCCCTCGCGCCGCCCGCAGATCGACTTGGGGTTGACGTGGACCCGGCCGCCGCGCTGCCGGTGGACCAGCTCATCGCCGAGGCGGACCAGTGGGTGGGCAAGGAGTTGACGGTGAAGGGCGTGATCCGGGAGGTCTGTCAGAAGAAGGGTTGCTGGCACACCATCGGGACGTCGAACCCGGAGGTGAACGTGATGGTGAAGGACAAGGAGTACGCGATCTTCCTCCCGGCCGACGCCGCGGGGAAAACGGTGGTTGTAAAGGGCACGTTCTCCTCAGAGGTCATGCCGCTGGAGGAGGCGAAGCACTACGCCGAGGACGCGGGGAAGGACCCTGCGAGCATTACGGTGGCGCCGAAAACGTTTTTGATGGACGCCGTGGGCGTTCGGGTGATGTGAGGTACGCCGGTCCGCGCGCTCGGCGAACCTCGCGCGCGGACCGGCGGTCTCCTTGCACCGTTCCTACCGGCGGAATGCGACGGTTCGTCGAAGACGCCGAGCCCGTCGCCTTCCACCTGTAACGGTGCGGGTTGGGCCAGCCCGGCGCCAGGTCAAGTCATTCCAGGGCGTTGGGGCGGCGGTGCGTGCGCAGCCCACGGGCTGGCCCGCCAAACACCTCCCCATACCGCCGCGCCATCTCCGCCACGTCAAACCGTGCGACCGCGATCTCCAGCCCGCGCTGGCCCATCGCCCGCGCGCCCTCCTGATCCCCGAGGAACGTCGCGATCCCCCTGGCCAGCCCCCCCACATCCCCGGGGGCGACCAGCCACCCCGCCCCCGCCGGCACCAGCTCCGGCACACACCCGACCGCGGTCGCCAGCACCGGCTTCCCGGCCGCCATCGCCTCCATCACGGTGAGCGGGTTGCCCTCCCAGCGCGACGCCAGCACGAAGAGATCTGCCGCAGCGAACAGTCGTCGCAGGTCGGACCGCACCCCGAGGAGCTGAACGCGCCCTTCGATCCCGAGCGCCCGCGCTTGGGACTCCAGCGCGCTTCGAAGCTCCCCCTCCCCTGCGATCAGCAAGTGCGCATCGCCCTCCGCCGTGGCCGTCGCGAATGCCTCCAGCAGCCCCGCATGATCCTTCTGGACGTTGAGCCGGCCCACTGCCAGGAGCATAGGCGCGTCCGCGGGGATGCCCAGCTCCGCCCGAACCGCCTCGCGGTCCTTTGCGCCTCCGGTGCGCCCGCCGTCGCCTGGCTGCGGCGCGTAGCTCGCGACCGGGATGCCGTTCGGGATGATCGCCCGCGGCTCCAGGCGGTAAACCTGCCGAATGCTCTCCGCGACAGCCTCGCCGATGGCGATCGGGGCGACGCCAGCCCGGAACGCAACCTGGTGCAAGGCGCGCCCAGAGGCTTCGATCTCGTGGAGGGCGAGGTTGTGGATCGTGTGGAAGAGCGCGGGGCGGTGTCGTTGCAGGGCGGCTGCCGGCCACGCATACTTGACCGTGTGCAGGTGGGTGTGGACGACGTCGGGGCGCAGCGCCCGTAGCTCCCGAGCGAGCCGGGGCACGATGCGAAGATCCAGCCCTGGCCGCTTTCCCAGCCAGCGGCAGGACACGCCCGCCGCCTTCAGCTCCGCTTCGATCCACGTCTCCGCCGGGGCATACAGCGAGATCACGGTGACCTCGTGGCCGAGGTCCTGGAGCCCCCGGGCGAGCAGCGCGACGACCCGCTCGGCGCCGCCAACATGCAGGGAGGGCACGACCTCGACGATGCGCAAGCTACATGACCTCGGCGGAAGTCTTGAGCACTTCAGCGCGTCTCAACTTCCTTGTTCTGTGGGGGGCTTTAGGCCCCCCACGCCCCCCGGGCCGGACGCTACCCAAGTGTCGGAGTACCGAAACTTGGGTCCGGTCCTCCCGGCTCCGGAGTACCGGACCGGGAGGCCCGACGCGGTCCGGCCTGGACTTCGGCATCCGCAGGGGCTTCAGTTCCGCCGAGGTCATCTATACCTCCCGCAGGCGACGAAGGTCGCTCGGGTGCCAGGCGTCCGTAAGTCGGCCGATCACCGCGAAGATCGCCACCCCGACGACGATCCGCAGTACAACGTGCAGATCGGGCAGTACGGCGATGCCGAGGCCCATCGCCAGGGTCGGGATCGCCACGCGGACGAGCGGCCGGCCGAGGTCCAGCCGGTCCACCAGCGGAAGCACGCGCCACTGCGTCCAGAGGTAGAGCAGCAGCTCGGTCAAGAGCGTGGTCCCCGCCGCGCCGAGCACGCCGAACCGGGGGATCGCGTAGAGGTTGACGAGCACGTTGAACCCCGCGGCGATCACGGCCCCGCGGGTGCGATCCTCCTGGCGGTCGAGCGCGGAGAGCGTCATCCCATAGCTGTTGCTCAAAAAGCGCAGGGGGAGGAGGGGCACCATCATGAGGAAAGGCAGGGCGCTCGCGGCGTAGTCGGGGCCGCCCAAGAGGACCATGAGCGGCTCGGCGGTGAGCATGCCCCCAACTGCGGCGGGGATGCTGAACGCGAGCAGCACGCGCGAGGCAAAGCGCAGCTCGATCCCGGCAAGATCCGGACGCCCGAGATGGCGGGCCATGCGGGGGAACACCCCAGTGGACAGCGTCTCAGCGAGCAGTGTCAGCATCGTGAGGAGCATGACCGCACCGCGGTAAACGCCCACGTCGGCATCGCCCCGGGCATGGGCGAGCAGCACGACGTCCACGGTCAAGTAGATGCTGACGCACAGCGCGTTGGTGCCGAAGGGGAGGGCGGCGCGGACGAGGCCGATCACGTCGGGCCAGCGGGTGCGGAGGGGGGGCGTGTCGAGGGTGCGGTAGGTGCGCCAGAGCAGACCGAAGGCGACGGTGGCGTCGAGCACCTGGGCGGCGAACACGGCGCGGGCGTCGAAGTGGAGGAGGAGGAAAATGCCGGTGGCAACGGTGAGAACGAGGCGGCCCGCCGCGTTGGCGCGCACGCCGAGGCCCATGCGACGAATAGCGTGGAAGTACGAGACGGGCACGACCGCGAGCGATTGGAGCCCGAGCGCGAGGGCGGCGAGGGCGGTGGCGCCGAGGACCTGGGGGCGCCCGTCCACCAGCGCGACCCAAGCGAGCAGCGCCGCGCCGGTCGCGAGGGAGAGCAGCGCGGCGGCGGCGAGGCCGGTGGCGACATGCTTGCCGGCGAGCGCTTCGTCCCGAGCCATCTCCCGCTTGATCAACCGGTCCATGCCCATGCCGGCGCCGAACGCGGCGAGGCCGACGAGGGTGGACACGTATCCGTAGACGCCAAAGCCCTCGACGCCGAGCCCTCGCATGACCATGACGTTGACGACGAGCCCCGAGGCGAGCCGAAAGGCCTGGATCAGCCCGAGCGATCCGAGGTTGCCGCGGGGCTCAGCGGCCATCGGGCACCTTTTGCGCCTCCGGTGCGCCCGCCGCGTGGGCCTGATGGACGAGGGCAAGCGCGATGCCGAGCACCAGATAGGCCATCGCGAAGGTCAAGAGCCCGAGGGTCGCGGCCATCAGCGTCAGCGCGCCCAAGCCGAGGGAGACGCCCAGCAGCCGGTGGTGGTGGGCCTCGTCTGGGGCGTCGGCCAGCGCGCGCCGGAGCGTGACGGCCACGGTGATCCCGAACAACACCATCGGGATGAGCCCGACGATGCCCTGTTCGCTCGCGATCTCCAGGTACGTGTTGTGGGCAGGCCGAAGGTCGCCCGACTGGGAGATGAAGCCGGTGGCCTGCTTGAAATTGCCCGGCCCCGCGCCGATGAACCAGTGGTCAAAAAAGAGCTGCTTGCCCTGGCGGAACAGCTCACTTCGCTCCTCAAAGCTCGCGTCGTGCTCGACCGCGCCCCCGCGCAGATTGTCCAGCAAGTTCTGAAACCGGGTCGCGGCCGTCTCGACGTCGAAGAACAAGGGCGCTGCGACCGCCGCAGTGACCGCGCACCCGACCTGCTCTGCCCGATGTCGCCGCAGCAGGTAGACGCACCCCGGACTGACGAGCAGTCCGGCCACCAGCGCAGACCGGGACGCGCTGACGAGGATGCCCACAGGTGCCAGGAAGATGAGCGCCACACGGAGCCATCGGGCCAGCGGGTGGGTGTCGCCTGCCAGCCCACCGAGGATGAACGGCGCAAGGAGCAGCACAAGCGTTGCCCACTCGTTCGGATCGCCCATCGTCCCGCTCGCCCGGCCGCCCCCACCGCGGAGGGAGAGCGCCAGCGCGGCCGACATGCCCACGGCAAGGAACCGGTACAACGCGGCGAGATCGGCCTCGGCGAGGATGGCGTACACGAGCGCGACGAGCACCAGCATCATGCCGAGACCGAAGAGCGTGAACCGACCCGCGTTCATCGAGTTCGAGTAGGCGATGCAAATCGCGGTGGCGCTGACCATGCCGAGGAGCGCCGTCAGGACGGGGTGCCAGCGCAGCGGAGGCGTGCGGTAGACAATCGCGTGAACGGCCCACAGGGCGAGGCTGCCGAGCACGCTCAACTTGGAGGCCGTGACGGGGAACTTGTCCACCGCAAAGCCGGTGACCCCCAGCTT
>CANKNP010000305.1 GCA_947483545.1 Deltaproteobacteria bacterium | reverse complement strand
TACAGGTTCCGGCCGCGCAGAACGATGAGGTCTTTCTTCCGTCCGGTGATCCACACCTCGCCGTTCGCCAAGAAGCCGAGGTCCCCCGTGCGGAGCCCGCCGTCGAAGGCGCGCTCGGTCGCTTCGGGCATGCCCCAGTAGCCCGCCGCGATCCCCGGCCCCCGGACGCAGATCTCGCCGACTTCCCCTTCAGCGAGGCCGGCGCCGGACTCGGGGTGCACGACGAACACCTCGGTCTCAAGGGCAGGCGGGCCACAGCTGACGATGGTGCTCTCGCCGGGCGCCACCACGCCGCGCGCGAGGGCAGCCGAGCTCACGCCCAGCGTGCCGATACCCTGCCCGAGCCGCCCGCCGCTCACGATCAACGTGGCCTCGGCGAGCCCGTAGCAGGGGAGCCACGCGCGCGGGGAGAAGCCCGCTGGGGCGAAGGCGGCCGCGAACCGGTCGAGCGTGCCGACGCGAACGGGCTCCGCGCCGGTAAACGCCACAGTCCACGCCGAGAGGTCCAGGCGCGCCCGAACCTCCTCGCTGATCCGCCGGGCGGCGAGCGCCCAGGCGAAGTCGGGCCCGCCGCTGACGGTCGCGCGCTCCTCGGAGACCGTCTCGAGCCACCGGGCTGGGCTCACCAGGAACGTCGCCGGCGCCATGAGCGTGCAGGGGAAGGCCCCCGCCATCGGCGCGAGGATGCCGCCGATGAGGCCCATGTCGTGAAAGGGCGGCAGCCAGATGACCCCACGGCTGTCGCGGTTGAAGCCGAAGCGCTCCGAGATCGCCGCGGTGTTCGCCAGCAAGTTCGCGTGCGTGACCATGACGCCCTTCGGAGACCCCGTGCTGCCCGACGTGTACTGCAAGAACGCCAGGTCGGCGGCGGGGATGTCGGGAGCCTCGGCGGTGGTGGCGTCGTCCGTTGTGACCCACCGCAAGCCGGCCAGCTCGGGCGCATCGACCAGGCGGGCCACCAGCGCGTCTGTGGTGATGGCGACGTCCGCGCCGGCATCATCGAGGATCGCGCGCAGCCTCTCCAAGTTGCGGTTGTTCCGCGGCGGGTACGCGGGCACCGGGACCGCACCGGCGAGCAGGCATCCGAAGAAGGCGATGATGTAGCCGATGCCGGGGGGGTGGAGAAGCAGCACGCGAGCGCCCCTCGGCACCCCGATTCGGCGCGCGAGCCCCGCCGCCCGGGCGAGCACCTCGCCATAGGTGATGTCCTCGACCTCGCCGCGTCGGGAGCCGAGAAATCGGTACGCCCGCTCCTCGGGGAACGAGGCGGCGCGGTCGCGGATCAGGCTGCTGAAGGTCGGCTGAGGCACGGCGGGCGGAGGGTATCAAGTACCGGCGGAGCAAGCCGCCCCTACTCCGGATCCTCGCGCAGCTGGTACTCCTTCATCTTCAACTGCAGGCTTTTGCGGCTGATGTCCAACCGTCTCGCCGCCCGGGTGACGTTGCCGTTCTCCTGCTCCAGCGAGCGCAGGATCAACGCGCGCTCGAGCCGGGCCGTATGCACGCGGACGTACTCCTTCAGCCCGATCTCGCCTGCGTTTTCGCCGCCGCCCATGGCCTCCGTGCTGCCGGGGAGCACGTCATCGGCGAACTGGTCGCCATCGGACAGCAAAACCCCGCGCTCGACCACATTCTCAAGCTCGCGGATGTTGCCGGGCCAGTGCCAGGCGCACAGCCTGGACATCGCCGCTTCGCCGATTTGGGAGACCTTTTTGCCCAGGCGCAGGTTGAACCGCGCGAGGAAGTGCTCCACGAGCAGCGGGATGTCCTCGCGCCGCTCCCGGAGCGCGGGCAGGCGGATCGGGATGACGTTCAGGCGGTAGTAGAGGTCCTCGCGGAACCGCCCAGCGGCGACCGCGGCGCCAAGATCGATGTTCGTCGCAGCGATGACGCGTGTATCGATCGCGATCGGGCGCGTGCCGCCGACACGGTCGATCTTTCGCTCTTGCAACGCGCGCAGCAGCTTGACCTGCATGTCCCGGCCCAGCTCAGCGACCTCATCGAGCAGCAGCGTGCCTCCATTCGCGAGCTCAAAACGCCCCGGCTTCGCGGTCACCGCTCCCGTGAACGCGCCCCGCTCGTGACCGAACAGCTCGCTCTCGAACAGGTTCTCGGGGATCGCGCCGCAGTTCACGGTGATGAACGGCGCGTCCTTGCGGCTGGAATGTTCGTGCAACGCCCGGGCGACCAGCTCCTTGCCGGTGCCGCTCTCGCCGACGATCAGCACGGTGGTGGGCGAGTCCGCGACCTTCTCCACCAGCGAGTACACCCGCTGCATGGAGGGTGTGACGCCGATCAGCTCGAACCGACCCTTCGGCCCCGGGTCCACCAGCGACTTGCGCCCCGCCCGCTCGGTCCGCAGGGCCTTCTCGACTGCGTTGCGCAGCTCCGTGAGGTCGAACGGCTTGGTGATGAAGTCGGCGGCGCCCAGCTTGAGCGCCTCCACCGCGGCGTCCACCGTGCCGTGGGCGGTGATCAGGATCACGGGCAGACCGGGCTGCTCGGTGCGGATCCACGCGAGCAGCTCCAGGCCGCCGATGCCGGGCATCTTGAGATCCGAGATCACCAGCTCGTAGGGCTTGATCGCGAGCGCAGCCGTCGCCTCTCCCCCGTCGGCAGCCGTGTCCACATCGAAGCCATCGCGGGACAAATGCGCCTGAAGCACCTTCCGGATGGAAGGTTCGTCGTCAACGACAAGGATTCGAGGGCGCATGAGCGCGGCAGGTAACCGCCCGGGGGGAAGGCCGGGGGCGGGGGCCGGGGCGGGGGCCGGGGGCGGGGGCGGGGCGGACGCGGAGACCCCGCATAGCACAATTATGAGCCCCTCAGTTTTGTTCGGTGGGGGGCGGCCTTGGATCCATCGGCCGCAGGTTCGCCGATGTCGTGGAACGGCCGTGGAACCTACCAGGATGGTCCGACCCTTCTCCTGTACCAGCGGGAGAGCGTGGCCTCGCGTACACGGGCGGATTGAGGAAGTTCGACATCCACGGGGCGCCCGCATCTGCGTGGTCGGTGGCCACAATCCCGTGTGGGGTCCTTCGCCCGTCCCAGCCCAACGCGTCCGCGTAGCCGCGGACGCGGAACCGCGTCTCGGGCCGTACTCGGCCCGAGACCGCTGGCCAGATCCGTGCCCCGGGACCCGAGCGGTAGCGAGCTTGGGGGGTCTGGGGGGGCCCGGCATCAGCCGGGCCCCCCCAGGAAACACGATAGACTCCGCCCACCATGAACACCGTCGAAACGCGCACCTACGTCGGCCCGAACGTCTACGCGAACTTCAAGGTCATCCGGTTCACGCTGGATCTCGAAGCCCTCGAAGACTGGCCCAGCGACCGCATCCCCGGCTTTGTGGACGGGTTGATGGCCGCGATCCCCTCGTTGGCCCAGCACGGCTGCTCCTACCGCGAGCCGGGCGGGTTCCTGCGGCGCCTCCGGGACGATGGCGGCACGTGGATGGGACACGTCTTTGAACATGTGGCGATCGAGCTGCAGAACATGGCCGGCGCCCAGGTCAGCTTCGGCAAGACCCGCAGCGCTGGACAGCCGGGGCGCTACCACGTGGTCTATGAATACGAAGATGCCTGGACCGGTGACGCCGCGGGAAAGCTCGCGTTGGAGCTTGTTCACAGCCTCGTCCCGCTGGAGCTTCGTGGGAGCTACGAGGTTGACGCGGACTTCGACTTTCAGGGCGGCCTCGAAGCGCTGATCCGGGGCGCGGAGAAGCGGGCGTTTGGCCCATCGACCGCGAGCCTCGTGCGGGCCGCAGAGGCGCGCGACATCCCGTGGATCCGGCTGAACGCCGCGAGCCTCGTGCAGTTCGGCCACGGCCAGCGGCAACGGCGGATCCAGGCGACGATCACCAGCGAGACGCGCCACATCGCGGTGGACATCGCGAGCGACAAGGAGCTGACCAACAAGATCCTCGGGGACATCGGGCTCCCGGTGCCGAAGCAGGACCAGGTCTACTCGCCCGAGCAGGCGGTGCGGGCTGCGCGCCGGATCGGCTACCCCGTGGTGGTGAAGCCGCTCGACGCCAATCATGGCCGGGGTGTCAGCATTGGCATGGAGAACGCCGCGCAGGTCGAGAAGGCCTTCGGCGAGGCGCGCGCACACTCGCGAACGGTGCTGGTCGAAAGCTTCATTCGGGGCTTCGACCATCGGATGCTCGTGGTGAATGGGGAGCTGGTCGCGGTGGCCAAGCGGGTGCCGGGGCATGTCGTTGGGGATGGCCAACACACGATCGCCGAGCTGGTGGATCTGACCAACCTGGACCCGCGTCGGGGGCTCGGGCACGAGAAGTCGCTGACCCGCTTGGAGTTCGACGCGCAGGCCGAACGGCTCCTGGTCGAGGCCGGCCTGACCCGCGATCATGTGCTCACAGACGGACAGATCTTCTACCTGCGGACGACCGGCAACCTCTCGACGGGGGGAACGGCGATCGATCGGACCGATGAGTGTCACCCTGACAATCGGGAGATGGCGATTCGGGCGGCAGCCGCGGTTGGATTGGATGTATGCGGCGTGGACTTCCTCTCGCCAGACGTGTCCCAGTCCTACAAGGAGGTCGGAGGCGGCATCTGCGAAGTGAACGCCGCGCCGGGTTTCCGGATGCATGTCTCGCCGAGTGAAGGCACCCCGAGGGATGTGGCCGGGGCGGTCGTCGAGATGCTCTTTCCGAAGGGCGCACCCTCCAGGATCCCCATCGCAGCGATCACGGGGACGAACGGCAAGACGACCACCACGCGGATGCTGGCACACATCCATAAGCTCGTCGGCCACTGTGTAGGGATGAGCACGACGGACGGCGTGTATATCGACGGCCGGCTGTGTGTCACGGGGGACATGACCGGCCCCACATCCGCGAAGATGGTGCTTTGTCATCCCCAAGTGGAGGTGGCCGTGCTGGAGACGGCCCGGGGCGGGCTGCTCCGCGCGGGGCTCGGGTACAAGAAGCCGGACGTCGCCTGTTGCTTGAACGTCGCGAGTGACCACCTGGGCCTCGGCGGCGTGGACGACCTCGATCAGCTCGCCGATGTGAAGCGCATTCCCATCGAGGTGGCGCAGGACACCGTGGTGTTGAACGCCGACGACGATCGATGCCTCCGCATGGCGGCCTCAGCCGTCGCCCGGCACATCTGCTACGTCACGATGACCCCGAACCACGCGCTGGTCCGGGAGCACATCCGCGCCGGGGGGCGAGCGGTCGCGCTGGAGGCCGGCGTGAACGGCCAGATGATCACCATCTACGACAAGGGGCGGCACATGCCGCTCTTGTGGACGCACCTCGTGCCCGCGACGCTCGAAGGAAAAGCGATGCACAACGTGCAGAACGCGATGTTCGCCGCGGCGATGGCGTTCGCCATGAACGTGAAGCTCGACGATATCCGGCACGGGCTCCGTACGTTCGACGCCAGCTTTTTCCAAACCCCCGGGCGAATGAACGTCTACGATCAGCTCGGCTTCAAGGTCATCTTGGACTACGGGCACAACCCCGCCGCCGTCTCCGCGATGGTCGCGCTCACGGACGCATTGACCGCTGAGCCGCGCCCCGGGCGCAAGCGCGTCGTGGTGCTGGCCGCCCCCGGGGACCGCCGGGACGAAGACATCCGCGATGTCGCCAGTGCCGCCGCCGGCCACTTCGATCTCTACTTCTGTCGTCGGGACGACAACCCCCGCGGCCGGGCCGAGCGAGAGGTCCCCGAGCTGCTCCGCACCACGCTCCTGGCCGCCGGCGTACCCGATGCCCAGATCCGCATCTGCGACTCCGAGCCCGACGCGATCGACGCGGCGCTGCGGGCGTGCAACCCCGGGGATGTGCTCCTGTTGTTCGTTGATCAGGTCACCCGCTCCTGGAAGCAGGTGATCTACTTTGGCGGCCGCACGGGGGTAGAGACCGGGCAGGCCGCAGCCGACGTAGTGGTGGAGACGCCGGCGCTCGCGCCGATGACCGATTTTGCGGGCATGTCGTTGATCCGGGATTTGCGTGGTGTGCTGGTGGCGGAGCAGGCGGATTGAGCCCTCGCACGAACCACAAATCGCACGACGTCGGTGGCAGGGGGTGGGAGGGACAAACCGTCCGCCGGGTCACGCACCCGGGGGAGAGACGAAACACGGAGGCACGGAGAGCACAGAGGGGAGGGACGCTAGCAGCGTTCGGGGAAACGTGGTTAGCGGCATTTGACCTTCCTCCCCAGCCGCGGATTTCGAGGGTTCTCCCCTTCTCCCGCCTGCGGGAGAAGGTGCCCGGGTACTCGCGGGCGGATGAGGGCTGCTCAAGATCCGCGGGGAGCCC
>CANKNP010000304.1 GCA_947483545.1 Deltaproteobacteria bacterium | reverse complement strand
TTCTGCTTCCTCGTGCGCTTCTGCAGACGTGGACTGCCCAGCGGACCAGATGTCCTGGGTGAGCGCTGCGCTCTACGCCAACTGGCTCTCCACGGTCGCGGGGCTGGACACTTGCTACACGGCGGATGGAACCGACATGGTGGACGCCGATCCCTACGATTGTACCGGCTACCGCTTGCCGACTGAGGCCGAGTGGGAGTTTGCTGCCCGTGCCGGCACGGACTCGGAGTTTTCCGGGGGAGACGTCGCCGACGACGTGGCGTGGACTTCGTCGAACAGCGGCTCGCGGACGCACGGGGTTTGTACCACCGCCGACCAGGTCAACCTGTTGGGGTTGTGCGACATGAGCGGAAACGTGTGGGAGTGGACGAACGACCGGTACGGCGCCCTCAGCAGCGCGGATGCCATGGACCCCGTCGGTGCGACGTCCGGCTCGGATCGTGTGGTTCGAGGTGGGCGGTGGGACATCAGCTCGGCTTACGCCGCAGTTGGGTATCGGAGCAGCTACCTGGCAAGCAGCTACACGTACGTACACGGCTTCCGGTTGGTTCGCACCCTCCCCTGATGCCATCCTCCCGCGTGACACCAGCACGCTCTACGGCGCCGCCCCCATGTCGCTTCGGCTGCCGTCCGCGTCGAAAATGCGGGGATCGCCCGTGTCGACGCACGGGCTACCCGCTTGGAGCGTCAGGTCATCCGCCGACCACAGCCCGTCCGCGATGAAGTCCGTGAACATCGGATCCAGGTTGATGTTGCCGGTCTCGGACGTGCGTCCGCCGTAGCCGAACTCATCGGAGTAGGTCACCTCGTACGCCTGGGGCTCCTCAAACCGGATGGTCACGGCGGCTTCGGCGAAAATGGCGTTGATCACCGTGGTCGTTCCACCGACGACGTCCAGCGCGACGTCCAGATCGACGAACGTCGTGTTGGTCAGCGTCAGGGTCGAGCCGGCGGCGTACACCCCGTCGGTCCCACTGGTCGCCCGGTTCGCGTTGACGGTCAGGTGGGTCAGCCCGACGATGCCTCCGCTGAGCGCACCCGCTCCCGCGTACACGCTCGCCGTGTTCCCGACGAGCTGCACATCGTCGCCGGTCAGCTTGCCGGCTTCCATGTAGATGGCGCCAGCGACCTCCGCAGTGTTGGCGTCAAACTGCACGGATTGCAGGGTGACAGTCGCGTTGCTCGCGTTCATGCCGCCGCCGGTGCTGGCAGTGTTCCCGGTCACCACCACGTTGGTCAGGCCGAGCGTGCTGCCATTCACGTTGATGCCGCCGCCGACGTAGTAAGGCAGCGTTTCGTGGGCCAGGGTTCCGAGCCCGCCCGTCAGCGTGACGCCGGAGAGCGTGACGGTCTCTGTCCCGACCACCGTCAACACCGACAGCTGCCCCGTCCCCTGGATCACCGTGGCGGCCGAGCCGTCGACGCCCAAGATGTCGATGTTCTTTCCGCTTGTGGCGATGTTCTCAAGGTAGGTCCCACCTCGGATGCGGACGCAGCGGTTGGCGGTGAGGATCCCGCCGCCGATGGAGCCCTGGGGATCGTCGAACGAGCCTACGGCGCTGGTCAGCCCGGTCGTGGCCACCCAGACCGGTTCGGCCGGATCGTCGTCGGCACAGTCCCAGGCGTTGGCGACGTAGCCATCGGGGGGAGGATCCTGGTCGCTGTAGATGGCCGGGTCCCCACTCCCGTCGCCGTCGGCGTCCGCGTAGGAGCGACCCGCCGGCCCGGTGTCGCCTGGCCCTGTGTCGCCTGGCCCTGTGTCGATCGCGGTGTCGTGGGATCCGGAGTCCACCCCGAGCCTGCCCAGCACCTCCTCGTCGGAGATGTAAAGGCAGCTTGTGAGCAGGAGGAGCATCGGAGACCCTTATCCGCTACTTCCGCACCAGGTTCTCCGACGACAGCTCGTGAAACCGGTGCGCGAGCCCGAGCACGAGCGGTCCCATCCACCGATCCCGGCCCAGCTCGGCGTCCAAAGCGGCACGCGTGATGATGCGCGCGGTCACGACGGTCACGGCGACGACGGAGGCGGTGCGTGTCCCCCGGGTCAGCAACGCGGCCTCTCCGAAGATCTCGCCCGGTCCAAGCTCGGCGATCGGGCCGCCGTTCTGGCGGACCTCGCAGGTGCCGCTGACGATGATGAACGCCTCGTCGCCCTCCGCCCCCTCGCGCGTGATCTCGGTGTCCTCCGCGAAGGTGCGAAGCTCGAACCACCAACCGCTTCGGTGGCCGGCCTTCAGATCGTCTGCGAACGCCGTGATGGTTGGGTATCGCCGGGCGGGGTCGGGCTCCAGGGCCTTCATGCTGATGCGCACGAGCTCGGACGGCAAGTTCCGGTCGGGCGCCACCAACTCGGGGGCGGGCGGGCGAGCGCCTGCCCTGGCACGTTCTGCACGATCCGTGGCAGTCGGCCCGAGGTTTGGTCGCCCCCCGCAAAGGGCGTAGTAGAGCAGGCCCCCGATGCCCCAGACATCCGCTTGGGGCCCACAAACCTCGCCACGCGCCTGCTCTGGCGCCATCCATGCGGAGGTCCCTGCGAACCGATCGTCTGCCACTTCGCCGACCTGGGCGATGCCCCAGTCCATCAGGTACACCTCGCCGAACCGGCCGACCATCACGTTCTCGGGCTTGATGTCCCGGTGGATGACCCCGCGATCGTGCGCGAACGCCAGCGCGTCGCACACCTTGATGAGGATGTCCATCACCCGTCCGACCATCGCCGACCCGTACGTCTCCCCGCGGATCATCGCAGAGAGCGTCGCGCCCTCCACACGCTTCATGGTGAACCAGGTGTCGCCCAGGTCGTGGACGGGAACAATGTTGGGGTGCGCCAACTGCGCGGTGATGCAGGCCTCCCGCTGAAACCGGGCCAACTGTACGGGGTCGCTCGACTTGGCGATCTTGGTGGCAACGGCGCGCCCGAGCACCCGGTCCATCGTGAGATGAACGGCGGCGGTTCCGCCTTGGGCGAACGCGCCGAGGTCGGTATAGCGAGGCTCCGGTTCGCCAGACTCGGCGAGGGCGGAAGCGCGGGGTGGCAGCGTGCTCCGAGGGGGCTCGGCCATGGCTAGTGCGCCATCTTCCGCCGGAGTTCGACACACGCCCCGTGAAGGAGCGCGTCTGCGATGCCCACGACGGTACGGTCCTGCCAGGCCTCCAGCGGCGTGCCGCGGGCCCAGTCGTTGAAAAGGCCCATCGCCGGTCCGCACCAGATCTGGTAGTCCCGCTTGCGGGTGAGGTCCCCCGTGCGCGCCCAGCGGCTGGTCATGCCCAAATACCACCGGAAGCACAGCGCCATCCGGTGCCGCGAATCCTTCTGCGCCTTCTGGGCTTGGCGGTTGTCGCGCTCCATCCAATAGCGCTCGGTGTCGGCCCACACGTCCTCATAGCGCCGGCCAAGGATCTGCTTCTCGATCTTGTCGCGCTGGACCTTGGGCACTTCTTCCCACGCCTGAAACTCCCGGTAGACGTCGTAGAGCAGTTGGGATCTCTGGGCGTACAAGCTGCCCCGGCTCAACACCTGGACCTTGGCGCCGATCTCGAACATGTCCGGCGCTGGCCCGTTGGCGACGTCTGCATACCCGGCCTGGGACAGCATCTCCTTCACCACGTCGCTGGTGGCGGCCTCCCGGGTGCACTGGTTGACGCTCCCGGTCAGCACGTACCCGGCGCCCATCGTGAAGGCCGCTGCGACGGACGCCGGATCGGCGATGCCGCCCGCCGCCCCGATCCGCGGGACCACTGCGTACCCAAGCTCGGCTTGCACGCGATCCCGGAGCCGCCGGAACACCGGCACCAGCACGGAGAGAGGCCTGCCGTCGGTGTGTCCGCCAGAGTCGGCCTCTGGCGTGATGTCCTCGGCGATGGGGAGCTTCGCGGCGAGCTGGGCCTGGCGGGCGGTGATGCTGCGCCGGGCGACCAGCTCCTCGAGCAACTTGGCAGGTGCCGGGCGTAGAAACGGCTCCGCGACCTCGGTCCGCGAGACCTTGGCCAGCACCTTGTTCGGCGCGATGATCTGGCCGTTCTCCTCGTGGATGTTGGCCAGGCGAAAGCGCACCACCGCGGGGGTCAACCCCATGAAGGCGCTCGCCGACACCGTGGTCACGCCATGCTCCAGGTACAGATCGACGGTGGCTTCTTCCACGGCCGGCTCGGCGGGGTTGTGCAACAGGTTGAACCCGCAGGGGAGCGCACCGAGCTCCTGCTTGATCTTCACCACCGCCTGCGCCACCTGCTTCAGCTCCAACCCCCCCGCGCCGTAGAAGCCGATGTACCCGGCGCGCGCCATCGCCATCACGATCTCCGGGCTGCCGATCCCGCCGGCCATCGCCCCTGCGATGTACGCTCGCTTCACGCCGTGGGCAGCCTTGAACGCCGGATCTCCCAGGTCCTCCGGGCGCAGCGCGGGCACCACCCGGTCCACCTGCCCGCGCGCATCGCCGCTCGGCAGGCCGTCGTACCAGGCGCCATCCCGGCGGTGTATCGGGCGCGACGGCATGGCCAGCGCCTCGTCGCGCTCTGCCAAGGTGAGCGGCCGGCTCGGTAGCGCCAGCACCTGGTCTACGACGTGGTTGCCCCAACGCGTCGTGACGGTGAGGGTGCGTACGTCGGTCTTCACCACCCGGACGGTCAGCTCCCCGTCAGAGAGGCATGCCTCGGGATGATCCGCGACCAACGCCCCGAGATCGTTCACACTCGCGTGATCAAGGGCTGTCGCCAGGGTATCGGCAGGCTGGGCGGGCGCGCCATCCAGGAAAGGTCGGAGATCCATGCGGGGGGCTAACCGCAATGCCGGTCACTTAAGCTTCCGGGGCGAGCTGTTAGCCGTTAGCTGTTGGCCATTAGGCAGCTCAGAGGCCGCTATGAGCGACTTCAGAAACCTGGCGCGGCCGCGACACGCGGCCTCCCCCCTTCTCGCGGCCTGATGGGCCGCGGGTCGCCTCAGTAAGCGCACGCCCGAAGGAACGACGCCGGAGAGCGATCCTCCTCCCACGCGCGAATCAGCCGGTCGGCGGGGGAATGTCCGGACGCGACCTGATCTTTCAGCGGCGTGAGCAGCTCGCGGTCCTCGCCGAGTCGTCGCAGGCCGGCGTCCGCGATGTCCACGATCTCGCGGGCCAGGGCGGCGGTCGAGCGGCCCCAGACCTGCCCCGAGAGCCCAAAGCGCCCGCCTTCGATCTGGGCCTCCATGGGATCGCCGACCATGTGCTGGTCGAGCCAGTCGGAGGCGTCGTCGAGCGCGCCGTAGAGCACGCCGAACCAGAACGCCCCGAAGGCCACGGCGAGGTCGATGGGCACGCAGTCCGCGCCGCGAATCTCGATGGTGCGCTTGACCCGGACCTCGGGGAACACGCTCGTCTGGTGCAGCTCCCAGTCGGCCAACGTGGGAAAACGACCGGCGAACCCGTTGTCCATCCACGCGCGGAAGCTCAAGCCCTCGGCCGCGAGCCAGGTGCCGTGATCCTTGACGAACATCATCGGCGCGTCGAGCAGGTAGTCCACCCAGCGGGCGTGGGTGTAGCGCTCGCGGACGGCGAGGGGGAAGCCTGTGCGCGCGGGATCGGTCTGGGTCCAGACGTGCGCGCGGTAGCTCCGCCAGCCGGTAGCACGGCCCTCGGCGATGGGACTGTTGGCGAACATCGCGGTGTTCAACGGCCCAAGGCCGAGAGAAACTTTGAACTTCCGCGCGCAGTCGGTCTCGCTCGCGTAGTCGAAGTTGGCCTGGACGGAGGTCGTACCTTTCATCATCCAGTGCGCCAGAGGCCCGACTTTGGGCAGGTATTCCCGCATGATCGCGTACCGGCCCTTGGGCACGAACGCGATGCTGTCGATCGGCGCGTACGGCGTCAGCCCGCAGGAGAGCCAGTGGTGGTCCTTGCCCTGCGACAGCTCAAGCAGCATCGCTCGATTCTGCCGGATCTCGGCGTCCAGTTCACGCAGCGTCGCGAACGGCTTTCCGGAGAGCTCGACCTGCCCGCCGGGCTCCAGCGTGATGCTCGCCCCGCCGCCGGCCTTGCCCGCCTCCAGCGCGATCACGTTGTCCCCGTGCTCGCTGTGCTCGACATAGGGCTTCCATCCCAGCTTTTGCTCCAGCTCGGCCAGCACGTAGCGGATCCCGTCCGGCTCGAAGTACCCGATCGATCGACCATCGCCGCGCACGACCGTCCGCTCGTACTCCCCGCCGATCCACCGGTTGGTAGAGGCATAGCCTGCCTGCAACGCCAACAGATCGGCGACGGTCAGGCGTGCGGTCGGGCTCGGCGCAGTCAACGGCATCTGGATTCCGGGGTGGCGCGT
>CANKNP010000303.1 GCA_947483545.1 Deltaproteobacteria bacterium | reverse complement strand
CCGCATCGTGCTCGTCGCCTCCGTCGCTGCCATGGGCATCGCGCTGGCCCGCGGGCGCAAGGACGAGGTGGCGACCCCCCCGGCGACCGAGCCCGTTGCCGCCGCCCAAGCCCCCGCGCCAGTCCTCCCGCCGCCGGTGCTCTTCGCAGGTTCGCTCCCGGTCACCATCGATGTGCTGCCCGCCGGGCTCGCATCGCTGTCCGCGCAGGGCTGCAACGCCTGCCATGCCGCCGCGCACGACACCTGGTCCGGCTCGAAGCATGCGCACGCCTGGACCGACCCCGTGTTCCAAGCAGCGCTGGCCAGCGTCGGCGACAGCACGCTGTGTCAGTCGTGCCACCTGCCGGTGGAGGCCCAGCACGCGACGATCGCCAACGGGTATGTGGATGGCGCCGCCTCGCGCCCGAAGCTGGTCCCGAACACCGCGTTCGATGCCGGCTTGCGCGCTGAGGGCGTCACCTGCGCTGCGTGTCACATCCGAACGCAAGCGGACGGCACCGCGACGGTATTGGGGACCCGCGCCCGGTCGAACAGCCCCCATCCCATCGCCGTGACCGACGAGCTCCAAAAGCCAGAGCTCTGCGCCTCCTGCCATGAGTTGACCTGGCCGGGCGCCGACCAGCCCTTTTACGCCACCTATTCCGAGTGGAAAAGCTCTGGCTGGGCGACCGCGGGCGTGACCTGCCAATCCTGCCACATGGCGCCTACCACCGGCGTGATCGTGCCTGGATCCAATGGCACAGTCGCCGCCCATACGTTTTCCTCCGACCCCGCACGTGCGTTGAGCGCCCTCGTGCGGATGCCGGGCACGATCCATCGAAACGAGGCGTTCGATCTCTCCCTCACCCTGCAGAACACGGGGGCCGGCCACAGCGTGCCGACCGGAAATCCCGCCAATTCGGCGGTGGTGACGGTCGTGCTCTTGGACAGCGCGGGAAAAGAGCTGGCACCCGCTTGGATTCAGACCTACGCCCGCACAGTCGAGGCCCTCGCCCCCTACCGGACGACCGCGGACAATCGCATCGCCTCGGGCGGTCAGGCTGCGGGGTCCCATCGGTTCACGCCGTCGGTGAAAGGCTCGCCGGGCCTGGGCTACGCCGAGGTGCGCTTGACGCTTGGGAACGGCAAATCCGCCCGGACCGCCACCCTGGCGCGGGTCCCCGTCACGGTCGAGTAGGGGCCTTCGCCACCCCGTCCACGGCCCAGACCGCCCCCGCTGCGGGCTCCACCCGCCGGACGAGATCTCCCGGCGGCGCCACGAGCAGCGTGTCGTTTGGCACCGCCACGCCGTACCCGATCCGCACCCCAGCGCCGATTTTCGCCCGGTGCCCGATGGCGCCGCCCAGAAAATAACCCTCTGTGTCCACGCGCCCCTCCAGGCTCTCGACCGAGATGGTTCGCCCGAACGACAAATCCAGCATCATCGCGGTCATCGCCACAAAGCTGTCCCGTCCGAACACGCACATCTGAAATCCGCCGCCGGCGCTCACAAACGCCCGCTCGTACAGCACGCAAAGATTCACCATCGCCCCTCGCCCGACCTGCGCGCCTGCACCGACCACGGCGAGGTTCAAGCTGGCGTAGGCGTCAATCTTACAGCCGGCGCCGAGCACCGTGCCGCGTACACAGGCGAACGGTCCGATCTCGACGTCCTCCCCGATCACGCATGCCTCGATCACGGCGGTGGGATGGATCTTCGCGCTCTTCGGGATGGGCAGCAGCGCTCGCGCCAACGCCGCGGGGTGGAGGCTCTTCGCGCGCCACAACACGGGAAGGATCAACCCCGCGCGGGCAAAAAAGCCGCCGGATTCCCACACGGCCCGGCTCTCTTCCGCCCGAGCGGCGAGCGCCAGCAGGTTCACACGCGTGACGTGGGTCCAGTGCCAGACTTCATGGACCATGGCCGGTCCGAGGGCCACATCTCCTCGGAACGCATGCGCAAAAGCGGCGTGGGGAGGTTTCGCGGGGGTGTGTCGCAGCTGAAGGTCGAGCGTTCGGACCGGACCGTCAAAGCCCGGCGGCTGGCCAGCCCCCCGAATGGCCAGGAAGTACCGGCCACGTTCCGGCTGCAATGGGGCCGTGTCTCGCAAGAAGTCGGCGTCCTCCACGGCGAGGCGTCCGGGTCTGCCGGCGCAAAAACTGCGCAGGAGCGCGGGGGTGAACCACGTCGAGTCGCCGAAGCACAGGTATGGGGCGCCGTCGGGTGGGAGGTCCGACAAGGTCAGACCGGCGGCGGCGAGCGCTTCGTCTTGACAGGTTCGAAGCGGTAGGTTCAGCACCGGGGTCTCGCCGACGGGATCACCGAACGGCCCGAGGGGGTGCCCGGTTGGGATGCGGAGGGCGATCATCTCGCAAGCTATCGCTGGCACCCGCGAAGGATCGGGAGGGCCTCGCCGATTCTCCCGCCGCGCGAGGGCGGGCGCCGCCGGGCGCCAAGCTCACGATCTCGATAGTCAGCGAACATGGCCACGCCCAGGCTCGCGCTCCCCGATCTCCCCGTCCAGGCGCTTGAGGACATCCTCGATCGTACCAACGCCTGGGTGTACACCATCGACGGGAAAGATCGGGTCGTCTCGATCAACCGCGGGATGATCAACCATGTGGACTTTGATCCTGAGCAAATGCCGGATCTCAAGGCCCTGACGCGGGTGCTCTACCAGGAGGCGGCGTTTCGGGAGACCGTGCTTCAAACCCACCGGAAGGCGCTGGCAGGAGACTCAGCCCCGGGAGTGGAGTGGGTGTTGTTCACCCGCGCGGGCGAGGCACGTCAGATCCGATGGCAGTTTCTGCTGGTCGGGGCACCCAAGTCCCCGGATCGGGTGTTGGTCGTCATCGGGGAAGACGTGACCGATCGCCGGAAGCTGGAGCAGTGGGTGCGGTTGCAGAACGCGCTGCTGGAGCGTGTACCGGACGCTGTGATTGTCGCGGATCTGGATCAGCGGATCATCCATTGGACCGGCGCCGCGGAGAGCTTGCTCGGGTACAGCGCCAAGTCGGCGCTGGAGCGCCCCCTCTCGAACCTGTTCCCAGACGAATTCGCCCGGCTGATGATGCAGGACTGGATCCAAACCCTCCGCGCCGACGGCCAGGCGGTGTTCCTGCACGGACTACGACGGGAGAACGGAGACATCGTCGAGTGTCGGGTCCAGGGCACCCGGGTGCAGAACGAGCGGAACCAGACGATGGGCGTCGCGCTGGTGTGCTCCGCGGCGTCGGCGGCGGACCTGCCACGCAACGAGCAGCTCGAGCGCATCCTCGCGCAGGTCGTGGGCGTCGCCGCGATCGTGACGGACGCGGATGGCATCGTTCAGAGCTGGAACCGGGCTGCTGAGCGTCTCGGCGGCCTCGGAAGCAGCAAGGCGGTCGGGAAGCAATTCCTGGATGTGGTCATGTTCACCCCGGAGCAGCCGTGGGCTCGGACGCGGGAGCGCTTGGAGACCCGCGGGCGGCACCAGGCGCAGATCAAGATCAGTCGGCCAAACGGGACCGAAGCGATCGCCGATCTTGACGCTGTCGCCCTGAAAGAGGGCACCCACTTCGCAGGCGGCATTTTCTTCCTGGTCGATCGGTCCGACGCACAGCTGCTCGCGGGCGAGGCCCTGCGCACCAAGACCCGCGCGGCCTACGCGATGTTGGGCGATGGTCTCGCGCGCCGCGTGCTCGACGCGGTGAGCTGGTTCCAGCCCGACCACCGCTTCATCCTCGCCCACCTCCAGGATGTGCGAGCGCTCGCCCGATTGGTAGCCGCCGGGGCGACGATGCGGGAATTCGACATCGCCGCGCGTCGCACCCGGCTCGGCGCGCTGGACACCTCGTTCGACGACGTGATGTACCGCCTCGCCGAGGGCGTTCAACGGCTCAGCGCCCTCGCAGATGACGTGTCGATGATCGAGCGCTCCGAGCCCGATTCGCCCGGCCCGATCCGTATCGGCCGCGAGCTTGAGGCCGCGCGGGAGCTGCTCTCGCATCACTTCTCCGCAGACGTGACCTTGGAGCTCACGCTCGAAGATCTCCCCGCAGCATGCGCGGCCCGGGGTCCTCTGCTGCGTGGGCTCGCGTTGCTCCTTGTCGCCGCGGTCGAGAGCTGTCGGGAGTCGGTCTCCCCGAGGGTGATGGTCGATGGAAGGCTACAAGCCGGCTGGGTGCAGATCGAGATCCGAGACAGCGGCGCCGGCTACGCGGTGGACGTGCAGTCCCACCTGAACGACAAGGCTTGGCTCGCACAACAGCCCGGTTTGGCGCCGCTCTTGTTGGGGCTCGCGCGGGAATCGCTGCGGTTCGCGGGCGGAAACCTGGAGCTGGAGACCGCCTCGGGCGTCGGCTCGCGCGTGAAGGTGAGCTTCCCGTTGGCCGAAGCGACGGTGTCCGTACAGAGCGCAGATGTGCCCCGCCGAGCCGGCCAACTGCGCGGCCGCGTGCTCCTGGTCGAAGAGGACGAGCTGCTCCGGCGTGCGCTCCACCGTTTCCTGGGGGAGCGGCATGAGGTCCACCCGTTTGGCTCGATCCCCGAGGCCCTCACCCACCTTGGCCCCGAGGCGTTTGATGCGGCCGTCCTGTCTTTTCCGCGCCCTGAAGGCGCCGGCATCCGTCTCCTGGAGCGGTTCGCCGCAGCCGCTCCCTCGCTCCACCGGAACTCGCTCGTCATCGTGCCGCCTGGCATCCGGCACGCGACCCGTGAGCGCCTCGTCAGCCAGGGCTCCATCGTGGTGCCCCGCCCCGTGGACTTCACGCTGCTGCGGTCCGTCCTTCTACGCATGATGCCCCTCGAAGAGCTTGCCGGCGACATGGACGTCGTCGAGGCCCTGGAGTCGCTGGACGCCGACCCGGTCTGATCTCGCGATACGCACGGGGTCATGCAACGCGCCCCGATCGTCCCGCTCGCCCAGGCCCAACTCCCCGCCTACGTCCAGATGATGTCGGAGGTGTTCAACGCCCCTCGCGCCGCGTGCGAGCTGAGCACGGGTCGGATGGACGCACACTGGGTTGTCGCCGAGGACGCCCGGATCCAAGCCGGCTTCGGCATCTACCGGTGTGCCATGCACATGTGCGGCGCCGACGTGCCCGTGGCCGCCGTCGCCGGGGTGGCCGTCGCCCCCGAAGCCCGCGGCGGGGGACTCGCCGGGGGCATGATGGCCGCCGCGCTCGATGCGTTCCGAGCGGAAGGGCTGCCGATCGCCGCGTTGTACGCCTCGACCCTCGGGCTCTACCGCAAGGTCGGCTATGAGCAGGCCGGCACCCGCGTCGAGCACCGCATCCGGACCGACGCCATCGGCCTGGCCGATCGCCGATTGCCCGTTCGCCGGGTCGAAGGCGCCGAGATCGCCGGCCTGGTCAGGGCTTGGGGGGTCGTTCGAAACGGGCAACTCGTGCGTTCTGAGGGGCTCTGGGCGCGTGTCTACAGCCCCTTCGTCGGGGTCACCCAGAGCTACATCGTCGGGGACGGTGAAGGCTGGGCGGTGATCTGGCAGGACACGACGGGGCCGCACGTCCCGTGGAAGGTGCGCGACTGGGGCTGGCGGACGCCCGCAGCCGCCCGACGACTCTGGACCCTGCTCGCCGACGCGGGCACGATGAACGACCACGTCCAATGGCCAGGACCGCCGACCGATCCGATGGAGACGCTGCTCCCAGCCGTCGGCACCGAGGTGGTCGGCGTGGACAGGTGGATGGTGCGCATCGTGGACCTGCCGGGAGCGTTGACCGCGCGCGGCTGGGCCGAGGATGGTGCGATAGACCTGGACATCCAAGACGAGACGATGCCCGAGAACGCCGGGCGCTGGCAGCTCCAGGTGCGAGACCGGCGCGCGACGGTGGTGCGTGGGGGCGAGGGGACCACGGCGATGCACATCCGCGCGCTGGCGTCGTTGTACACGGGGTGGCATACCCCCGACGATCTGGCTGCCATCGGGATGATCGACGATCCTGGGGGGATCGGAACGCTCTTCCGCGCGCCGCTCCCCTGGTGCGCGGACACGTTCTGATCGCCCGCCTCGGTCCCCACCGAACAATTCTGAGCCCCTCAGTTATGTTCGATCCGAACCTGGCGGGACGGCCATCTGCTCGCTTCGGTGACCATCGAACAATTCTGAGCCCCTCAGTTATGTTCGATGTGTGACGGCCTTGGGCCGCCGATCCGCGCGCTTGGCGAACCTCGCACGCGGATCGACGGTCTCTTTGCACCGTTCCTACCGGTGGAATGCGACGGTCCGTCGAAGACGCCGGGCCCGCCGCCTTCCACCTGGAACGGTGCGGTTCGGGGCCAGCCCGGCTCCGAGTCACGTCTTTCCAGGGACTT
>CANKNP010000302.1 GCA_947483545.1 Deltaproteobacteria bacterium | reverse complement strand
GGCGAGCAGTCCAGCGAGATCCGGGACCGGGCTCTCCTGCTGCTGCACCTCCAGCGTCCAGCGGAAGCTGCGCGCGATCTACGCCGGTATCTGACCATCGACCCAGAGGCGGCCGATCGAGATGTGGTGCAGCAACTCCTGCAACGGACGGAGGCGACGTGACCGAGAGGCGGCGCGGACGGCCTCCCCTTTCCTCCCCCCTTTTAGGGGGGAGGTGCCCGAAGGGCGGAGGGGGGTGGTTGAAAACCCCGCCGATCTCCACCCCCGAAGCCCCACCCGATGATCAGCGGCGTTCCACGGCCCGATCGGGCGGCGCGGCGAGAGCGCCAAGCCGCCCCCTCTTCCTGCCCCTCTGCCTGCTCCTGGTCGCCTGCGCCGGCAAGGCCCCCGACTCGGGCGACTCCCCCATAGACACCGAAGACTCTGCCCAGGACTCCGACAGCGGCGTCCTCCCCGCGGATGTCTACACCTTCGTCGGCGCCCCCTCCGACGCCGCCGGGAACGCGGTGACCCTCCCGGGCGACCTGGACGGCGACACTGTGCCGGACGTGGTGATCGCCGGGTACTACGGCAACCGCGTCTGCATGTTCTCCGGCGCCACCCTGCTCACCGGGGATGCCCGCCGCACCATGGACGATGCCGAGCTCTGCTGGTCCGGCGCGAGCACCTACGACTTCTCCGGCTACTCGCTCGCCCCGGCCGGCGATGGCGACGGCGACGGCCGCCAGGACCTGCTCGTCGGCGCGATCGGCGATGGCACGAACGGCAGCAACGCAGGCCGCGTCTGGCTGCTCTCGGGCGCGAGCGGATCGGGCGAGGTCCAGCTCTCCCAGGCGGCGAGCGGCTCAGCCATCGGCGAATTGGGGAGCGACTACGCGGGGGTCGCCGCGTGCGGGGGGCGCGATCTGACAGGCGATGGCGTGCTCGACTACCTCGTTGGGGCAAGCGGGAGCGATGCAGCCGGGGCCGGGGGCGGGAGCGCCTACCTGGTGGAGGGCCCGCTCGTCGGGGAAGTTCAGCTCGCCGAGGCGCGCTCCGTGTTCCTCGGGCTCCCTGTCGACGCGACCGCCCTGTTGCATGGCGAGTTTGGCGGCGGTGACGCCATCGGCAACGCGGTGGCGATGCTCGGCGACTACGACGGCGATGGGCTCGACGATCTGGCGCTCGGGGCGAGCGGCGCCGACGAGAACGGCACCGCGACGGGCAAGGTCGTGGTCTATTGGGGGCCGATCGCAGCCGGCGACCATGAGATCACCGATGCGGATCTTACGTTGGTCGGACCGGACGAATACGCCTATACGGGCAGCCCGATCCACGCGCCCGGGGATGTCGATGGCGATGGGTTCGCCGACCTTCTGGTCTCCGCCGACGGCTACGAAAACGGGACGATCTTCCTGGTCCACGGGGCCCTTGGGTCGGGGTCGAACGAGGTCCGCGCGCTCGACGACGAGCCCACCCGCTGGTTCGGCGAGGTCTCGGACGATCAAGCCGGCTTCGCGCTCGCCTCCGGCGACATGAACGGCGACAGCGTGCTCGATCTGGCCGCGGGCGCCCCGGGCAGCGACCGCCCCGGTCAGGACGCCGGCGCCGCCTATGTGATCTACGGCCCGTGGTCGGCCGGGAGTCATGCCCTCGCGGACGCCGGAGAGATCCTGCTCGCCGAGCAGGTGGCAGATGCGTTCGCCCATGCCCTCGCCTCGGGCTCCGACATCGACGGCGACGGCATCGACGAGCTGTTGGTCGGTGCGATCTACAACGATGACGGCGGGGCTTTTTCGGGGAAAGGGTATTTGTACTGAGGCACGGGATAAACCCCCCTGAGGAGCCCCGCGATGCCCAGCGAAAAACACTACGAGATGCTCTGGGACTGCCCCCGGTGCGAGACCCCCAAGCTCCTGGGCTTGTCCCACCGCAATTGCCCGAACTGCGGCTCCCCTCAGGATGCCACGAAGCGCTACTTCCCCAAGGACGAGGACAAGGTCGCCGTCGAGGACCATCCCTTTGTCGGCGCCGACAAACAGTGTGCGGGGTGCGACGCTCCGAACGCGGCGACCGCCCAGTTCTGCGTCGGCTGCGGCTCGCCGATGGATGGCTCGGCCGCGGTCAAACAGCGGGAGACCCAGTCCGACGTCGCAGGGGGGTTCGCCGAGGACTCGTCGAAGGCCGCGACTGCCGAGGAGCAAGCGCGCAAGTTGGCCGCCCGCGCCGCGGCGCAGGACCCGCAGCCGAAGCCAGCTTCCAAAGCACCCTGGCTCCTGGGGGCCGGTGGCCTGCTGGCCATGGGCGCGCTCGTTGTCTGCGTCGGCATCATCGGGCTGATGATGTGGAAGAAAGAGGCCGCGGTGACGCTGAACGCGCACACCTGGTCGAGGGAGATCGCGGTCGAGCAGTTCAAGGCGGTCACCGACTCGGCCTGGAAAGAGGCCGTGCCCGCGGGCTCCCGGAACGTCAGTTGCTCGCAAGCCCAACGCTCGACCACGAAGGTGCCCGACGGCCAGGAGTGTCACACGGAGCGGACCGACAACGGTGACGGCACCTTCAAAGAGGCGGAGAAGTGCGCGACGAAGTACCGCGAGGATCCGGTGTACGACCAGAAGTGCAGCTATACCGTAGATCGTTGGGCCACTGTGCGGACGGATCGGGCAGGTGGCAACGGCCTGTCGCCCGCCCCAAGCTGGCCCCCCGTCACCGCCGGCGGGTCCGAACGATCCGGCGCGAAGTCCGAGAAATACACGTTGAGCTTCACCGACGACGGTGGCCGGGTCTTGACCTGTGACCTCCCCCAGGATCGTTGGGCCGCATACGCCGACGGCACCCGTTACACAGCCCCGGTCGGCATGGTGTCGGCCTCCATCGACTGCAACGCGTTGAAACCGGTAAAGTAGGAGCCCGCTGCGAGTCTCGCGGGCGGCGCTCCCGGGGTATGTCCTCCGGACCTCCTAGGCAGGCATGCTCCTCCTCCCGCTCCTGCTGCTCACCGCATGTCACTCCGATGGGCCGCTTGAGTTGGAGCCAACCTACGTGCTGGAGCCCGGGGACCTGACCCCTGGCGCGCGGTGGGTCGAGCGCCAGATTGCGCGGGGCGAAGAGCTGCCATCGCTGGCGGAGATGCGGGCGATGAACGCATCCAGTGACCCGCCACCGCCGCCGGCCACCGTGTACGACTTCACGCCGCCGGACACGATCCGCGTTTGGCGAATGAGCGAGGGCGGCGCGTCCTCGTGTGATGGCCCCGTCGATGTCATCGACTTCCAGGAGTACGTCAAGGGCGTGCTCGGGCACGAGTGGATCACCTCTTGGGAGGACGAGTCGCTACAGGCCGGCGCCGTCGCGATCCGCAGCTACGCAGCCTGGTGGGTGAACGCCGGCGGCAAGTATGACTGTGCGGACATCTGTGACACGACCAGCTGTCAAGTCTACGAGGAGACCCGTTACACGTCGAGTGACAACGCGGTGGACGCGACCGAAGGCGAGTACGCGGTCAACGGCACGAGCCTGGAGTACACCGAATACTCGGCGGAGAACGGGGATCCCACCGCTGATGGGGTCTCCGACAGCGTGTGCAGCGGCGAGACGGTTTATGGTCACGGCCGCGGCATGTGTCAGTGGGGAACGTCGCGCTGGGCGACCAACGGCTACGACCACTGCTGGATGGTCGAGCACTACTACCCAGGTGCGGGCTGCGTCGTCGTCGGCGTGGACGAAGATGGCGACGGCTACGATGGCGATGATTGTGACGACAACGACGCCGCCGTCCACCCCGACGCGCTGGAGTACTGCAACGGCAAAGATGACAACTGCGACGGGGCGATCGACGAGGCCACCGCAGTGGATGCCCAGACCTTCTGGGCCGACGCCGATGGCGACGGCTATGGCGATGCCGCCGTGGCCACCTTCGCGTGCTACGCGCCAGACGGGTATGTCAACAACGACGATGACTGTAATGACACCAGCGCGCTTGCCTTTCCCGGGGCGCTAGAGCTGTGTGACACCATCGACAATGACTGTGATGAAAGCGTGGACGAGGGCTACGACGCCGACGCCGACGGGTTCAGCACCTGCAGCGGTGACTGCGACGATGACGACCCCACGCGGAATGCAGGCGCCGCAGAGGTCGTGGACGATCTCGACAATGACTGCAACTTCCGCGTGGACGACGGCACTGAGGTCTATGATGACGACCGGGACGGGTGGTCCGAAGAGGCCGGGGACTGTGACGATTCGGATGCCTTTGTCTACCCCGCGGCCCCCGAGCACTCCAACGGCGAGGACGACGACTGCGACGGGGTGATCGACGAAGGGACCGACGCCACCGACGACGACGGGGACGGCTTTACCAACACAGCCGGCGACTGCGACGACCTCGACCCCTCGATCTTCCCAACCCAAGCCGAGGCGCCCAACGGCCGGGACGATGATTGCGATGGACAGACCGACGAAGGCACCTCCGCCGGCGATGACGACGGCGACAGCTTCTCCGAGGACGCCGGCGATTGCCGCAACGACAACCGCCTCTGCTTCCCCGCCGCCACCGAGCTTCCAGACGGCCTCGACAACGACTGCGATGGCACCATCGACGAAGGCACGCCGCTCGGGGATGCCGATCTCGACACCTGGACCGCTGGAGCGGGCGACTGCATCGACAGCGATCCGCTCACCCACCCGACCGCCGCCGAGCTCCCCGACGGCCTGGACAATGATTGCGACGGCACCGTGGACGAAGACACCGAGCGCTCGGACGACGACAACGACGGTGCCAGCGAGATCGCCGGGGATTGTGACGACGCGAACCCGGCGACCTGGCCCGGCGCCCCTGAGCTCGCCGATGGCCAGGACAACGACTGTGACACCCTCGTTGACGACGAGACCGACGCCTTCGACGACGACGGCGACGGCTACTCGGAGCAGTCGGCGGACTGTGACGATGGCGACGGCACGGTCTACCCCGGCGCCCCCGAACCCCTCGACCTGCGCGACAACGACTGCGACGGCATCGTTGACAACCACACCGACGCCTTCGACGATGACCGCGACGGCTGGACCGAGCTGGATGGCGACTGCGACGATCTCGACGCCTACGTGTTCCCCGGGGCGATGGAGCGCCTGGACGGACGCGACGACGACTGCGATGGGGTGAGCGAATCCCCCACCGGCTGGGGCTGCGCGACTTCGCCTGGGCCTTCGTCGTGGTGGTTGGTGTTGGTCGTGGCAGGGTGTCTCTTGCGCGGGAGAGGCCGGAGCCTGTAGACCGGAGGCGGAGAGGTCCGGACTATGCATTTCCCTCCCCCAGCGGGGGTGGAGGTCCGGACTTTGCATTTCCCTCCCCCAGCGGGGGGGGAGGCCCGGACTTTGCATTTCCCCCCCCCAGCGGGGGTGGGGGTCCAGACTCTGCATTTCCCTCCCCCAGCGGGGGTGGGGGTCCGGACTCTGCATTTCCCTCCCCCCAGCGGGGGGAGGTGCCCGAAGGGCGGAGGGGGGTTCGGAAGCACCCAGGGGATCCCTCATCGCCGGAGAAACGGCATTTCCCTCCCCCAGCGGGGGGAGGTGCCCGAAGGGCGGAGGGGGGTTCGGAAGCCGCTGCGAATCCCCTTAGCCCGAAGCCCGTAGCCCGAACCCCGAACCCCCGTTAGCTCCCCCCCATGTCCCTCCTCCCCCTGATCTTCGCCTGCACCGGCACCGATGACTCCAGCGTCCCCGACTCGGACGCCGACACCGACACCGATTCGGACACCGACACCGACACGGATTCAGACACCGACACGGACACCGACTTCAACGGCACCGTCCCGGACGTCTCCATCCCCGCGCCGGAGTTTGAGGTCCAGAACATGGACGAGTCCCCGCGGACCCGCGAGGATCTGCTCGGCCACGCCACCGTCGCGTGGTTCTACCCCGCCGCCGGCACAGCTGGCTGAACGGTCGAGGGTTGCGGGTACCGCGACCTCCAGCAGGACTTTGATGATCTGGGCGTCACCATCGTGGGTGTCAGCTTCGACACGCCCAGCGCCAACGCCGACTTCGCTGCGGCCGAGGGCTTTGAATACGAGCTGTGGAGCGACACCGACCGCACGCTCGCGCTCACCTACGGCGCGGCCAGCTCCGAGAGCCAGGCGTACGCCGACCGCATCACCGTGGTCCTCGACGAGAACGGGGATCTCCTGCTCGAATACCTCGAAGACATCAACGTCGGGACACACCCGATCCTGGTCTACGACGACTGCGTGAAGCTGTTCGGCGGCTGATCAGCTCGCCCGCGCGACCAAACTGTCCACCGCGTGGACCGGCGCGGCATCGCCCTTCAT
>CANKNP010000301.1 GCA_947483545.1 Deltaproteobacteria bacterium | reverse complement strand
CGAAGGGCGAGACTCGAAAAGCGAGACCCGCGGGCTCGGCGACACCACCGGGATCACTTTTCAGGCGCGCACCCCGTGCGATGTTGGCGGACCGCGCGTCGGGAGGCGGCCCGAGCAGCCCCGCCCGGGCTCGGGCTTCGGCTTCGGAATAGCGTACTCCCCGTCGTGTCCCTCGCCCAACCAACGCTCCGGAAGCTCCTGCGGGAGAACCTGACAGGTGTCCCCGCCCCAGCTGCTACGCCCGCCGAGGCTGAGCAGACGGTGGAGGAGATCATCGCGGCGCTCACCGGGCCAGGCCTGCAACTACACCGGAGCAAGGCGAGCAGCGCGGAGGTCACCTATCTCCTCACCGTGACGATGAAGCACGCCGGAGACCAGTATTTTCGCCGCACCGAGGTGGGCCTGGCGCGCAGGACGGATGGCAGGCTGCTGGTGACGGCACCGCTCTGGAACCTCCCGGACGGCATGCCGTTCACCACCGTGGCCGAGTTCACGAGCGTCATCGCTGCGTGTCGGGAAGCTGTGGCGCGGCGGTTGACCGTCGAGAAAAAGCGGGCGAAGGTTCGGGACTTCAAGGTCGAGGCCATCATGGCTCGCGTGCGGGAGCTGGCCGAGGAGCTGGGCTTCGCCATCGACACGCGCACCGACACGCAGAAGCTGACACTCTGCATTGACCTCGGTCGCGGCGACACACTGCAGGTGTTCGTCCCTTTCAACCGGTTCATGGAGGTGCTCCCCCAGCTCCGCCAGACGATCCAGGCGTGCCAGGCGCTTCAGGCCACGGGGATACCGTTCAAGGTGACCTTGCTGGGCCGTCGCGACGCCGCGGAGCAGGACTGACGCCATGGCAATCCACGTGGACACGCCCGAGCTAGAGCAGATCCTGGAGCGCACGCCAGCCTCCCAGAACATCCTGCTCATCGGCAAGCACGGCATCGGAAAGTCGGAGATCCTGACCGCGAGCTACACGGCCCGGGGCCTGCGCGTGGTGCCGTTCTTCCTCGGCCAGATGAGCGATCCGGGCGATCTCCTCGGGCTGATGCACAAAGATGAAGCCACCGGTCGCTCGGTGTTCCTGCCGCCCTTCTGGTGGCCGGACCCCGGGCAGCCCATCGTCCTCTTCCTGGATGAATTGAACCGGGCAAGGCCGGAGATCCTGCAGGCCGTCCAGGATCTCACGCTCAACCGCACGCTCGCCGGCCGGGCGCTGCCAGACGGGAGCCGCGTCATCGCTGCGGTCAACGAGGGAGAGGAGTACCAGCTCACGGACCTCGACCCTGCGCTGGTCTCAAGGTTCAACGTCTACACCTTCGCGCCCACGATCGAAGACTGGCTGGTGTGGGCGGGGCGCGGCGGCCTGGACCCCCGCGTCGTCCGGTTCATCCAGAAGAACCCTGGACAGCTCGACGGCGGCACGAGCGCGGCGGAAGCCTGGAAGGGCGGAATCGAAAAGACGGCGGACCGGCGCGCGTGGGCGCGTGTGGCCCGGCTGATCGAGCGCGTGCCGGAGCTCGACAAGCTGCATGTGAAGCTGATCGCAGGCATCGTCGGCACGCCCGCGGCCCTCGCCTTGCAGCGCAGCCTCGCCGAGGGAGAGGGGCTCGGTCCCGAGCATGTGCTCCTCGCGCTGAAGGACAACGAAAGGCAACTGCGGGCGTTGTCCCTGCCCGCGATCATCCTGCTCGATGAAGCCATCGTGCATTGGATCGACGCGGGCCAACTCAAGGCGGAGGACACCGAGAGAGCGCGCAAGAACCTCCTTGCCTGGCTGAAATTGCTTCAAAAGGACAAGAAGCAGGAGGCCATCGCCCACTTTGCGAGCCTGCTCGAGAGCAAGCGGTTCACGTCCGTCATGCGGTTTGCGGCCTCCTCGCTCGATCTGATGAACTTCCTGGTGGAGTACATCGCCGCGATCAAGGTCTGAGCGCGTGAGGTTGCCCGCCCGCGAGCGCATCAGCGAGGTGGTTCAACGCTGGTTCCTCGTAGAACCACTGCTCTTTGCAGTCTGGAACACCCATCGGCTCCGGGTGGACCCCCGGGTGCAGACCGTGCGTATCGGCCGCGGGGAGGTGCTCTACAACCCTGCGTTCATCACTGCGTTGAGCGACGCTGGGCTCCAGGCCGTCCTTACAGCAGAGGCCCTGCGGATCCTGCTGAAGCACCCCTACACCCGCCGGAAGCCGGATCCGGAGCGTACCTGGCTGGCCAGCAACATCACCCTCGCCGAGTGTTTACGTGACCCGCGCCTCCCGTTCCCGCGCGCGGCTGCCGTGTTCGGAACCGCCGAGTTCGACGACAAGTACCTGGAGTTCTATTACCAGCGGCTGCTTGACTCGGGGGCGGCGAGCGGTGGAGGGGCCGAGGGGGACCCGAACGCCGACGGGGACGCCGACCCGAACCCAGCCGACGGGGACGCGGGTGCCCGGTCGGGTGGCCGCACCGATGCCGAGGCCCTGGAACAACACACCTCGGATGGGGCGAATGCACGCGAGTGGGAGAACGACGAGCTGGTGGGCGACAGCATCGACGCCCACGTGCGCGCGGCACAGGAGAGCGGGCAATGGGGCGTCCTGGCCGGCAGGCTGACGGAGAGGATCCTCGCAAACCTGGTCCCGAGGCTCGACTACCGCGACGTGCTTCGCCGCTTTCGCGCTACCGTCCTCACCACCCACCGGGTGCTCACCCGCATGAAGCCCAGCCGACGATATGGGTTCGACTACCTGGGGAGCCGTCGGGATTTCTGCACGCGGCTGCTGGTGGCGGTGGACGTGAGTGGGTCGATGGGCAGCGCGGACCTGGCGGTCGCCTTCTCCATCGTGAACCGCTTCTTCACCTACGGGGTGACCGCCATCGACGTCATCCAGTTCGACACGGAGATCCAGGGTAAGCCGCTGTCGTTGAAGCGAGCCCGGCGTGAAGTGGTCGTGCAAGGCCGGGGCGGCACGGACTTCCAGCCGGTCATGGACGCGGTGGACGCGAACCCGGTGTACGACGGGCTCATCGTGTTCACAGACGGCATGGCGCCGGTGCCGAGGCCGCCGCGAACCCGTCGAACCCGCGTGCTCTGGCTGTTCACGAACCAGGCGGCGTGGGCGGGCATGCACCAGCGGCTCGCGCCCATCGGACTGGCGGGGTTCGTCCGGGGGGCGTGAGGGGCGGAAGTACCCGGGGCCAGCACGGGCTCGGCAGTGCTTACCCTTGGCCCAGTCACCGAGTCCCCATGCACCGAGCCCTGCTGCCTGCTCCCCTGCTCCTCCTCGCCGCTTGCGGGCACGAGTGCACCCTCATCGGCTGCGTCAGCCGGCTCACCCTCCAGGTGCATGGCGCCGGGGACGCGCCCGGGCTCTACGGTACCGTATCGGTCGGCGGTGAGACGTTCGCCATCGACTGCGCCGGCACGAGCGACCCGGGAGTGGCCTGCGATGGGAACACGCTGCAGATCGGCCTCTCCGGCGCCAAGGGTGGTGACGAGGTGACGTGGTCGCTCACCGTGCCCTCACAGGACACCGGCATGGGCGGCGGGAGCTACGTCGGGAGCGGCACGTTCACGCCGGAGTGGACGGGGACGGAGCTCAACGGCGAGGGCTGTGGTGTGTGCTGGTCGGCCTCGGGCGCAGTCGAGGTGCTCGGGACCCCGTAAGCAGGCCGACGACCAGTCGCAGTACGCCGAGGTCATCGCCTACGATCCGCCCGGCTGCGACACGGTGCGTCGATGGCGCGTGTGTGTCGAGGCCTGCGATGTGACTCCGCACTCCCCCCTCCTTTCTTGATACCCCCGCGCACCCTTTGGAGCTCCCCGTGGCCTTCGCCCCCTCCCCGACCTGGAACCTCGACGCCATCCTGCCGGGCGGACCGATGGGACCGGCCTTCCAGGCGACCGCCGCCGACGCGGATCAGCGGCTGCGCGGCATGCTCACTCGCGCGGACGCGCTGGGTCCCGATCTCGGGGATCTTGCCGCGTTGCTCCTGGATCTCGAGGCGATCTCCGTCGAGCTCCAGACCCTTGGCACCTTCGCGGGTTGTCACGCCGCGGCAGACGCGATCGGGCGCGATGCGCTTCGGGCCGACGCGCGGGCGAGCGAGCTGTGGACGCTGTTTGGACGCGCCTCGGTCACCCCGAACGATCGCGTGATCCGGATGCCAGAGGGGGACTTCACGTCGCTCCTCGGGTGGCCGGGGCTCGAGCACATGCAGGGGGACCTGCTGGAGCGGCGGCGGCTCGGAAAGCTCCGGCTACCGGAGGCCGAGGAGGCGCTCTCGACCGAACTGGCGCGCGACGGCATCCTGGCGTGGGGGGAGCTGTATGACGAGCAGGCGGGCGCGCTCCGCATGCAGGTGGACCGCGGGAACGGGCCGGAGGCGCTGTCGCCCGGGCAGGTGTCGCAGCTGCTCAGCAAGGAAGATCCGGAGCTGCGGCAGCGGGCGTTTGAGGCCCAGAAGATCGGTTGGCGCTCGATCGCGCCGGTGTGCGCCAAGGCGCTGACACACATCACCGGGACGCGCATCGTGCTGAACGCCCGCCGTGGCCTTGACACCCTCGACGAGCCGCTCGCCAACGCGAAGATCGAGCGTTCGACCCTGGACGCGCTGCTGGAGACGGCGCGGGCAGCCTCCCCGCTGATGTCCAGGTATCTCGCCGCGAAAGCCCGCGCGATGGGTCAGGCCCAGCTCTCTTGGACCGATACCCTCTCGCTCCTGGGCCGGTCCGACGGCGAGGTCAGCTACACCTACGCCCAGGAGTTCATCGTCGAGCAATTCGCTGCGTTCTCTCCGAACCTCGCGACGTTTTCGACCCGGGCGTTCAAGGAGTCCTGGGTGGAGGTCGAAGATCGTCCTGGCAAGCGCGGCGGGGGGTTCTGCGCAGACGTGCCGACGAAGAACGAGAGCCGCATCTTCATGACCTGGGGCAACAACGAGCGGAGCCTTTCGACGCTGGCCCACGAGCTCGGCCACGCCTTCCACAACGAGGTGTTGAACACCGTCCCGCCCGCCCAGCGGCGCCTTCCGATGACCCTCGCGGAGACCGCCTCCACGTTCGGGGAAGCCCTCGTCCGCGAGGCCGCCCTCGCGCGCACGACCGGTCCCCAGGTCCGCCTCCGCCTCTTGGACGCCTCTCTGTCGGACGCGCTGGCGTACCTGTCGAACATCCCCGCCCGCTTCGAATTGGAGCGGCGTTTCTACGAGATGCGCGCAGAAGGGCCCCTGGATCCTGAACAGTTGGAGGCAGAGACCATCGCGATCTTCCAGCGTTGGTATGGGCCGGGCGTGAGTGGCGTGGACCCGATGTACTGGGCTAACAAGCTCCATTTTTACATCGGCGGCCTCGCGTTCTACAATTTTCCCTATTTGTTCGGGTATTTGTTCTCCGCGCTGGTGTACGAGCACTTTCGACCCCTCGGCCCCGCCGGCGCCCCCGGCTACGAGCGACTCCTGCGCCGCACGGGCGACGCATGGGCCGAGCCCATCGCCCGCGAGGATCTTGGCCTGGACCTGTCGTTGGCCTCCACCTGGGGCCTCGCGCTCCGGTCCGTTGAGCGTGATCTGGTCGCTTTTGAGGAGGTGACGGCATGAGCATGGCGGGAGCGACAGGCACTGCCGATCTTCCTCCCCTTCTCCCGCTCGGCGGGAGAAGGGGTCCCTGTCCTCGCGGGCGGATGAGGGCCGTTCAAAATCGCCGGGGAGCCCTCATCCGCCGCCGGGTACGGCGGCACCTTCTCCCGGAGGGAGAAGGGGAAGACAGGCGCCCAATGGTCCGCATCTCCGCCGGGATCACCTAGCCATGTACAAAACCTTCTGGCACCAGCACACCCAGTTCGGCGAGATCCCGTACAACACGTGGGGCCTCACCATCACCTTCGCGTTCATCTTCGCGGCGATGGTCGCGCACATGCGGGCCTCTCGGGTCGGGATCGATCCCGACAAGCTCGTAGGCATGTACCTGCTCGCCGTGATCGGCGGGCTCGGGGGCGCCCGGCTCATGCACCTGTCGATGTCCGATGACAAGGCCGAGTTTTTCGCGAACCCGGGGATGTTTTTCAACCCCTCGCGCGGCGGATTTGCGTTCTACGGCGGGTTCATCGCAGCGGGGCTGGCGAGCATCCTCTACGGCCATCTCCGCAGGATCCCCATCCTGAAGATGGCGGATGCCCTGGGTCCGACGGTGATGCTCGGCCTCGCGATCGGACGAATCGGATGCTTCATGGCGGGCTGTTGCCATGGGCGGGCGGTCGAGGTGCCCGAGCGGGCGATCCCGCTGCTGCCAGCGGATTGGGGCCCCCAGCTCTGGCTCGTCGCCGGGCCGCCGTTCTT
>CANKNP010000300.1 GCA_947483545.1 Deltaproteobacteria bacterium | reverse complement strand
TTGCTGTTTGCGCAGCGCCCGGGCTGGCCCGCCGATCCGCGCGCTCGGCGAACCTCGCTCGCGGCTCGGCGGTCTCTTTGCACCGTTCCTACCGGTGGAATGCGACGGTCCGGCGAAGACGCCGGGCCCGACGCCTTCCCCCTGGAACGGTGCGGGTGGGGGCCAGCCCGGCTCCAGATCAAGTCCTTCCAGGGACTTACGTTGCTGTTTGCGCAGCGCCCGGGCTGGCCCCCGCCTCTCATGTTGTCGGCGTCCTGGCGATGACTTCCCGGACGCGCGAGGCCAACTCCAAGGCCGCCAACGCCTGACGTGCGGTCGCGAGCCGGGCGTCGGGGTGCCCACCTTCGGCGGCCCGCACGAACGCGAGCACCTGCTGCTCCAGCGCGTTGTGATCGGCGATGGCCAGCGCCGTCTCTCGCGGCCCGCCGTGCCAATCCACCCGCACCGCGGCCTTCCTGTCCAGATCCACGCTCATGTACGAACGATCCGCAGCGAACGCCCGCCATGTGCGACTGCGTTTGCGACTCACGCGAGAGGCTGTGAAGGTGCCGACTGCCCCCGAGACCAGCTCGATGCGGGCCTGTGCGAGGTCGATCTCCCCGGTGGCGAGGCACACGCCGTTGGCCCGGATGTCTACGACGCGCTCATAGGCGTGCAAGTTGAGGAAGAGGTCGAGGTCGTGGATCATCAGGTCGAGCACGACGTCTACGTCCACGCCCCGGTCCACCCACTCGGCGAGGCGCTCGACCTGCACGAACCTGGGCGCGGCCGGGATCGCCGCGACCGCGGGGTTGAAGCGCTCGACGTGGCCTACGAAGCAGGTCGGGTAAGCAGCGAGCGTTCGGGCCTCCTCAAGCGTCGCGGCGAGGGGCTTCTCGATGAGCACGGGAAGGCCGCCAGCGAGCAGGGGGAGCGCCAGGGCAGCGTGCAGGCGGGTCGGGGCAGCCACCACAGCGGCGGCCCAGGCCTCCCGCGCGTTCGGCGCGACGCCGAGCGGTGGATCGGCGGCGTCGATGCGAATGTGCGGATGGTCCGCAAAAATCCGCGCGTAATTCCGGCCCATCCGCCCAAGGCCAAGCAGGCCGAGGTTCATGGGCACATCGGCGGCACGGCCCGCGACCCAACCCGGAGCGCAGAGGGCCCGCGCTCCTTCTTGCTGGGCGGGGGGAGGACACGTCCTCCCCCCGCGGCGGCCGCGACACGCGGCCTCCCCCCTCCTCGCGGCCTGAAGGGCCGCGGGGTTGCCGTTCGGCGTCTCCGCCGGGTCAAGATTCGCGCGCGGCACGAGGAACTCGGCGGGTAGTAGCTCAGTCCGCAGGCCCTTCGGTGCCCGCCGAGCGGCAGATCCCGCGGGTGGACGACTCGCAGAAGTCGACCAGCTCGATCACCTCGGGGATGTCCTGGCCGTACTCCTCGCGAACGTGCTCGGCCGCGATCCGCAGCGGCATGCCCTTCTGGAACAGGTCGCGGTAGGCATCCTTGAGGGCGGTCATGACCTGAAGCGGGAAGCCAGCGCGGCGCAGCCCGACGACGTTCAGGCCAAGCAAGCGGGCGCGGTCGCCCTGGGCGATGCAGAAGGGCGGTACATCCTGCGTGGACATGGCGCCGCCGGCGACCATCGCGCACCGGCCGACCCGGGAGTGCTGGTGTACGCCAGAGAAGCCGCCGAGCACCGCGCGATCCGCGACCGCGACATGCCCAGCCACCGCCGCATAGTTCGCGAACACGCAGTGGCTGCCGATCAGGCAGTCGTGCGCGACGTGGCTGCCGGCCATGAACAGGTTGTCGTCCCCGATCCGGGTGGTGCCGCCCGTGCCGCCGAGCGCTGTGCCTCGGTTGACAGTCGAGGACTCCCGAAAGGTGTTCCGGGCGCCGATGACCAGCGTGGTCGGCTCGCCCCGGTATTTCAGATCCTGGGGATCATCGCCGATGCTGGCGAAGGGGAAGATGCGCGTATCGTCGCCGATCTCGGTGTGCCCGGTGACGACGGCGTGGGGTCCGACGCGCACGCGCGCGCCGAGGATGACGTGGCCCCGGACAATAGAGTAGGCACCGACCTCGACGTCATCGCCGAGCTGTACAGTGGACTCGACGATGGCGGTGGGGTGGATGGCCATGGGCTCCTCAGCGGGTCTTCAGCGAGCGGGCGGATAACGGGACGGGAGGATACCCGGCAATGTCGGTTTAGACCCCATCCGGTTGTTTTTTGACGGAGCCCCACAGATGAGCGACGCCCCCGCGCTGGTCGGCGACACGACCCCGAAGCGCACAACCAGCCTCCAAGCCCGAGGCGCGTCATTGTCGGCACCGCAAAACCAGCTCGATCTGCTCGACAGCATGGGCCTCCCGAACTTTCAGGGCACGCTGGCCACCGCCGGATGGGCGCACCTGGCCCCGGCGACGCTGGAGATCTTCCAGATCAACATCGGCAAGCTCTGCAACATGACATGCCGGCACTGCCACGTGGACGCGGGGCCCGACCGAGTGACCGAGAACATGGACCGCGCGACCATCGACGCTTGCCTGGCCGCGCTGGACCAGACCACGGCGCACACGGTGGACATCACCGGTGGCGCGCCCGAGCTGAACCCGCACTTCCGCTACCTGGTCGATGCGTGCGTAGAACGCGGCAAGCACGTCATCGACCGTTGCAACCTGACGGTGCTGTTGCTCCCGAAGTACGCAGACCTGCCGGAGTGGTTCGCCGAGCGGAAGGTCGAGGTCGTCTGCTCGCTCCCGCACTACCGGAAGCCGAACACCGACGCACAGCGGGGCGAGGGCGTATTCGAGCGGTCGATCGAGGCGCTCCGCAGGTTGAACGCGGCTGGTTACGGCCAGGGCGATCCTTTGCGACGCCTCACGTTGATGCACAACCCGGCCGGGGCGTTCCTGCCGGCAGGCCAGGCCGCGATGGAGAAAGAGTGGAAAGCCGGCCTTAAGCGCAACCACGGCGTAGAGTTCGACCGGTTGATCGCGCTCAACAACATGCCGGTCTCCAGGTATTTGGAGTGGCTGGTCGAGTCCGACAACCTCGATGCGTACATGCAGAAGTTGACGTCCGCGTTCAACCCCGGCGCGGTCGCGGGGCTGATGTGCAGGAACACGATCTCGATCGCCTGGGATGGGTCCATGTACGACTGTGACTTCAACCAGATGTTGGAGCTCCCCGTAGCGTCTCCGGTGGCCAACGTGCGCCAGTTCGACTTCGTGAGGTTACAACAGCGGAAGGTCGTGACCGACCAGCATTGCTACGGCTGCACGGCCGGGGCGGGATCGAGCTGCGGGGGGCAGGGGTAGATGGCCCGGCGGGACTACTACGAGGTGCTCGGCGTCAAGAAGAGCGCCGGCCCCGAGGAGATCAAGAAGTCGTTTCGCGTGCTGGCGCTCAAGTACCACCCGGATCGGAACGCCGGGGATGTGGACGCTGAGCGCCACTTTCGAGAGGTCGCGGAGGCGTGGGATGTGCTCGGGGATCCGGACAAGCGGGGTCGTTACGACCGTCTGGGTCCGCTGTACACGGACAGCGGGCGGCCGCCGACCCCGGATCAGGTCAACGACATGCTGCGCGAGGCGTTCGGCGGCCTGTTCCGACGGCGACGGGCGGACGGCCCGGGCGAAGACCTGACGTACACCTTGACCATCTCGCTGGAGGAGGCGTCGCGTGGGCTGGAGCGCACGCTGGTCGTGCTGCGGACGGTGCGGTGTACGCCCTGCCAGGGCAGCGGCGATCACCCTGAGAACCGCATCCCCTGCGCATCGTGTGGGGGGTCGGGCAAGTCGGCGACGCGCCGCCTGTTCCGAACCGACTGCGCGGTCTGCGACGGCAAGGGGTACAAGCCCACCGGGAAATGTGACCGATGTGTGGGGGAAAAGCGCGTGCCGATGGAAGAGACGCTGCGGGTCAAGGTTCCCGCAGGGGTGGCCACCGGATCCAAGCTGCGACTCCGCCAGAAGGGCAACGACCCCGCACCCTCGCTCGGCGTGACGCCCGGGGCGACCGGCGATCTGTACGTGCTGATGCAGGTGGAGGAGCACAAGCTCTTCCGCCGTCGTGGGCCCGATCTGCTGTGCGAGATCCCCGTGACCCTCGCAGAGCTCGCGCTGGGCGCGGATCTGCAGGTGCCCACCCTTGAGGGCACGACCACGATCCGCGTCCCGCCGGGTACCCCCACCGGGAAGTCGTTCCGGCTACCGGGCAAAGGCCTCCCGGGGGAGAGCGGCAAGGGCGATCTCCATGTAAAGGTCGATGTCGAGACTCCGACGGAGCTCTCAGCCGAGGCTCGGTCCGCCCTGCTCGCGTTTCAGACCGCCTGCGGAAATGGCCACCCCCGCCGCGCCGAGTTTCAAGACGCGGTGAGGGCGCGGCGATGAAAACTCAGGTACGGGCGCTGACCGTCGGGCTGCTCACGCTGCTCGCCTCCCCTGCCCTCGCAGCGAAGTTGCCCGAGGCCGTGCTCGATGCCCTCGACAATTCGAACCGCAAGGTCGCAATCTCGCGCCTGGCCGACGCCGCGGACGCCGAGACCGACCCGACCGCGAAGGCGTTCGACCTGCTCTACCTCGGGGAGCTGAAGCGCCTGGTCGGGGATGACGGCGCGCGCGGGCTGTTCGAGCAGGTCGCGGGCGACTACCCGGGCTCGGGGGCCAAGAACGCCGCAGTGCTGGGTATGGCGCTGGTGGACGCCAACGAGGCTCTGAGCGGGAACACGCGATCGACGCTGGAGCTCATCGGCGACGACGGCGTGCCCGACACGATGAACGCCGATCGTTGGCTCTTGATCGCGCAGCTGCGCCGATCAGAGGAGGCGTCTTCGGCGAAGCTTGAGGAGGCCATGCGAAAGGCCACCGGCTACGCGCAGGGCGACGCTGCGGTCGAGAAGCGGGTGTTGAAGGCGCTGGCGGCCCTCGCCCCGCCTCCGGTGGATGTGTCCGAGGCCGGAGCGGAGATCACCGCCATCGAGCGGATCCGCGGCAGCCTGCGGGAGGGGGACCTCGACACGGTGAGGTCCTTGACGACCGCGTTCCAGTCGAAGTTTCCTGGCTCCCCGTACACCTCGGAGGCCCAAACCGCGGCCGCTCGCGCCGCTGCCGGAAGGCCACCGGACTTTCGGCGCATCGCCGTGCTGCTCCCGCTGACCGGCAAGTACGCGGGCCCCGCGGCGAGCCTGCGATCGGCGATCGAACAGGCCGCCGGCACCCTCGGCGGCGCGTACACGCTGGCGTTCCACGACACCGCCGGCACGCCCGACCAGTGCGTCAGGGCCTTGCAGACAGCCGTGATCGAGGAGGGCGCCACGCTGGTGATCGGCCCGCTGACCAAGGAGGAGGCGGCCCAGTGCGCCCCCGCCGCCCAGGCGTTGCACACGGCGATGTTGACGCTCACGTCGTCGCCGGAGGTGCTGGCCGCCGGCGACCAGGTGTTTCGGCCCTACCCGACGAGCGAGGAGCAGGTCCGCGCGCTGGTCGCAGAGACCCTGGGGCAACGCGGGATGAAGCGCTACGCGATCCTCCACCCCCGGACCGCCTACGGCGAGAACGCGGCGAAGGCGTTTGTGAACGAGGTGGTGGCCGGGGGCGGGGCCATCACCATCGACGTCGGCTACGACCCTTCGCTCTCAGACTTCCGGGCGGTGGCAAAACAGCTCGTCGGCCAGGCCTTCGACGCGATCTTCGTGCCCGACACCTACCAGACCGTCGCGCTCGTCGCCTCCGCCATCGCCTACCAGGAGATCTCGGTCGGGCGCTTCAAGACCCCCGAGGGCCTGCCGCCCGTGCCCATGCTGGGGTTGAACGCCTGGCACAACGAGGAGATCGCCCGCCGCGGGGGGATCTACATCCAAGACGGCATCTTCGTCGATGCGTTCGATGTGGCCTCCGCAGATCCGGCAGTCGTGAAGTTCGTGGAAGGCTGGCAAGGGGCCGCGCCGCCGAGCGTTGTGGACGCCATCGGCTACGACACGCTGCTGCTCGCGGCGGCGGCGTTGGCGGCCGGCGGGGATCCTGCGACCGCGCTGCTCACCGTGGAGATCCCCAACGGCGTCGCGGGCACCTTCGGATTTCAAGACGGCCGGACCGCGGATCGGACGTGGCGGCTGCTGACAGTCACGAAAACGGGCATCGCGCCGCTGTCGTCGGGGGGGGAGGCGCCCGCGGAGTAGGCACTAGCAGCGTTCGGGGAAACGTGGTTAGCGGCATTTGACCTTCCTCCCCAGCCGCGGATTTCGAGGGTTCTCCCCTTCTCCCGCCTGCGGGAGAAGGTGCCCGGGTACTCGCGGGCGGATGAGGGCTGCTCAAGATCCGCGGGGAGCCC
>CANKNP010000299.1 GCA_947483545.1 Deltaproteobacteria bacterium | reverse complement strand
CGCCGGTTATTTCGGGCTTGCCGGGGTGGACGCGACCGTTGAACCCACAGCGGCGGTCCTCGCGGCCTGCATTCGAGGGGTGGAGCTGCTGTTTCTTGCGCCGCTGCCGTTTCTCCTGCCGTTGAGCCTTGGGCGCTACATCCGCGACTCCAAAGAGGACAGCGACGACCGACAGAGCAAGGCGGATCTCCTGTCGATGAAGGCGTTGACGACAGGCCTGCTCATCGCGATCCTCGCCTCGGACGTCGTCGGCCGGGCGCTCTCGCACCAGGGGCTGCACTATGAAGCGGCCGTGTCCTCGTCGCTGGTGATCGCCGTGCTCGGAGCGTACTTCTTCGGTTTGGAGCGGCAGGCGCGCGAGGTCAAATCGGAGCCGCCGGTGCGGGAACTGTACGCTCCTACCCCTCCGCCTCCACCCTCCGACACGACGCAAACACCGCCCACGCCGCATTGATCGCCGACGTGCGCGCGGTCAACTCGGCGGCTTCGTCCGCGCTGCGCGCCCGATCCGGATGCCACTCGCGCACCAGCGCCCGGTAGGCCTTTCGCGCGTCCTCCCAATCCGCGTCCACCCTCACCCCGAGCACGGCGGCGGCCTTGCCGACCGCGACGGGATCTGGCTCCGCAAGCACCTCGTTCCAGAGCGCGTCCAGCCGGGCCTGGATGCCCAGCGCCTCCGCCAGATCGCCGATGTACTGCTCCGCTTCGGCGCCCGGCCAGCTCGCCCGGGTGCCGTGCATCAGCCAGGTCAGCACCCGCGCGCAGGCCGTCGCATCCGCGTGGACGGCGAGCCGCCTGGCGACGTGCTTCGGGGCGAGCCGGCTCATCTCGGCGCTGGCCAGCTCGTCGAGCCAGGACGTAAGCCAGCGATCCCCGCCGACGTCCAGCGGGTGCGCCTCGTGAAAGCGCAGCCGGATGTAGGCGCGGTCCTCGGCGCCGAGATCCCGCCCCCCGGCGCGGGCGCACGCAACGAGCGCCATCACGACCCGCGCAGGGCCGTTGTTGCCGAGCCGACGGGCGCCGACGGGCATCGGGATCCGGAAGGTGTCCTGATCCGCGTCCCCGCGTGCAGATCGGAGGCGGACGGACACGTCCGCCGCGTCCGCCGCGCCGAACGCGGAGTAGGGCACGAAGACCTCGGGCGCCTCGATCTCCTCGGCCGGGTGCTCGGGCCCGACCACGACCGTCTGGCACACCCCCGCGGCGTCGAGCCGCACGGTGACATCCACGTCCTTCAGGCCCCGCGCCTGCCAGACCGGGCAGAGCATCACGCCGGGCCCCGCGCTCCGAAAGGCGTGGTGGGTCCACTTCAGCGTCTGCAGCTCCAGCGGGTGGGACTTTCGCGAGGCGTCCCCCAGGTAATGCCCCACTGCAGCCCCCACGCCCGCCCCCACCGGCCCGCCCACCAGCGCACCAAAGAGCCCGCCCAGCGCCTTTCCCGACCAGTTCACGCCAACACCCACTCGGCGCTGCCGTTCGGGGTCTCCCAGATCCGCACGCGGGTCAGCCGCACGCCCGTCGGGGCTAGCAGCCGCTGGGCGACGCGGGCCAGCTCGACGGCGAGGCACTCGGCTGTGGGAGGGGCGCTCATCCAGTACACGGGCCGACCGTAACGCGCGTTCGATGCGGCAAGCAGCGCGATCGCCGGGTCCGGGTCACCCTCCTGCAAAATCGCGGTGTGGTCCCAGTGCGCGTCGATCCAACCGCCGACGAGGTCTTTGACCACCCCGAAGTCGATGACCCTCCCCAGGTCGTCCAACGCCGCGATGCAGGTCAGCTCGGCTGCGTAACGATGACCATGAAACGCCGCGCATTTGGATTCATGCCGCGGAATGCGGTGCATCGCATCCCACTCCAGCCGGCGGGTACAGGTCACGGTGCTTTCCAATTCTGGCAAGTCTCAGCTCCTTCACGTTGACAACCTTGGCGATAACCGGTAGGCGCCGGCATGACGACCCGCCGAACCCTGCGCGAGCAGCTGCCTGACCACGCGAGCCACGCCGATGAGCGCGGTATCGCCATCGACAAAGTGGGCATCAAGGGGCTGTCCTGGCCGATCACGGTCTGGGACCGCCGACAGGGCATGCAGCCCACCGTGGCGCAGATCGACGCGAGCGTCGCGCTCCCGGCGAACGTGAAGGGCACGCACATGAGCCGGTTCGTGGAGGTGTTGACCGAGGTCGAATCGGAGCTCTCCCTGAAGAACCTGCCGGACCTGCTCGCGCACATGCAAGCGCGCCTCGGCGCCGAGCACGCTCAGCTCGACGCGGTGTTCCCCTACTTTTTGAGCCGGTCGGCCCCGGTGAGCGGGGCGAAGTCGCTGTCCTCTTACGTCTGTGGTTTTCACGCCGAGCGCGCCGGGAACGACTTCCGGTTTGAGCTTCGCGTCGAGGTGCCGGTCACCACGCTCTGCCCTTGCTCCAAGGCGGTGAGCGACCGCGGCGCGCACAACCAGCGTGGCTACGTTCGCGTCCGGGTTCGCTCCCGCGGGATGCTCTGGATCGAGGACGTCGTCGAGGCGGTCGAGGCGGTCGGCTCCTCGCCGGTCTACAGCCTGCTGAAGCGCGAGGACGAGAAGTACGTCACCGAGCGCGCGTTCGACCATCCCGTGTTCGTGGAGGACCTGCTGCGGGACGCCGTCCGCGCGCTTCAAGACCATCCCGCCGGGGTCGATTGGCTGCACGTCGAGGTCGAGAACATCGAGTCGATTCACAATCACTCCGCGTTTGCGGCGCTCAGTTGGGAACGACCCAAGGCGGTTGCGGTGCCTTCGGCGCGCGCGTCCGAGGCCACGCTGGAGTCGTTCGGCGCGTGGCTCAAAGGCCAGCGCCTTCAGCACGGCTGGACGCAAGCCGAGCTGGCGGTTCGGATCGGCGTGAGCCACAGCCTCTTGTCCAAAGTCGAGGCGGATGAGCGGCGGCTGACGGAGACGGTGCTCCAGGCGGTCGCGGAGGCCGTGGGGATCGACCTCACGACGGTGCTGTTGCGGGCGGGGATCGTGCCGCCGGCGTTGATCGCGAGGCTGTTGGGGGAGGTGGGCTAGGAGCCCGCAGGGCATAGACCGGGAGCGCCGCCCGCGAGACTCGCAGCGGGCGCCGCGGCTGCTCCCGGAGCCGGAGAATTCAACGTCGCGCGGGCCCCCGGCGCGGGTACCCCCGCGTCGGGGCTAGATTTCGTCCCCGTACCAATCCCCAGACGCCCGGCACCCCAACGAATTCGGGGTCGTCACCAACCCGAAGACCGGGTCGAACGCCACCGCGGCGACGACGGTGACCGTAAACCCGCCGGTCACGGCATCCAGCGTCGCAGTGACCTCGCTGGTCTGGTACGGCACGTTGTAGCGGTCCAACTCCGCTTGGACGGCGGCCACAGCTACGGCCGCTGGGTCGGTGGCCTCTCCCACGGCCACACGGACCCCCTGCTGAACCGCCATATCCACGTTCAACCACTGGAACATGTACCAGGACCAGTCGATGAGCCCGAAGATCAAGGCGACGAACACGGGCAGGATCAGCGCGAACTCGATCGCCGCGGCACCCTCCCGCGACCGGCGGGTGCGGGTCATGGGTGTTCCAGCAGCGCGGTGGTGGTGCCGCTCAGCGTGTCGGGGATCCCGAGCGAGGCAAAGAGCTGCAAGGTGGGCACGGTGATTCGGACCGTGAGCGCTGACCCGCTGCTCAGGGTGACCACGGAGGTCGCGATGGTGGACTCGTCCGGATCAAACCCGGCAGTCGTCAGCGCTGCCGAGGCCCGGGCGGCCGCGACAGCCTCCGGACCCTCCTCTTGGGTCGCTCGCGCGCCGGTGAGCGCGGCGTCCCGGGAGATGTGGATCAACGCGATGTGGCGCTGGATGGCGAAGCCCCACGACAACACCCCGCCGACCAGCGTCAGGAGCACAGAGACCACAAGCGCGAACTCGATCGCCACCGATCCTGCGCGTGTACGGCCCAGGATCCGCACGGCTACTGCACGATCGCGGGGGTGCCCGGCGCGGTGATCCCGTACTCGGCCCCGCCGGACGCTGTCCCGACGTCGAACACGTGGGTGGTGTCGAGACGGACCCAGACGTTCTTGGACGAAGCGGCTCCGCTGGTGCGTACGTCGTAGATCACGCCCCAGACGAACCCTACGATCTCGAATTCTTCGTTCCACGCAGCACCGCTCGAGCAGTAGGCGCTGGTGCCAGAGAACACGGGGATTGGCCCTTCGAGGACGGTGCCATAGTCTGCGGCCGAGATCGCGCTCTTCGAATTGCGGGCCGGGATCGCCCCCCAATAGTCGCTTCGCCACTCGACACCGCTGGGCATCGCCGACGCCAGGCTCGAAAAGGCGGAAGACATCACACCGTTACCAAGGTCCACCGTGTCGGCGGTAGAAGCCGAGTCGCATTCGGACTCGACCTCGCCGTCATCGTAGAACTCGTGCATGCAGGGCAGCATGTCGGTGATCTGACTCTTCGCCCAGGCGGCGTTGACCGTCGTGCCGACCGCACCCCAGCCCGTGTTGTCCGATCCTGCCGGGTTCAGCACGAACGTCACGTCTTCGATCCCAGACAGCCCGTTCTCCTCAAACTCGCAGCTCGGGAGCGCGAAGGGCAGGTAGTAGGGCACCTCCGATGCGCCACCGCTCTCCACCATCGCGGTGGACTGCGCCGCCGCCGAGGCGGTACCCTGACCGCCGATCATCGCGAACCACGTGAGCATCGAGGGGCGCGAGGCCCGGACCCGGACCGCGTTCACGTCCGCGGCTTCCGCGCTCTCCGTGAACGCGCCATCGGCCCAGATGCCCAGCGTCACCGGGTTGTCCGTCGAGTCCGCCGCGACCTCGATGGAGGTTCCGAGGGCCTTGTTCGCTGCCGCCACGGCCACAGCGGCCTCCGCGGCGCTGGTCAGACCATCGGCGGTGCCGTCGAGCTTCTGGGCACCGGCGATCGCCGCGGCGTCCACCCCAGCCTGCAATTGTGCTTCCGCGAGGCGCACAGAGCCGAGATCAATCGCCAGCGCGACGAACCCGCAAAGCACGACCAGGAGCAGCGCCGTGAGGACGGCGTAAACTCCCCGGCGACGCGGCCGGGATTTCAAACGGCGCAAAAAGGGCATCGCAGAGCGCTCCGACATTCAGACTGTACAACACGCGAGCACCGGCGGCAACCAAACCAGCTGGATCTGCCGGGATCAGCGTCACCCCCCGCCAGCGAGCATCCGCTCCCGCAAGCCTGGAATCTCCTGGATCCACGTCGCCCGGTGCTCCAGCGCGCCTGCGCTGTCCACCGTCGGAACGACCACCTCGATCCGCCCCCGCCCGCGAGACAACACGTCCATCACCACGGCGGGAACGTCCACGTTCACCACGCTCGCGAGCGCCTCCCCCCCTGGCATGTGCATGAGATCGCCCGTGATCCGGAGCGCCGGGCCCTTCATCGCCACCGTCGTTGTCGAACCGTCCAGGTGAATGACCCCGAGCGACGGCACGCCCGGTCGGCCCGCACGCACATCGCTCGGGCGCTGCGTGACGACAGGCACGAAGGGGGCGTCGTCGGTCATGCGAGCGACGGGGATCTCGTACTGCACGACGAGATCGAGCTCGTTCCCCCGCACACCGTAGCTGGCCGTGGCCACCACTCCGCCCGCGTCCGTGATGGACACCACGGCCTCCTTGCGCTGGGACTCCAACAGCCCCGCGCACGAATCCACAGTGTCGCAGTCGATCCCATCGCGCCAGATGTTCTCGGCCCGGACCTCGACCGTCGCGATGCCGCGCTTCACCACCACATCGTAGACCAGCCGGTCCTCACACCCGCAGAGCGCCAGGGGGACGAGCAGGGCGAGCCCACGCATTCTCAACCCCTGCCGCCCGACAACTCCCGCTCAGCCTGCAGCCAGTTGTCCATCGGCGATCCGCCGCCCGTCTGCGAGATCTCGTACGCGCGAGCCCGGATGGCGCTCACATCGGGCGGAGCGGGGGCGACCGGCTCCGCAGCGGCGATCGCTTCAGCGACAACCACCTCGGCGACGACCACCCCGGCAGCCACCACCTCGGCGGTGCTCCCCTTGACCTTCTTTCGCGCCGGCGCCTTCGCCATTTCCGTGGACGAGTCAACGGCAACGTCGACCTTCGCGGGCTTCTTTTCGGACTTTCTTGCGGCCATTTCTGCCTCCGCGCGGCGGCTATCCGCTCCACCGGGGCTGTCAAGCCAGGGTCAAGACCCCCAGGCCCGCGCGTGCTATAGTCCTGCTCCCGCCTGCCTGTGCCTGGGCAAAGGAGCTTCTATGCTTCGTTTCGTGCTCTGCCTCGCCGGTCTCTCGTTCCTCGCTGG
>CANKNP010000298.1 GCA_947483545.1 Deltaproteobacteria bacterium | reverse complement strand
CGGCGCCAAGGGCGCTGTTCACGTGGCCGACGGTCCCGTCAGGCACAACAACGCCACGATGTGGTGGATCGTCCACCCCAAGTGAGTCGTGGGGCCCGCATCGGGGCCGGCGGCGAGTAGTTCCGCCGCGCCTTCCAACCGTTCTTCCCCGAAGTGCACAATGCCGCCCGCCGTCTACGCCACCGTTCTCCTCTTCCCTGCGCTCGCCGCCCTCGGGCTTTGGATGGCGGGTCCGTTCGTGTGGCTCATGCCCCTCGTGACGTTCGGAGCCCTGCCCCTCGCGGAGCTCTGGCTCGCCCCGGTGCGCGGAAACCGCACGGACGAGGCGGAGGCGCGAGCCGAGCACGCATACATTTGGATCGCGCGTGCGCTCGTCGCTGCCCAGTGGGGGCTCGTAGGGCTCTTCCTCCACCGTTACTCGAGCTATGCCCCCGGCTGGGAGCTGGCGGGGGCGATCGTCACGCTCGGCATCGCCTGCGGCGCGTTCGGCATCAACGTGGGGCACGAGCTCGGCCACCGGGTCTCGAAGCTCGACCTGTTCCTCGCGAAGGCCTCGCTCGCGAGCAGTCTCTACGTGCACTTCTACATCGAGCACAACCGCGGTCACCATGCGAAGGTGTCCACGCCAGAAGACCCGGTGTTCTCTCCGCGGGGGTGCACCGTATTCGGCCACTGGGTACGCGCGGTGCCGGGCACCTGGATGGAGGCCTGGCGCCTGGAGGCGGCGCGACTGGCGAGGAAGGGGCTTCGTCCCTGGTCATGGCGAAACGAGCACCTCCGGCTGCAGCTGGCCCAGGCGGCGCTGGTCGCGGCGATCTTTCTGCTGGCGGGGCCGGCGGCGGGTCTGGGCTGGTTGGCCGCCAGCGCGATCGGGGTGCTTCTCCTCGAAACAGTCAACTACATCGAGCACTACGGGCTCTCCCGACGCAAGCTCGGCGACGGCCGGTACGAGCGCGTCCAGCCGCTCCACAGCTGGAACAGTGATCACCCGCTGGGACGCGTCCTGCTGCTCGATCTCTCTCGTCACAGCGATCACCACGCCAACCCCGGGCGCCCCTATCCGCTCTTGCGCAGCTTCCCGGAGGCGCCGCAGTTCCCCACCGGCTACCCCGGCATGATCGTGCTCGCGCTCCTTCCGCCTGCATTCTTCGCGGTCATGCATCCCCGACTCGCGGCATGGGAGGCCGATCGCTCACGTGCTCCAGCCGGACCGCGCGAGGGCGCTCGCGGCCCGTTCCCGGAGCTCGACGTGGCGGCCGCCCCGGATGTCGTCGATCAACCGGCGTAGCTCCGTCGAGGAACGGACGCGCATTTCTGGCTCGGGAGCCAGGAGCAGGGCCAGGAGGTCGCATACCGGGGCCGACAGCTGCGGCACGAGGCTCCGCGGCGATCGGGGCCGCCCCTCGGCGATCCGGACCAGGGTGGCGAGCATGGTCGGGGCCTCGTGGGGGACGCGCCCGGTCAGCGCGCGGTAGGCGAGCGAGCCGAGGGAATACAGGTCGGAACGTTCGTCGATCGCGTCTCCGCGTGCCTGCTCGGGCGACATGTAGTTTGGCGTGCCGATGACCTCGCCGGCCGTGGTGATGGTTGCCTCGGACCCGGTCATCGCGGCCACGCCGAAGTCCAGGAGACGCCACCGGGTACGGCCCGCATCCCGCGCGAGCATGAGGTTGGACGGCTTGATGTCGCGGTGCACGATGCCCCATCCGTGGGCCTCCGCGAGCGCGTGTGCCGCCTCTTCGATCATCCGGAGCACCTCCGCCTCGGCGAGCCGCGGTGTCTCGCGCAGGATCATCGCCAGATCGTCGCCCACAACCCGCTCCATCACGATGTAGGGCGTGCCGTCTTCCGTCCGTCCCGACATGAAGACCCGCACCACGTGCGGGGAGACCAGAGAGGCGGCGATCCGTCCTTCCCGCTCGAAGCGGGCGAGCGCGGCCGGATCGTCGGCGAGGCCGGGGCGGAGCAGCTTGACCGCGAACTCGGTACCCGTGACAGCGTCCGAGCCACCGTACACCTCGCCGCTCGCGCCGCGTCCGAGGACCCCACCGAGCCGGATTGCGCCGACCGAGTGCCCGGTCCACCGCCCCCCTTGGCGCGCGCCGGCGAGCCGCGCGGCGTCGAGATCCTGCGCCACCTCGCGCAGGCGCGCCTCGTCGTTCTCCGCTCGTCGGGTCGCCTCGGCGACCTGGGCGACCAGCGCCTGCGTCGCGCGGCCGTTCGCCCGGGCCTGCGCGACCGTCAGGAGCATCACCACCGGCACCACCACCGTCATGAACACCTTCCCAGCCAGCGGCACCTCGTCTGCCGCGAACACCCCGCGGTCTACGACGACGCCCGTGCTGAGCAGGAGGCCGAGCGCCGCGTAGCTGCCTGCCGCCCCGAGACCGATCGCCCACGCGGTGAGGCCGTCTCTCCCCTGGCCGAAGAAGGCGAGACCGAGCGCCACGGAGAGCGCCGTGGGGGAGAACACGCCGAGGTAGTATTGGATGACCGCCGCGGCCAAAACCGCCGTCAGTCCGTGGAAGCGGAAGAGGGCCAGGGGATAGCGGCGCGACCTCCAAGCGTACACGGCGCATCCCGCCGACACGCCCGCCAGACCGGCGAGCGCCATGGCCACCGCCATGTTCATCGGCCACGCCTGGCCGAGGAAAGGAACGCAGGCCAGCACAACCATGCACAGTAGCGTGATGATCAGGCCAAAGCTGCGGGCCCGCGACGCCTCCTCGCCCACCAGGAAGTCGGCGGCAGGCTCGCCTGCGCTCGCGGGAGTGGGAGCGCTGAAGGGGCGTGTGGCGGCGCGGAGCTCCATATCGGTCATCCGACGGATGTTACCCTACCGTCAAGCAATGCGGACGGAGGCGCCTGAGGAGAGCAGCAGGCGCAGCGATCCGCCGCGTCGCGGGCGGTACAGCACCCGCTCCGGGTTGACTCCGGCGCCCAGCAGGTCGCCGCGCGTGCGGTGCACGAGCTGGTTGAGGTCCCCGCGGTCGCGGGCCGTCGCGCGGGGCCAGACGCCGGCGATCACCACCTCGTCGGGGATGTCGTCCCCGGGACTGAACCCTCCACCGGGCGCCAGCAGCACTGCAATCAGCCTCGCCCGCAGCTCGGGGAGCTCGACGACCCTTGGCGGAAGCCGCTCGTCGAAGTGCAGTACGAGGCGCCCGCCGTTCGGGAGGAACTCGAAGTGCGCGACCAAGGCGGAGGACTCGTGGGCGTTTCCGGCCACGGTCGGTCCATCGGGCTCCCCGTCGGCCGCGAGCAGTTTCGCCTCGCGCCCGGCGAGCACGAAGACGTCTCCCGGCGCTGCGGGAAGGACCTCCCCGGGTTCGCGGGCCTCGCCGTTGACCTCGCAGGCGTGCCCGAGCACGACCGCCAGCGCGCTCTGCGCCACCAGGAACCGGAGCGCGCCCGGGGGCCAGCCCGGGACGCCCACGTGGTCGTCTTCTCCGCCCCCGGCCGAGAAGGAGGGTGTCCGGACGCCGTAGCGCTCGCCCGTCGAGAAGGCCAACCAGCGCGGCGCGTGCAGCTCCGTCGCGGCGGCGCGCCCGACCCTCAGGACGAAGCGCCCTCCCGGCACCTCCACGACGTCTCCGTCCCGGAGAATCACGCCGGCTGGGGCAGGGCGCCCGTTGAGCAGGGTCGGGTTGCGGCCCAGTGGGAAGAGCTGCAGGTCGGCAGCGGAGCCGAGGAGGATGGCCTGCCGTTGCGACGCGGCCGCATCGGCGAGGAGGATGTCGGCCTCGGGGCTGCGGCCGAGCAGGAGCCCCGAGCGCGGCACTCGCACCGAGCATCCGCCCGTGCGCTCCAGGCGAAAGGCCGTGAAGTGGCGCGGCGACGTCAGCGCCGCCTCCGGACGGTGTCGGTGAGCATCGGTGCCCGCGGGTTCAGAACGCGCTTGTATCGGCGGTGGAGTACCACACGTCTCCATCCACGCTCATCTCGTCGTCCCATGCGCCGCCGATCGGGTAGCGGACATGATCGGCCTCGCCGCAACCGTAGCAGGTGTACCAGTCGCCGGCGGGATCGTTGACTATCCATTCCGTATCGTTATGGCCCACGATCACCGCCACATGCCCGGAACCGGTCCAGTAGCCGTGCGCCACCACAGGACGTCCGGCATCGAGGTGAGCACGGACCTCGGCGCGCGTCCCGGTGTACGTATACGCTGCTTCGAGGCCCTCCTCGCGGTAGAGCTCGGCGAGCCCGTCCGGGGACTGACCCTGCGCCTTGCCATACGCGAGGTAGAGCGAGTCGGGCGTGACGCTGCCGGGGTGGAAGGTGTCGACGAGCATGGCGGCCGACGTCACTCCGCAGGTGCCGCTCGGCTCGTAGTCATTGTCGTACTGGTAGAAGTAGGGCACGTCGAGCGAGACCTCGCCTGGGTCGATCTCGATCGTGACGCTACCCAGCGCGGCGACCGCGCCCGTCGCGTCGTATCCGGTGAGCGTGACGACCCGCGAGTAGCCCGTCCCGCTGAAGGTGTACTCCAGCTCGCTGCGGCCCGGCTCGATGCGCGCGAGCTCGTAGCCGTCGGCATCGAGCACGGCGTGCTCTACGTCCACCACGGAGAGGTCGAAGCGGACCGGGTTCTCCAACAACGCGCCATCCCCCGGCGAGTGAATCGTGACCTGCGGAGCCAGGTCGTCCCCGGAGTCACGGGGGGCGGCGGAGTCTCCGGAGTCCCCGGAGTCCGCCGAGTCGTCCCCGGAGTCCCCGGCGGCGTCTGGGACCTCTGCGTCGCCACGGCGCGTCGCAGACGGGTCCTGCGCCACGCAGGAGAGAAGCAGGAGAAGGTGCATCATTCTACACTCCGGACGAAGGCTATCCAGGGAGTCGGCAGAGCATTCGGACCTGCTCGCGGCGACTCCGCTTCGCTATCTACCGTGAGGTCGGCTTCCACGCGAGCGCCTCGGATGACGCGCCGATGACATCCATCACGTCGGAGGCGGGTTCGGTCAGGCCGCAGCGATACAGTCTGAACGTCCAACGGAGAGTCGATGCCAAGAGTCACCGATCGTCATGGTCGACCCGTATCCGGCCAGATGCCCGGCCTGGTGGAGGGGCTCGTCGTGGACAACGTCGATCCCGAGTGCCTGGGGAGGGTCCGGGTGATGTACCCCACCCTCCCCGGCGAGCCCGAGTCGCACTGGGCGCGACTGGTGATGCCGATGGCAGGGCGGAACCGGGGCTGGATGACCATCCCGGAGATCGGCGACGAGGTGTTGGTCTCGTTCGTGCACGGCGCCGTGGAGCACGCCATTGTCCTCGGGAGTTTGTACAACGGCGTGGATCGGCCGCCCTACGCCAACGAGGACAAGGAGAACAACCTCCGCGTCTTTCAGTCCCGCTCGGGGCACAAGGTCACCTTCGACGACACCCAAGGCGCCGAACGCATCGAACTGGTGACCCACAACCAGGAGATCCGCGTGGAGTGGGACGCCGCGAACAAGGTACTCTCGGTGTACTGCGGGGGCGACATCAACATTCAGGCCGCCGATCACATCAGCGTGTCTTGTACCAACTTCTTCCTCTCGGCCTCTGAATCGGTCGAGATCGGCGCCGGCAGCGCGATGGCCATCGACGCCGGCTCGCTGGTGGGCATCCTCGCCGGTTCTCAGGTCCTGATCACCGCGCCTGACGTGCGCATCAACTGACGGGGAGGGTGCATGGTCAACGGCGTCATCATAGGCATCGTCACCGACAACCAGGATCCGGAGGGCATGCACCGGGTGAAGGTGAGCTTCCCCGTGGAGCTGGGCGCGGAGAGCGCCTGGTGCAGGATGCGCACCCCGATGGGCGGCGCGGATCGTGGCTGGGTGAGCCTTCCGGACATCGGTACGGAGGTGGTGCTCGGTTTCGGCTACCGCACGCTCACCCCCATCGTTCTCGGCGCCGTGTACAACGGCGGAGAGGACACGGCCGAGCCGTACCACAACGACGACAAAAGCAACAATCGCCGCGTTTTCTGGTCCAGAGGCGATCACCTCCTCGACTTCGATGACACCCCTGGCGCCGAGAAGATCGGCATCGGCGCGCGCGCGACCACGCGACTCGACGTGAGGACCGCCCCTGTACACCACGTGCTCGACGCGGCGGGCAAGGTGCTCACCGAGAAGTGTGATGGCACAACCGTGTACGAGGCAGTGAAGAACATCACCATCGGGTGCACCAGCTTTCGTCTGGAGGCCGAGAAGGTGGTGATCAAGGCGGGAAGCGACGCGGTGTGCGTGGCGTCGGAGATCACCGTCACGGCCGGCTCGACACTGACGGCCAGCTCGCCGAACACCCAGATCGCGGGGGGATAGATGGTCGACGGCACCACGGGAGGG
>CANKNP010000297.1 GCA_947483545.1 Deltaproteobacteria bacterium | reverse complement strand
GAATGGGTCGGCCGCGACGGCGGTGCCGGTCGAGCAGCCCAGGGCGGAGCCGCAACGAACGCCCGTTGTCAGTCTGGGGAAGAACCGGCGGACCTCCGAGACCTTCCTGCCCGACATGGACAACCCGCGGCAGGGCACGGTGGATTTGGCGCCGCCGGAGCCGAGGCGGCGGTCGAACTTCTTCCTGTTTCTGGGCAGCGGCGTTGTCGCGCTGGGAGGGCTGGTCCTCGTCGGTGTCCTCGCGGTCGCCGGCACCGGGGAGCAAGCTGAGCCCGCCTCCACCGAACTAGCTCCCGTTGTCGCTGACCCAGAAGCCGTGAAGGCAGTGGAGCCCTTGGCGGCGCCCGTCGCGGCGCCTCTTGGGGTTGAGACCCCACCCGTCGTCGCTCCCGTGGTGGCGGCGGACCCGAAGCCCTCCGTAGGGACATCCTCCCCTGAGAAGGTGGCGGCCGACGCGGCGAAGGCTGCGGCGAAGAAGGCCGCGGCAGACGCAGCGAAGCTCGCCGCAGAGCAGGCGGCGGCGGACGCTGCGAGGATCGCTGCCGAAAAGGCGGCCACGCCGGCGGCCGGCGCGACGGGCAAGATCAAGGTGAACGGGGCTGGCTCCTACAAGATCACCAACAGCGCAGGCGCCACCGTGAAGGGCGCGCTTCCGGAGGGCCGGTACACGGTGACCGCCTCGTGGGGGGAGCACTCGGCCAAGGTGAGCGTGGAGGTCAAGGCCGGGGAGACCGCGACGGTCAACTGCGACGAGGGGTTCACCGAGTGCACGGTGCAGTGAGAGCTACCGGCTCGGCTCGGTCACCTCAGGAGGCGCGCCTGGGGATTTGACGATGACGGCCTCGCCGCCCTTGCGCGGGTCGCTCGCGGCGTCGAGCAGGCCCTCCGCGCGCACGTGAACCGCCTGCACGGCGCTGAACGGGCGGGCGAGGGGCGTGACCGTATGCCCCGCCCCCGCGAACTCGGCGTTCCGTGTCTCGGCGGGTTCGACCATAACGGTGTCCGGCAACCATTGGTGGTGCCAGCGGGGCGCCGACACCGCCTCGTGGACCGACTTGCCGCTCAACAGCACGCTCTCCAGCACCTGGTAGGTGGCGGTGATGATGAACGGCCCGCCGCTGGCGCCCAGCGAGAGCACCGGCTTGCCGGCCTCGTCCAGCACCACGGTGGGCGACATGCTGCTCAAAGGACGCCGCCCCGGTCCCACGGCGTTGTTCTCGCCTTGGACGAGACCGAAGGCGTTGGGCTCGCCCGGCCGCGTGGTGAAGTCGTCCATCTGGTTGTTGAGCACGATCCCGGAGCCACGCGTGATCACCTCGCTGCCGAACGTCGTGTTGATGGTGCTCGTGAGCGCGACCGCCATGCCGTGCCCGTCGATGACGCTCACGTGCATGGTGCCGTGGTCGATGACGGTCGCGACCTTGCCGTAGTGGTCGGGGGGGAACGTGGAGGACCCGCAATCCGACCGGATGCTCGCGATGCGCTCGGGCGCGAGGAGCGCGGCAGTGTTGACGGTCACGAACCCTGGATCACCGCCGAAGGTCGAGCGGTCCGCCATAGCGAACTTGGCAGCTTCGACGCGGCAGGGGAGGCCAAAGACCCCTTCGGTCGCGGCCAACATCTGGAGGAGGGCGACGCCGCCTGAGCTGGGGGGTGGGGCTGTGACCACCGTGTACCCGCGCCACTCGCCGCGGAGCGCCTGACGCTCGACGACGGTGTAGTTGCGCAGGTCATCGAGGGACAAGACCCCCCCCGCCGCCGTCGTCGCCGCCACGAAGTCCTTGGCGACCCAGCCTTCCCGGAACGCCCGGCCGCCGGTCTCACCCCAGGCTTTGAGCGCCTTCATCAGCGCCGGCCGCTTGGACAGGCCGTCGTTCGACTTCGCGAAGAGCATGCCCATGGTCGGGTGCTCTGCGAGCGCTGAGAGCAGGTGCTCCTGGGCGTCAAACCCGTAGTAGGCCTGATCCACAGCGGGGGCGACGACCGTTGCGTGGGGGAGTCGGCCAAAGCGGGCTTGCAGGTCGGCGAGGCCGATGCCCTCGGCGGGGACTGCCACGGCGAGTCCCCCTGTGCGGGAAGCCCCCTTGATCAAGAGCATCTCGGGGGTCACGGCGGCGGGGGCGACCTCTCGAAAGTCCAAGAAGGTGGTCTCCCCCGTGGGCTGGACGACCAGGGCGAAACCCCCTCCGCCAAGGCCAGAGCCGGCGGGCTGCACAACGCCGGAGGACAAAGCGGCCGCCACGGCGGCGTCTACAGCGTTGCCGCCCAGCGCGAACATCCGGGCGCCGGCTCGGCTGGCCGACTCGTGGTCTGCGGCGACCGCGCCGGTCTCGGGCAGCAGGGACATGGCGATGCCGTCACTGCAGGCGGTCAAAAGGAGTGGGAGCAGCAGGGCGGCGCGCAACGGGTACCCGGGATGCGGGGATCGTAGCACCTTGGGGCATCCGTTCACTCTTCGCGCCGGGCTGTGGCCTCGGAATGCAACAAAACTGAGCCCCTCAGTTTTGTTCGATCTGCGGCCCTGGTTCCGCGCGCGACATGCGGAGCAGGAACCGCGCGTGGGCACGCACGCCGTCCCAGGCGGTCGCGTAGTAGTAGTAGGGTACGTCGAACTCGGCACATGTCTGGCGTACAATCGGCGCGACCTCGTGAAGCCGGCTGTAGCTCAAGGTCGGGAAAAGGTGGTGCTCCATCTGATAGCCAAGCCCACCCAGAAGCGTGGTCGGGAGCCAGTGGCCGTGCTGAAAATCGACGGTGGTCTCGACCTGCAACGCGCCCCAGTCCCCGGGCTGGGTGGTCTTGCGACCCGCGAGGTTCATAGCGAGCTCGTTCTGGTGGCTCAACGCGAACGTGCCCTGCACGGCGAGCCCGGCACCGCCGAGCATGAGCGCCACGATGGTCAGCGCTTGCGGCCAGGGGTGCAGCAGGAAGGGCAGAGCATAGAAAACGGAGAAGGAAAAAACCTTGGAGAGGGCGAACAGCACCGTCTCCTCGAAGTAGGGCCGCCGCATTTTGCCGTAGGGGCCGAACCACCAGCCGATGCTGATGGCGACGATGTCGTTGACCCAAAGCACCGGGAGGGTGATCAGGTAGAGAATCCAGGCGTAAATGGGTTGGAGCCGGTGAAAAAAGTACAGTGGCTGCTCAGGGCGCTCCCGAACGAGCGGGAAATGAACCTCGATGTCGGGATCCAAACCCTGCACGTTGGTGTGAACGTGGTGGAGCGGCACATGCATCGCCGTGAACACGAACGAGGAGAGCCCTTGCATGTCGAGGGTGAGCAGTGCGAGCGCTCGGTTGGCCCTCGCGGACTTGAACACCCCCGCGTGCATCGCCTCGTGCCCATAGCCCCCGAGCGCAAACGCGAACGCGCCCCAGGGCAACGCGCACCACCAGTAGCCACCCACCAGCGCGCCCAGGGTCAGCGCCAGCCAGATCGCCCAGAACCCCGCGAGGCGACCGATGAACGCGGGCGTACCGTGGTGGGCCAAGCGGGCCTCGGCCAGCGGGATGCCTCGCGCCTTCGCATCGGCGAGGAAGTGCGCTTGCACCCGCCGCTTCAACGTCAAGTAGAAGCCGTCCTGCTCGAACGTGTACGCCGGCGCATAGCCGGGGACCTCCCCCACGTAAAAGCGCTTCAACATCGCCTTGGGCATCTTGTCGTGCAGGTGCGTGCTCTCGAACACGGCCGTGCAGTCCATGCCGCGCACCTGCTCCAAGAACCGACGCCCCCCGGGGTGCTCGGTCAGGAACGGCTCCAGATCATAATAGCATCCGTGAATCTGCCATAGTTTCGACGCATCAAGTTGGCCGTCGGCGACGGTCGGTGCGGGGGGACGCGCGGGGCTATGAGGGGGATGCGTCATGCGGGCGGCCTCGCGGAGTCGACGGAGGCCAACAAGCGCAGCGGGGCTATATCCCGTTGGCGTGAATACCCCTAGCGCGGCCGCCAGCGCTGCGCCGCGAACACGACGAGCGCGAGGGCCGCGGCGACCCCAACGAAAGGTCCGTACGCGCAGCCGTAGGCCGCCTTTGCTGGTGGGGGCGCGCGCTCCGCGGGGGCTTCAGGGATGGGGACGGGAGGTGGGGGCGGGTCGTCGGCGAGCGCGATCTGGGCGAGATCGCCGGGGTGCAAGCGGCCGTTGGTGAACTTCGGGTCTGGCTTGTACCAGGGCAGGTTCTCAAAAATCGCGTGGTGTTCGGGGGCGGGGGAGGTACGGCCGCGGGCAGCGTAGACGCCGTCGCTCAACAGTCGGCGGTCGCCGGGGGACAGCAAGCGAACGAGGGCGGGATCCCAAGGGTCGTCCACGCGGGCGAGCAGCCAGAGGGTCAACGCGCGGGTGTGACGTGCCGAGCCGTCCGGGGTCAGGGCGATCGTGGCGGTGGGGGGAGGGGGGGCGAGGGTCGCCGCGGCGGGGGAGGGGAGCGGGGGGGGACGCAACAGCGCGGCGAGGGCGGCGGCCCCGCCAGGGTCACCCGCGATGCAAAGGTAGTCCTCCTTCGAGCCGGTGGCGGCCAGCGTGCCCAGGCTCGTCGCGAGGTCGCACGCAGCCGCGGGTGCCAGCCAGGCGACGATGGCGAGGAGCATCATGCGCGGGCGACCGCCGCGCGCCAGACCTGCTTGCGAAGGCTCCGCTCCTCCGCGGACATCGCAGGCGTGTACGTTTGGTCCTCTGCCCAGGCGGCGCGCACGTCGTCGAGCCCCGCCCAGAAGCCGACGCCCAGCCCGGCCAGATACGCCGCACCCATCGCGGTGGTCTCCAGGTTCCTCGGTCGCGCGCAGGGGACGCCCAGCACGTCGGCCTGAAACGCCATGAGCAGGTCGTTCTTGGACGCCCCGCCGTCCACCTTGAGCGCCGCGAGGGACCCGCCCCCATTCGCCCGACTGTCCGCGTCCATCGCGCCCAAAATGTCCGTGATCTGGAGCGCGATGCCCTCGAGTACGGCGCGGGCGATGTGCCCCCGCCCGCTGCCGCGCGTCAGACCGCACAAGAGCCCGCGCGCATCCGGCCGCCAGTGGGGTGCGCCCAACCCCGCCAACGCGGGCACGAAGCTGACTCCGCCGTTGTCCGCCACGGTGCGGGCGAGCGCCTCGACCTCGGAGGAGGACTGGATGATGCCGAGCCCATCTCGAAGCCATTGCACCGCCGCTCCTGCGACAAACGCGCTGCCTTCGAGCGCGTAGGTGGTCTTGCCCCCGAGGCGCCACGCGATCGTGGTCAGCAGGCCGGTGTTGGACGGGACCGCCTTCTCGCCCGTGTTGATCAACAGAAATGCGCCGGTTCCATAGGTGCATTTGGCCTCGCCCGGGGAGAAGCAGGCTTGGCCGAAGAGCGCGGATTGTTGATCGCCCGCGAGACCGGCCACGGGGATGCCATCCGGCAGGAACCCGACCCCCCGCGTATGGCCAAAACAACCTGCATTGTCAACCACTTCGGCGAGGCATGGCCCGGGCACTCCGAACAGCGCCAGCAACTCTTCGTCCCACGCGCCCCGATGAATGTCGTAGAGCAGCGTCCGGCTCGCGTTGGACGGGTCCGTGACGTGCCTGCCTGTCAGCTTCCAGGCGACGAAGCTGTCGATCGTGCCGTAGCGAAGCGCGCCAGACGTCGCGCCCTCCCGCACGCCTTGGACGTTCTGGAGCATCCACTCGGCCTTGGTCCCCGAGAAATATGGATCCAATACCAACCCCGTGCGAGCCCGTACCCGGTCCTCCCAGCCGTCCGCCCGGAGCTGCTCACACCTCGCGGCGGTTCGCCGATCCTGCCAAACGAGCGCCCGCCCGGCTGCTCTCCCCGTCTTCGCGTCCCAGAACAACGACGTCTCGCGTTGGTTTGTGATGCCGATCGCCGCGATGCGCGAGGGGTGGACCCCCGACAACACCGCGCCGACGGTCGCGCCGACCGACCCCCAGATCTCCTCGGGGTCGTGCTCGACCAGGCCTGGGGCAGGAAAATAGTTTGGATATTCCTGGTTATGGCTCGCGACCACTCGGCTCTCGTGGTCGATGAGCATCGCCGTGGAGCCGGTGGTTCCCTGGTCGATGGCGAGGATGAGGTCGGGGGTGGGCAAGGGCGCTCCGGGGGTTGCCCTGCGGTTCTAACCGCGGGGGGCCAGCCCGGGCGCTGGACAAACAACACCGTCCTAAGTCCCTGGAAGTGCTTGACTTGGAGCCGGGCTGGCCCCTGACCGCACCGTTCCAGGTGGAAGGCGGCGGGCCCGGCGTCTTCGCCGGACCGTCGCATTCCACCGGTAGGAACGGTGCAAAGAGACCGCCGAGCCGCGAGCGAGGTTCGCCGAGCGCGCGGATCGGCGGGCCAGCCCGGGCGCTG
>CANKNP010000296.1 GCA_947483545.1 Deltaproteobacteria bacterium | reverse complement strand
GGGCCCAGCGGATCGCGCGGTACGCCGCCCCGGAGGGCACAAGAGCGACCCTCACGACGGCGACCCGTCGGCCGACCATCGAAATACTGGCGTTTCACTAAGATAGTATGGATGCGGATTTTGTGGGAAGGTCGACCGTCGATCAGGACGCTCCCGTGTCGCGCTCCTCGCCGCCAGATCTCTGCGATGCGCGGCGAGTCAGTTTAGAGCAACCAGTTCACCGCCAGCACGGACGCGATCACGCCCGAGAGGTCGGAGCAGATGCCGGTGGGGACGGCGTGGCGGAGCTTGGTGATGCCGATCGCCCCGAAGTACACCGCGAGGACGTAGAACGTGGTCTCGGTCGTGCCCTGCATGGTGCCCACCACCAGGGCGATATGGGAGTCCGGGCCATAGGTTTTGGTGATCTCTCCGGTGAGCGCGAAGGCGCCGGAGCCAGACAGCGGCCGGAGCAGCGCCAGAGGAAGCGCCTCGGCGGGCATGCCCAGGGGCGCCACGACGGGCCCCAGGAGCGCCACCAGCCGGTCCATGCCCCCGCTCGCGCGGAACATGCCGACCGCCGTCAGGATCGCCACAAGGTAGGGGATGATGCGGATCGCCGAGTTGAAGCCCTCTCTCGCGCCCTCGATGAACGCCTCGTAGATCTTGATCTTCTTGACCACGCCGATCGTCAGCATTCCGAGGATCAGCCCAGGGATGATCCACGCGCTGGCGATCTCGCCGTAGCTGTACACCACCGATACCAGGAGCCCCATCGCGGTCACGGCCATCGTCACCGGCAAGAGCTCGATGAGGCGGAGCGGGCTCCGGTGGTCGTCGGGCGGAGAAGGCGCCGGAAAGAGGCGGGCAAATCCGCGCGCCGCCATCACCGCCACGACGGTGTTGATCGCCGAGGCGAGCAGCGTCGTGGCGAAGATCGCCGCGGGGTCCCGCGCGCCGTAGGATGCGCGCATGGCGATGACGCCCGTCGGCAGCACCGCGACGCCCGAGGTGTTGATCGCCAGGAAGAGCACCATGGCGTTGGTGGCGATGCCCGGGTGTTTGTTGAGCTTGTCGAGCTCCTGCATCGCCTTGATGCCGAAGGGGGTCGCCGCGTTGCCGAGGCCAAGGACGTTGGCGGCGATGTTGAGGATCATCGCGCCCATCGCCGGATGGTCGGCGGGAACGTCGGGAAAGAGCCGCACCATCACTGGGCGCAGCATGCGGGCCATCGCGTCGAGCCCGCCCGCTTTCTCCACCACCGTCATCAACCCGAGGAACAGCGTCATGGCGCCGACCAGGCCGATCGCGAGCTCTACCGCAGATTTGGCGCCGTCAAGCGCGGCCTTGGACACCGCCGCCATCCGGTACATGCCGACGAAAGTGACCGTCGCCGGCCCGTCGTCGAGGTCGACCACGATGGTCGCCTTGCGGCCATCGACGGCCTTCACTGAGCCTTTTGCGGTAGTGGCTCCCGAGTCGACCTGCACCTCTGCGCCGACGGTCGCCCCAGCCATCTCGACGACCACGCTGTCGCCCTGGATCTGCCCCTCTGCGACGGGCGTACTGTTGATCCCTGCGAAGAGGACGCTCAGGGCGACCAGCGCGTAGAAGACGACATTCATGCCGCCGGGATAACGTGTTTCCGGGCCCAGGAGTCGGATCGATGTGGTGGACACTGATGTTCGCGTGTGGCCATCGGTTGGCGTTGGAAGCGGAGCTTACGCGTACCCGGGCAGAGCTCGCGACCGTGCGGGCCGAGCTCGAGCGGCGGCAGGCCGAGGTCGCCGGCCTCGCGGGGGACGTCGAGGCCTGTGCGGGCGGGGCCGCGGAGGCCGACCTCCGGTCCCTGCTCGCGCTCGCGCGGAGCCAGCGAGCCACCGGAGACATCCCTGGGGCGATCGCGGCTTTCCAGGAGGTCGAGACCAAGGATCCCAAAGGCACCGACGGCATGAGCGCCCGCCGCGCCCTCAGCGAGCTCAAGATCGTCGGCAGGCCCGCGCCGGTGGTCGGGGTGCATCAGTGGATCCAGGGGAGCCAGCCGGCCCCGGGGACGATCCAGGTGGTCCTGTTCTTCGAGGCTTGGTGCCCTCATTGTCAGCTTTCAACCCCTGAAATGCAGCAGGTTCAGGAGCGGTGGGCAGACCGGGGCCTCACCGTGGTCGGCTACACCAGCCTGTCAAAGGGGGGCACGGTGGAGGATACCCGTCAGTTCTTGGACAGGGTGAAAGCTTATTTTCCGGTCGCGGTCGAAGATGGTAGCGGGACAGACGCCTACGTGGTCACCGGCATTCCCGCGGTGGCGGTGGTGAAAGACGGCGTAGTCGTCTACCGCGGCCACCCAGCGGAGATCAACGACGCCCTCCTCACCACGCTGTCGAGCCGGTGATCCCCCTCTTCGCGCTCGGACTCCTCGGCTGCGCCGAGCCCGCCAGGCCTGCGCCGGTTGACGTCTGCCCGCCGGCGCCTTCGTTGTCCCGGGAGGATGCGGTGACCGGCTATCGGGTGGACCCCGCGGCGGTTGACGCTCCCTGGCTCGAGGAGCCCCGGAGCGTGCCGCTGAACCTTTGGTATCCCACAGACGCGAGCACGGGTGAGTCCGCGAGCTACATCGAGCTTTTTGTTGACGAGCTGGCGTTGGTGGACGCGCCGGTCCGCGCGCCCGCCTGCAAGATGCCGCTCGTCGTGTACAGCCACGGTTCACAGGGCTGGGGCGGGAGCGGCTCGCCGTTGTTGCGCCACCTGGTCTCCCAGGGTTGGCTCGCCGCGGCGCCGGATCACGTGGACAACACGCTGCTTGACAATGTCGATCCTCGGCCGATTTCCTTCTCGGCTACCCGGGTGGCTGACGTCGTGGCGGCGATCGACCACCTCGAGGAGCTGCCTGCCGACGATCCGCTCGCTGGCCGGGTGGACACCTCGAAGGTGTTGGTGGTCGGTCACTCTTTTGGCGGTCAGACGGCGTGGCTCCTCGCGGGTCCGACGCCGGACCTCGCCGCGATCGAGGCGCGCTGTGACGCAGACGTGCTGGGCTGCTCGGAGGCCGAGCGAGCGGCCTTTGCCCAGCCCTTTGGTGATGATCGTGTGGTCGCGCTCGTGCCGATGGACGGCGCCGCTGGCACCGACCTCGTGGCCGCCGCCGGGTGGGCCACAGCGACGTTGCCGATCTTCTACATGAACCGTTCGGGGGAAGGCGACTCGGACGCGTTTGACCAGAGCGCCAGCGCCCCCGACGTGGGCTGGGCCCGGTTTGAGGGTGCCTGCCACGAGACGTTCACGTCCACCGACCTGCCTTGCGATTTTGACAAGGAGGAGGGTCTGGATCTGGCCGCGGCATACCTGACCGCTCAGGGCGCGGTGTCCGTGCTTGGCGCTGACGACAGCATGTACACGGAGCTGCTCAGCGGGCAAACGACGATCGATCCTCGGGTAACCGTGCGGCGGCGCTGACCCGGGCGGCTCCGCTATCCGAGCGGCCCGGGGTAGAACGGCCCTGTTCAGCCGGCGAACCCGTACATCGAACCGTTCTCCACCGGCGGCAAGGCGTCGCGTGGCACCAACACCGCGCGTACCGCCCAGAGCTCGGGGAAGATGCGATAGGCCGTCGTCTGGTCGAGGTACTCCACCCCGGCGCTGCCGCCGGTGCCGACCCGCCGGCCGATGACCCGCTCCGCCATCCGAGCATGACGATGTCGGAAGATCAGCAGCTGCTCTTCGAGTGCCACCACCGTCTCCAGGAGCAGGCGTGGCCACGCCAGGAGCGGCAGGTCGCGGTAAGACTCGATGAACAAGAGACCGGCGTGAACCCTGCGAAGCGCGGGGTCATCGGGAAGCAGGAAGCGGCGCAGGCCCGCGATGGACGCCTCCACGCGGGCGGTCACCGCCTGGCGCTGCGCCTCGCCAAGGGCCGATACGAGCTTGTCAATGCTGCTTCGCTGCCAGGTTTCGGCGATGTGCAGGTACTCGTGGAGGAACCCGTCCACCCTCGCCGCGTCGCCCGGGTCCGCGGGGGTGGACCCGTGGATCGGCGTCCGGGCGAGCCAACGGTGGAGCGCGGACCGGAGGGACTCCTCGGCGAGGGCGCGTTCCAGATGTTCGATCACAAACTTGCCGGTTGGCGAGGAGGACGCCATGTCCCGCAGGTGGGGGATCGCCTCGACGCTGCCGTAGCGGACCCGCACGTCGTCGCCAAGGCCCAGGATCAGCTCGAGCTCCCGCATCTGGAAGCTCTGAAAACCGCTCGCGGGGATGAGGCTGTCGCGGAAGCTCAGGAAGTCCTGGGGTGCCAGCGTCTCCACAACCGAGAAATGTTCTGTCGCGACGCGGAGAATCTCGTTGACCCGGCGCAGGTGGTGGACCACGAAGGGGATCTGCTCTTCGGGCACGTGGGACGTTGCGAGGTGGTCTCGCGCGAGGCGCAGCTGTGACAACGAGAGCTTGAACCAGAGCTCAAACACCTGGTGCACGACGATGAAGTGCAGCTCGTCTGGCGACGGGGTGTGGGGCCCGAGCCCGTCCTGCAGGCTGAGCAGCGGATGGATACGCAGGTAGTCCCAGTACGTGGTCGACATCCCGCCTCCTAATCCGCTGGGACGCCGAGCCCGCGTGAACTCCGCTTCACCGCGCCCCGCGGTCGGTCAGCGCTCGTCGCCTTCGTCGTCCGGGCCGGGCCGGAGGGCAGCCGTGCGGGGATTGGGCCGGGATCGTGGGCGTTCTGCGGGGGGCGTCACGGATCGTACCCGGGCAAGGAGATCATCGGCTGTCCGGCGCGGCGCCGCCGTGGGGCGCCCGGTCGCCGCCGCGAGGCGGTCCAGGATGCTTCGCGACGTCGGCGAGGGGCGGGCGACCACGACGGTAGCTTCGGAGATCGGCGCGTCAGCCAAGGCCGCCGCTTGCTGCTCTTGCTGCCTCTCTTGCTGCTCTTGCTGCCTCTCTTGCTGCTCTTGCAGATCGGCGATCTCGGCGGAGAGCATCGGGATCATCGAGGAGAGTCGCTCCTCTTCGGCGCGGCACCAGGCGAGCCGGGACACCGAGGCCTCGGCCTCGGTGCGGACGCCCAGAAGCGCCTCCCGGTGCGACGCCAGGTTTTCTGCCAGGCGCCGCTGCTCCGCCTGGGTGTCGGCCAGCTCTCCGGCGATCGCGGAGAGCGCATCCTCGACGACGGAGAGCTCCAGCGTGACGAGCGCCGCGTCGTCTTCCCGCTCGCGTAGCCGTGCCAGCCCGGCCTCCAGCTCTGGTGTATCGGTCGCCGTTACGTTCGGCGTTGGCGAGAGGCTTTCTAGCCGCCCGAGCTCGGCCTCTGCTCGCGTCAGCTGCTGCTCCAACTGGGCAAGCTCGGCTTCCAGTTCCCGAAACCGAGAGAGGCGCCGCTCCGCTTCTTCGACGTCGGCCTGATGGTGCGCGGCGACCTCGCGCGCGATGGCCTGGTCCATCGTCTCATCGCTGAGACAACGGTCGAGCGCGTCGATTTGGAGCGCGATCGCCGCCTGGTCGGCGACCAGGGCCCGCAATCTGTCCGTAGAAGGAAGGGATGGCGGCACGAGCGCGTCACGTTGTTGTTCGATCTCCAGAAGCCTGGAGCGGTCGAGATCCAACGGCTCCGTCAGCCCCGCGCGCGCGTCGATCCGCCGTGAGAGCTCCAGGCTGAGCGCGTGCAGGTCGGCCTCGAGCCCCACCCGTCGGCGTTCCTGGCGTTGAAACTGAAGGTCCAGCGTCTCCCGCTCGGACTGGTGCGATTCTTCGCCGGCGGCGAGTGCAGCGTGCTCACGGACCACGCCCGCGAGCTCGGCGCTGAGCTCGTCGCGGAGGATCGCCGCCGCCGCTGCTACCTCCGCCGCTTCTGCCGCCGCCGCTTCCTCCTCCTCCGCCGCTTCCGCTTGTGCCGCCGCTTCCGCCGCCGCCGCTTCCGCCTCCGCCGCTTCCGCCGCTTCCGCCTCCGCCGCTTCCGCTTGTGCCGCCGCCGCCGCCGCTTCTGCCTCCGCGGCTTCCGCCGCCGCCGCTTCTGCCTCCGCGGCTTCCGCCTCCGCCGCTTCTGCCGCCGCCGCTTCGGCCTTCGCGGCTTCTGCCGCCGCCGCTTCCGCCGCTTCCGCCGCCGCCGCTTTTGCCGCCGTTTTTGCCGCCTCCATCGCCGCGGCTTCGGCGGCTGCCGCTTCCGCCGCCGCTTCTGCCGCCACCGCCGCCGCTTCCGCTTTTGCCGCCACCGCCGCCGCTTCCGCTTTTGCCGCCTCCATCGCCCCGGCTTCAGCGGCTGCCGATTCCGCCGCCGCCGCCGCTTCTGCCGCCTCCATCGCCGCGGCTTCGGCCGCCGCCACTTCCGCCGCCGCCGCCGCCGCCTCCGCTTCTGCCTCCGCGGCTTCCGCCGCC
>CANKNP010000295.1 GCA_947483545.1 Deltaproteobacteria bacterium | reverse complement strand
GTTGGTGTCGTTGCAGTCGGTGTTGTCTTCGACATAGCCCGCGGGGTTCATACAAGTGAACACGCTGGCGTCGGCGTCGCCGTAGCCATCGTCGTCGCTGTCCGCGTACAAGGTCTCCTTCAGGCCCTCGTCCGCGCCGCCGTCGCAGTCGTTGTCCACGCCGTCACACACCTCGGTGGCGCTTGGGTAGGCCGTGTCGTCGGTGTCGTCGCAGTCGGTGTCGTCTTCGACGTAGCCGACCGGGCTCTGGCACGTGATCAAGCTGGCATCGGCATCGCCGTAGCCGTCGTCGTCCAGGTCGGCGTAGAGGGTCTCAAGCAGGCCATCGTCGATGGTGCCGTCGCAGTCGTTGTCGAGGTCGTCACACACTTCGGGGTTCGCGGGGAACACGGACGCGTTGGTGTCGTCGCAGTCGGTGTCGTCATCGACGAAGCCGGCGGGGCTCGCGCAGGTGAGGAGACTGTCGCTCGCATCGCCGTAGCCGTCGTCATCGTCGTCGGCGTAGAGGGTCTCCATCAGGCCATCGTCCGCGGTGCCGTCGCAGTCGTTGTCCACGCCGTCGCAGACCTCAAAGCCGGCGGGGAACGCGGTCGCGTCGGTGTCGTCGCAGTCGGTATTGCTGCCGACGTAGCCGGGGAGGGCCTCGCAGGAAGCGAAGGGGGCGTCGGCATCGCCGAAGCCGTCGCCGTCGGTGTCTGCGTAGATGGTGGTGACGAGATCGTTGTCGATGACATCGTCGCAGTCATTGTCGATCTCGTCGCAGAGCTCGGCGGCGTTCGGGTAGACCGCGTTGTTCGCGTCGTCGCAGTCGGTGTCGTCGGCCACGTAGCCTTGGGGGCTGTCGCAGGAGATCACGCTGTCCGCGGCGTCGCCGTAGCCGTCGAGATCGTCGTCGGCGTACAGGGTCTCGAGCAGCCCCTCGTCGGCGCCGCCATCACAGTCGTTGTCAGCGCCGTCGCACACCTCGGTCCCGGTGGGGTAGGCATCTGCGTTGGCGTCGTCACAGTCGCCGTCGGTCGCGATGTAGCCCTCGGGGCTCGCGCAGGAGACCACGCTGTCGCCGCTGTCGCCGTAGCCGTCGTTGTCGTCGTCGGCGTACAGGGTCTCCATCAGGTCTTCATCGACGCCGCTGTCACAGTCATTGTCGATCCCGTCACACACTTCGGTCGCCGCGGGGTTTGAGGCGGCCTCGTCGTCGTTGCAGTCGGTGTCGTCGGCCACGTAGCCGGGTAGCGCCTCGCAGCTTGAGACCGCGTCTGTCGCATCGCCGAAGCCGTCGCCATCTGTGTCTGCGTAGACCGTCGTGACGAGGTTGTCGTCGATCACGTCGTTGCAGTCGTTGTCGATGTCGTCACACAGCTCCCCGGCGGTTGGGTAGCTGGTATTGTCGCCATCATCGCAGTCGGTGTCGTCGCTGACGTAGCCGCTGGGCTGCTCGCAGGCCTCGACCGTCACGGCCGCGTCGCCGTAGCCGTCACTGTCACCGTCGCTGTACCAGTCGGACATCAAGCCTTCGTCCACCTCGCCGTCGCAGTCATTGTCGAGGTCGTCACACACTTCGGCGGCGTCGGGGTTGCTGTCGCCATCGGCGTCGTTGCAGTCGGTGTTGTCGGCGACGAAGCCCACGGGCATGTCACAACTGTCGAGGGTGTTCGCCGGATCTCCGAAGCCGTCGCCGTCCACGTCCGCGTACCACGTCACGTCGAGGCCGTCGTCCACGCTGTCATCGCAGTCGTTGTCTACGTCGTCGCAGGTCTCGGCAGCCCCGGGGTAGGCGGTCGCGTCGGCGTCGTCGCAGTCGCTGGCATCGGAGGTGTAGTCGTCCGGGGCGAGGCAGGCGGTCACGACCATTGTCGCATCGCCGTAGGTGTCGCTGTCGGCGTCTGCGTACCAGTCGGTCATGTCGATGGCATCGCTGTCGGCGTCGCCATCACAGTCGTTGTCGTGGTTGTCACACACCTCCGTCGCGCCGGGGTAGTCGGCGTCACGGCTGTCATCACAGTCGGTGTTGTCGGCGATGAAGCCCTCCGGCGCTGCACAGTCGGTGATCGAGACATCGGCGTCGCCGTAGGTGTCGAGATCGCCGTCGGCGTACCAGGCGGTCGCGTCGGACGCGCTGGCGCCATCGACGGTGCCGTCACAGTCGTTGTCGGCGTCGTCACACACCTCGTTGCCGCCTGGGTAGGCGTCTGCGTTGGCGTCATTGCAGTCGTCACACGCCGCGGTGCCGTCTCCATCGGCGTCGTCGTAGCCGGAGCTGCCGTCGCAGTTGTAGTCTTCGGGGTCGGTACAGTCGGACTCGTCCGCACCTGGGTGGAAGTCGGAGCGTGTGTCGTCGCAGTCGGTCCCGTCGGTGATGTAGTCGGTAGGGGCCTCGCAGGTCACGATCGCCGTGCTGGCATCGCCGTACCCGTCGCCGTCCAGATCCGCGTAGAACGTGGACTCGCCCGAGGCGCCGCTCTCGTCGATGTTGCCATCGCAATTGTTGTCGATGCCGTCGCAGGCTTCGGAAGCGCCGCTGTTCACCGCTGAATCGCTGTCGTCACACTCTTCGCAGGCCGCAAAACCGTCGCCGTCGGCATCCTCGTAGCCCGTGCTGCCGTCGCAGTTGTAGTCTTCGGTGTCCGAGCAGGTCTCGTCGGCACCCGGGTTGTACATCGAATCGGCGTCGTTACAGTCGCTGGCGTCTGTCACAAAGTCAGTGACCGCATCGCAGGAGTTGACAGACGAGTCGGCATCGCCGTAGCCGTCACCATCTACGTCTGCGTAGTAGGTCGTGGTGTTGACCGCCGAGCCGTCAATGTCGCCATCGCAGTCGTTGTCGATGTCGTCACAGACCTCAACGCCGCCGGGGTAGGACAACGCTTCGGCGTCGTTGCAGTCTTCACATGCCGGGGTGCCGTCGCCATCGGCGTCCGCGTAGCCAGCGCTCCCGTCGCAATTGTAGTCGATGGAATCCGTACAGTCTTCGGTCGCGTCGGGGTGGTAGTTCGCGTCGAGATCATCACAATCGCCGCCGATCTCCACGAAGCCGTCAGGCGCTGTACATCCGGTGGTGGTCGTGTCGCCGCCGAATCCGTCTCCGTCCAGGTCCAGATAGTAGACGATGTCGCCGCTCTCATCGATGTCGCCGTCGCAGTCGTTGTCGATGCCATCGCAGGACTCGGTCGCGTCGTCGTTCACGCTGGAGTCGCTGTCGTCACACTCTTCGCACGCGGGGAAGCCGTCGCCGTCGGCATCGTCGTAAGCGGTGCTGCCATCGCAATTGTAGTCGGTGTCGTCCGAGCAATCGGACTCGTCGGCCGCAGGGTTGAACGCACTGTCACTGTCGTCGCAGTCGCCGCCACTCCCGACCATGCCGAGCGGCTGATCGCAGGCGTCCAAGGTCGCGCTGTCGTCGCCGTAGCCGTCGCTGTCGTCGTCGTCGTACCAGGTGGTCATGTCCACGGCGTCGTCGTCTGTCACCGTGTCGCAGTTGTCGTCCACGTCGTTGCAGAGCTCTGCTGCATTCGGGTTGACGGCGTCGTCTCCGTCGTCACACTCTTCACACGCATAGTAGCCGTCGCCGTCGGCGTCTTCGGCCCCGGCCGAGCCATCGCAGTTGTAGTCATTGGGGTCTGTACAGTCATCTTCGGTTGCGCCGGGGTGGTAGTCCTCGTCGTCGTCGTTACAGTCCCCGCCCTCTGGCGAGAAGCCTTCGGGGCGGTCACACTCGGTCACTGTCTCGTCGTCGAGCCCGTAGTCATCGCCATCGTCGTCGCGGTACCAGGTGCTCGCGACGTCCTCGTCCGTCTCACCGTCACAGTCGTTGTCTCGGTCGTCGCAGATCTCTTCCGCACCCGGGTAGAACTCGGCATCGTAGGGGTCGCAGTCGCCCTCGTCCTCGGTGTAGCCGTCGCCATCGGGGTCGGTGTCATCCGTGTCCGAATCGGAGTCGGTGTCCGTGTCGGTGTCGGTGTCGGAGTCCGTGTCGGAGTCTGTATCCGTGTCGGTGTCGGTGTCTGCGTCTGTCGGGTTCGTGTCCACGTCTTTCCCGTTCGTACACGCCGGGAATGTCAGCATCGAGAGCAGCGAGAGGGACAGCATTGGGACGAGGCGCATAGGTGGACTCCGCGAAGCGTCTGGATACCCCGAAATCTCGGATGTTGAAAGGGGGTTGGCGCGGCTGGCTTGCACGGGGGCTGCAGCAAGCGGTAGGATCACCCTCATCGTGCTCCGAAGTTCCTTGCCACCCGCGATCCTGCTCGCGCTCTCAGGCTGTGCCTGGATCCCTGCGGCCGAACATGAGCGGGCGCTTCGTGCGCCTCCGACGATCGCCATTGTGTCTCCCACTCCGGACGGGGTGTACTACGAGCAAGCGCCCATCGACATCTCCGCGGTGACCGACGATGCGGAGACGCCCGATCAGCTCACGATCGTCTGGACCAGCGACGTGGACGGCGAGCTCGCGGTAGACGGCGAGAGCGGCCAGGCCCAGCTCTCCGTCGGACCGCACCTGCTCTCGGTCCTGGCGACGGACCCGGACGGCAAGTCCACCGACGACAGCGTCGCGATCGAGGTCCTCGCGCTGGAGGCGCCATCCGCGTCGATCACCCTCCCGAACGAGGGAGACGTTTTTGCCGAGGGCACGTCGATCTCCTTTGAGGGGCTGGTCGCTGACCCGGCCGGCGAGGCAGCGCTCGTGGTCGCCTGGGAGAGCGACGTGGACGGGGTTTTGGGGACTGCCGCGCCGGATGGCGACGGGAACGTGACGGCCACCACGGACACCCTGGCGGTCGGCACCCACGTCATCACGCTCACCGTGACGGGCTCGACGGGCGTGCCCGGCTCCGACAGCGTGGGGTTGGTCGTGGATGCGCGTCCGGGTGTACCCACGATTACCCGACCGCGGCGCTGGACGCGGATGGCGACGGGCTCTCGGATCTGGTGGGGGTTGACCTGCGCGCGGACAACCCCAGCCGGGCGGATGGCGGCGGCGCGTATCTATGGCTCGGTGCGGACCTCGCCGCCGGCGGGACCTTCGGCACCGTAGACGCCGACACCCAGTTCTACCACTCCTGCTGCTCGCCCTTGGGCGTCGGATCCGCCGGGGATGTAGAACCCGACGGGTTCGAGGACATCTGGTTCGAATTTGGCGGGGACGTGAATGTGGTGAGCTCGCCGTAGGTTACACTGCCCCATGCCCTACGCCCTCTTTGTCGGGATCGGCAGCGTGATCGTCGTCATCGCGCTCGTCGCGCACCTGATCCGGTTGTCCCCGGACAGTTGATGTGCCAGAATCCGGGCAACCTCGGAGCGTGTGATGTCGAACGAAGGTGAAGGGATGAGCGGCCTGGTCAAGGCGGGCATCTGGATCGGTGGGTTGATCCTGTTCAATGTGCTCAGCTATGTGTTCGACTGGGGTTGGATCCTGTACTGAAGCGCCGACCGCTCCAGGCCGCGATGGACGGCGCCATCGCCGTCTCGTTTCTCGTTGCTGGGGTGCGCACAGTGCGCCACGGCGACGTTGCGGCGTGGATCGTCGGGGGGGTGCAGGTCGCCGTTGCGCTCGCCTTCGTGTGGCGCACGGCGGAGCGGCGGGCGGGGGGCTGGGCCGAGGTCGCGGCCGCGCTTCCTTCGCTCGTGCTCGCTGGGGTGGTGTTCGCCGGCGGGGTTGAATGGTCGGGGCCTGCGACCGTGCTCGCGGCCCTGGGGGCGGGAATAACGCTCGGCGGCATGGCCTCGCTCGGGCGTAGCTTCGCGGTCCTGCCCGGGGTCCGGGAGCTTCGGACAGGCGGGCTCTACCGGTTCGTCCGGCACCCCATCTACCTGGGCGAGGCGATCATCCTCGCGGCTGCGGCGTCGTGTGTGGGACCCTGGGCGGTGGTTCTGGCGGCCCTCGCGGTGGTCCTTCTGGCCTGGCGGATTCAGGCCGAAGAGCGCCTCCTCGGGTCGGAGCCGGGGTGGTCTGCGTTCGCGGCTCGGGTGCGGTTTCGGCTCGTACCGGGGGTGTGGTAGCGCCGCACCGGATAGGCCACCCGATGCCCCGCGCCGCCCGCCGTGCCCGCTACCTGGACCGACTCGACGGCGCCGCAGCCTTGATCCTCGGCGGTCCGCATCACAGCCGCAATTCCGACAGCGAGTATCGATACCGGCCGCACAGCGACGTGGTCTACTTGACGGGCTGGGAAGATCCCGAGGTCGCGGCGTTGTTTCTACCGGGCAGCGATCACCCCTTCGTGCTCTTCGTGCAGCCGAAGGACCGAGAGCGCGAGGTCTGGACCGGGCGGCGGGAGGGCGTTGAAGGCGCACGCGAGCGCTACGGTGCCGACCTGGCCTTCCCCTACGAGGAGCTGGCCAAGCGCCT
>CANKNP010000294.1 GCA_947483545.1 Deltaproteobacteria bacterium | reverse complement strand
TAACCCGTTGCGCTCGGGCACAGACGGGCGAGTTCGCAGCCCGCACACTTGGGCGCCCGCGCCGTGCAGTGGTATCGCCCGAACAGCACCAAGCGGTGCCCGAAATCGGGCCACCCAGCCCTCGGGACGATCGCCATGAGCAAGGCTTCCACCTTCTCCGGCGTGCGCTCCCGGTGCCAACCCCAGCGGCCGGTCACGCGGAAAGCATGCGTGTCCACCGTCACCCCACTCGAGATGCCGAAGGCCGTGCCCAACACGACGTTTGCGGTCTTGCGGGCCACGCCGGGGAGGGCAATCAGCGCCTTCATGTTCGCAGGAACGTCGCCCCCGTGACGCTCCACAAGCAGGCGGGCCGTCTCGATCGCGTGCTTGGTCTTGTTTCGGAAGAAGCCGGTGGGGCGAAGGACTCCCTCCATCTCCGCCGGGTTCGCCGCGGCCATCGCGACGGGAGTGGGCCAACGCGCGAACAGCTCAGGCGTGACCTTATTGACCATCACATCGGTAGACTGCGCGGAGAGCTGCGTGGCGATGAGCAGCTCAAACGGCGAACGGAACAGGAGCTCGCAGCGGGGCTCGGGAACGGCACGTTTCAGCGCCCCCAGCCATGGCTCCGGATCCTGAGGAAGGCTCAACCGCGTCGCCGCCGGACCACCGCAAGGAGCGCCAGCACACCCACGCCTACGGCCTGACCGCCACCGGAGGTCGAGCAGCCACAGTCCGGTTCGCCGCCTCCGTCACCCGAATCGTCCGTCGCCCCCGGGTCAGACGCGGTGTCTGGGCATTCCACCGGCACAAATCCGTCGCAGTCGCGGTCCACCTTGTCGCACTCGCTGGCCGTGGAGCCGGGAAAGACCGACTCGTCGCCATCGTTGCAGTCATCCCCGCCGGCATCGTCGAGCGCATGGCCGTCGCCGTCCGCGTCATAATCGTCGTTGCCCCCGCAGTCGCCGTCGATGCCGTCGTACCAGATGTCCTCCTTGCCGGGGTAGCGGAAACGGTCGGTGTCGTCGCAATCGGTCTCGTTCGTCACGCCGTCGCCGTCCTGATCGTAGTCGTCGGCCCCGTCGCAGTCTTGGTCTACACCGTCGTACCAGACCTCCACGGCGTCGGGATTGATGGTGGCGTCGTCGGGGCCGCAGTCGGTGTCGTCGGGCGTGCCGTCGCCGTCGGAGTCCACCCCACCCGCCGTCGCGGCGAAGTCAAGAAACGAGGCCTGACCGAACTCGGGGGCTGCCGCGACACCCACATCGCCATCGAGATTGGTGAGCGCGCAGTCGGTCACGGCTTCGAACATGGTGGCGCCGTCGAGCGAGATGAGCATCCGGTCGCGGTCAACGGTGAAGAGCAACTCAGTGTCGGCGCCCGTGGCCGCACCGTCGAGCAACGAAATGAGGTCGGGCGAGTCGCTGTTGGCCGTGTACAGGTCGCCGTCGCCCGCAAAAAGGGCGCACCATTCGCCGCTCGCCGTGGCGGCGTACACCACCCCGCCCAGCCCCGTCCCCGTCAGGTGAACCTCGAAGGTGACATCTGACTTCAGCGAGTGATGTTCAGCCAACACCATCGCCCCCGGAGCCAGCGTGCTCTGCGTCCCGTTGAAGGCGCCCCCGCTCTCGAACCAGCTGCCTTCCACCGGCCGCCAGGAGCCTCCGCTCCCATCTTCAAAGTCGTCCGAGAACGAGACCGGAGCCGCGACTACCAGCGAAACGAAAAACAACATGACCCGCACCTAGTGAACCGATCCCATTGTAGCACCTACACCGGGCCCCAGACCGTTGACGGGTGAGCCCCCCCGGCGTACCCTGCCCCACCGGAGTTCCGCCCTCTCCATGCTGCTCGTCATCGCCGCGGCCGCCGCAGCCACCGTTACGGACCTCCCTCCCTTCCTTCGCGGCGACGTGTCGGTGTCGTACACCTACGATCGTCTGGCCGGTTCGCTCATGGAGCGCGGCGGCGTGAACACCGAAGACGTCGAGGTGGGCGAACGCGTACTGAGCGACCACACCCTGAGGTACGGATTGGTGTTTTCGGTGGCGCCGGGTGCGGCCATCACCGCCGAAATCCCGCACACCGTGTACCGAGCGGCCGACGTGAGCGGGTGGAGCCAGATGGTCTACGACCCCGACACGGGCTCCGGCACCTATGCGGGCACCGCGCTCCAACAAGACACGACGGTGAGCAAGGGCTCGGGCGTCGGTGGCGTATGGATCGGCGCGAAAGGTACGCCCTTTTCGGAATCCTTCACGAATCGGCGTACGACGTTCACCTGGCTCGTGGAGGGCGCGGTGCGCACCCCCAACGACGAAAACCAGCTGACGGTGGTCACCCCCGGACAAGACAACAACATCTCCACCCACGGCGCCGGGCCGGGCGGCGTGGGCCTACGAATTGTGTCGACCACTTCCAGCAGGCGCGGGCTCACCGAGCCGTACATTCGGTTGGCGTACGAGGAGAATCTGCTGCACGAAATAGACATCGTCGCCGACGACGGCCAGGTGCTGGCCAGCAACGTGACGGTCGACCCTGCGAACCGCTTCGATGTGGCGGTGGGCGCCGAGCTGATCGCCGGTGAGAACACCACCAGCGGCGCGCAAACCGCGTTCGACCTGCGGCTGGTAGCCGGCTGGCAGAGCCATCAGGACGTTCCCACGGGGCTAGAGCTGCCCGGCGTGCTGATCCCGGAGCAGGGGCTCGTTCAGCAGGCCGAAGCCATGGAGATGGGCGGCGGAGTGGGGATGAACTTCCGCTTCATGAAGTACATGGAGTGGAGCGTGTACGGCGATGTGCGCTACCACCTGCCGCAGCGCATCGAAAGCCCCTACCCGGTGTACACGGGTTCTGACACGCTGCACATCGCGGCCGGCAGTCGGCTGGTGATTCGCGTACGCTGAGTGAGGCGGGGCGGCCCCTTCAGCCCGGGGCCTCACCCATCAAACGCGTTGTCGATCCACTGAATCGAGCCGCCTGTACCCACGATCGCGACGAGGAAGCAGGCGTCACCGACGGGATCGCCTCGCTCGCTGAGCCAGAGCCGGGCGGCGCTGCGAAGCCGGTCACGCTTCGAGGCGTTCACCGACTCGTCGCTGAGCGGGTCGTCCGGGTCGCGCAGCTTCACCTCGACAAAACGAAGGACCCCGGCGCGCTCCGCGACGACGTCAAGCTCGCCACGAGCGCCACGCCAGTTGCGCGCCAAGAGGCACCACCCGTCCGCAATCAGCGCCTCGGCCACCTGTGACTCCGCCTCGGCCCCGCGCGCCAACCGCGCACGGCGCTCGGCCGGATCAGACGGGACGGTAGGCAGCTTCCTTCAGCCGCGCGCTCTTGCCCGACCGCTGGCGCAGGTAGTAGAGCTTCGCGCGACGCACCGTGTGGCGCGTCTTCACTTCGATTTTCGCCACGTTGGGCGAGAAGACCGGGAACACCCGCTCCACACCCACGCCGAAGCTGCTCTTGCGCACCGTAATCGTGGTGCGAGGGCCGGCCTGCTTGATGGCGATCACCGTGCCCTCGTACACCTGGATGCGGCTCTTTTCACCGTCCGTGATCTTCACGTGCACCCGCACGACGTCGCCAACGGCGGCCTCGAGCTTGCGGCCGGCGAGGAGTTCCTGTTCGAGGTCGGAGATGGTGAGCATTGCGGTGGACTCGGAAAGCAGCGCCGTCTATCCGGAAGGGATGCCCACGTCAAGCCGACGGCGCGGCCTCGCGGGCCAGCACGACCGCGCGGAGCCCGCCCGCAGGAAGGACACCGAGCACCTCCGAGCCCTCGATGAGGAGGAGCGCCTGCTGCGGGTCGCGGGGGGCCCCTGGCGGCGCGCCCGTCTGCACGAAACGCCGCGCCTCGATGCTCGACAGGGTGAGCGAAGGCAGATGGCCCAGCACCGCCCGCGGGGGCAGACGAAACGGCTGAAGCCCACGAAAGATGCTCTCGCGGTCGCGCCACGGAACACGTTCCTCGCGCCGGGAGAGCCGCAGCACATTCACCCAATCCGGCGACTCCGCCACGATCAGCGCGAGCCGAGACATGGAGACCGAGTTTTCGAGGGTGAAGCTGCCGCTGCCCTCGCGGCGCAGCTCAGCCAAGTGCCCGACGGTGCCCAGCGCAACGCCCAACTCCTCGGCGATCACCCGCGCGTAGGTGCCGCGGCCGCACCGAATACGGATTCGCAGGCGCTCCTCGCCCAACTCCAAGAGCTCGATCTCTCGAATGGTGATGCGTCGGGAGCGCACCTCGACTTCCTGACCGGCGCGGGCATACGAGTACAGCGGCCGACCGGCCACCTTCACGGCCGAGTAGCGCGGCGGCATCTGGTCCCTCTCGCCAACGAATGTGGCCAAGACCCGCTCCACCTCGGCCCGGCGCAACACGGGAACCGGGGCAGTGGCGACCGTGGCGCCCGTGGGATCGCCGGTGTCGGTCGCGGAGCCGAGCTGCACGGTGGCGTCGTAGACTTTCAGCGACTCGTCGAGAAAGCCGATCAGGCGGGTGGCGCCGCCCAGCGCGAGGGGAAGCACTCCCGTGGCGAAGGGATCGAGCGTGCCGGTGTGACCCACCTTCTTCAGGCCGGTGACGGCCCTCACCACCGCGACGATGTCGTGTGAGGTGACTCCCGGCGGCTTGTCGACGACGAGGAAGCCGTCGAACGTCATCCCTCCTCCGGGAGCGGAGGTACGTCGAGACGCGCGAACAGGTCGTCGATTTGGGCCGCGTACTCCACGTTGCGGTCGAGCTCGAAACGCAGCTCCGGCGAATGGCGAATGCCCAGCGCGCGGCCCACAGGGCCACGCAACATCGGAGCGACCGCTTTGAGCCCCTCCGCGATGGCGACTCGGTTGCCGATGCCGCCGAACGGGAGCCACCTGATGATGGCGACGCTCAGGTCGTCGTTGACGGACACCCCAATCACGCTGACGTTGCCCACGCGGGGGTCGGGAACGCCCTCGCGCAGCAGTCGCGTGACCTCCTCCTGCACCCGCACCGCGATTCGATCCGCTCGACGACCAGCCATGGCGGCGGCGCTATCCGCGCCGGCCCTCAGCCGCCAACCTGGCGTGAAGTTCAAGCACCTGAGCCTCGAGCTCCTCGATGCGTGCCTGATGCCGGGCCTCCTTGCGGCGAAGGTGACGAACCAGCGACCAGGGGTCGCGGTGGATCGGCCCCTCGCCCTCGCCCTCGGGGTTCCAAGGGTCTGGCTCGCGACCGCTTGCCGCATCGGCCCGGACGGTCACCGGGCGCACCCGCAAACCCATCGGTGCCGAAGGCGCAGGAGCCGCCTCGCCGTCATCTTCCCCCGTCTGGTCGTCCTCCCCCGCCTCGAGCGCCTCCTCAGCGTCTTCAACCTCAACCTCCTCCGACTCGGCAGCGGCACCCCGCACGGTGACATGTTCGGTGCTCTGACGATGGGTGGGGAGGTCGACGGAGAAGGCATCCTCTTCTTGGGCGTCGCTGAAGGAGGCGAAGAAGGCGGTACCGGCGCTGAAGCGGGCATCGGGCGCGGAGGGTGGCGGCGGCTCGGGGACCGGCGGCGGCTCGGGGACCGGCGGCGGCTCCGCGGAAACCGGAAGCGCCGCGTACCGGAAAGCCCCCTCCGCAACGATCTCCAGCGCCTGCCACTCGTCAATCTGCATCCGATCGATCTGTACATCCTCCAGACGGCTGAACAGGTGCCCCTGGCGAGACCGACCCCCATCCCACACGAGGATGAAGCGCGTACTCCGCAGTTGGGAGCCCGACAGCCGCTCCTCCACGCCGACCGCACGCGCTGGAGGATCGATCAGGACCCCAGGGCGGGTAACCCTCAAGACTCCCTTCCCCTCCTCCACCTCAAACCGAAGCGAGAACGCCCCTTCCGCTAGGCCCTGCCGGCGGAGCCAGAGTCGGAATCGGGGGGGTTGGGCCTGTGAGTCCGCGGGCATGTCGGCAGCCGAGTGTATCGCGCCTCGCGCCTTCGGGGGCGCGACGTTGCCGAACTGCCCCGGCGCAACTACAGTCTGACTAGTCGGGAGCTTGCCATGGGGATCGGACGGTCGGTGCTACGCGGGCTCAAGGACCGGGTGTTGAGCCGTTATGGCGAGAAGATCGTTTCGAACCTCGGCGACACCTCGTCGGATGCGCCGAACAAGTTCAGCGAACCCAAACGAAATTTGTACGAGGAGATGGAGAAAGAGGGGCGGATCGAGAAGAAGCCCGGCAGCGACCGTTAGCAGGCCGCTGAAAAACCCGCCCGTAGGCGTGGACAACGGTCGTTCGGCGGGTGATCGGATCGAATGCGCGGTTCGACTCCCAAGCAGCCTTCGATGGTCGCCCTCGTCTCGATGGAGAGCCTGGTTCCACCCAGCCACCCGCTTCGTGC
>CANKNP010000293.1 GCA_947483545.1 Deltaproteobacteria bacterium | reverse complement strand
TGCCCGAAGGGCGGAGGGGGGCTCGGCGCTACGGCCCCTCACTCTCCATCTCCCAGTACCCATGCAAACGAATCTGCTCGATGGCCTCCGCCGAAGGCGCCGCCCCGCCCGATTCGCCTGGCGTAGGGCCCAACGATCTCCGCCACGCCACCAGCCGGGCGCGCAGGTCCCCGGCCACGGCCAGCGATTCCGCCGTGGGCTTCACCAGCAGGTTCGTTTGCTCCCGCGGGTCCGCGACAAGGTCGTACAGCTCAAAATGCGCGTCGTTCAACGCCCAGGCTTGCAACGCCGTGATCATCCCCGGATCGGTCAGGTGGGTGTCATTCGCGATCAGCTTGTGCGTGGCGGTGCGCGCGGCGATCATGTCCATCACGCCTTCAAAGTAGAGGGTCTCGGTGGGCGCCATGTCCCCCGTCCGGCCAAGCAAGGACCGCCCCCGCATTCCCACGGGCGGGACGGCATCGGCGGCGTCCAGGATGGTCGCAGCCACATCCAACGCATCGACGAGCCCCGGTGTCCGAACCCCGCGCGCGACGCCGACCCCCGCGAGGATCACAGGCACACGCACGCTCGCGTCGTACAGCCCCGTCCGATGGTTCAGGAACCCGTGGTCCATCATGTCCTCGCCGTGGTCGCTCACGACGATGACCAGCGCGTTGTCGAGGTAGCCGGCAGCGCCCGCGAGCGACAAGAAGATCCCAAGTTGTAGGTCCATGGTTGCGATCGAAGCGTCGTAGTGGGCCTGGATGTGGGCGAGGTCCGCGTCCGAGACATCCACGCCCTTGCGCTTGGCTCGGGCAAAGCCCAGGGCGACGCGGTAGATGGCGGGCGAGAGGATGAAGGTGCCGCCGGGGTGGCGGAACTGGCTGGGTTGAAGGTCCGGATACCAGGTGTGATCGAACAAGCGATCCGACTGTCCAGCTTTCAACGCGAGCATCTCGGCGAGCGCGCTGGGGGCAGGCCCGCCGTAGAGGTGGTGAAAGGGCCCGGGGGCTTCCCAGGGACGGTGCGCGTCGTAGCCATGGGCGAAGAGGAGCCAGGGTTTGTCGCCCTCGCGCTCGTCGAGCCACCCGAGGGCACGCGGCGCCGTGCTCCAAAACGTGGAGAAGCCAAGTTCGGACCGAAAGGTGTCCCAGCCTTGGTTCGTGCCGAAGTCGGCCGAGACGTGGCCGCCTGCCACGAACGCTGCGGTCTCATACCCGTAGGCCTTCAGCACCTCCTGGACCATCATGGCCTGTTCGGGGATCACGTAGTTCCGGTAGTCGAACGGGGCGACCTCGGAGGCGAAGCGGCCGGACAGCAGCGCCGTGTGGGAGAAGATGGACTCGTTGGAGGGGTTGAAACCGTGCTCGAACGTTGTGCCGACCGCCGCGAGTCGATCGAGGTTCGGCGAGGTGTCGCGCGTGTAGCCATAGGTGGAGAGGCGGTCGGCGCGGACCGTGTCCATCGAGATCAAGAGGATGTCCGGGGGGCCCCTCCGCGCGGACTTGCGCTTGTGGGGCGCGCCAAGCGCGGCCTCCCAGCCGCCCTCCGTCTTGCCCCCGGCGCGGCTCCGTGTGGCCGTGCGTGCCTTGGACTCGACGTGAAGGTCAACCTCTTTCCGGTAGCGGGTACGCGCGAGGTAGGCGCCGAGCTCGACGGCGTCGATCTCCTCGTCGCCATTGGCGTTCAGCAGATCGAACTCGCCTTGGGCCTCCCCGAACCAGGCGTACTCCTCACGGCTGATGCCTCCGTCGCTGTCCCCGTCGAACCGCGCGAGCGCCTCCGCCCACAGCGCGGCCGGCGTCGGAAACGCCGACGCGAGCGGGTGTGCGCAACCTCCGGACAGCCACAGGCCAACCGCGAGGGCGGCCGCCCATCCGGTCCTGTAGACTCCGCGAATGCTGCGCGCGCTGACTGCGTCCTTCTCGACAAAGACCATGGCGGCATTGTTCCACGCTGGGCTGTTGCTGGCCATAGGCCAGGTCACCGCATCGATCGAGATCTCCGCCACCCTCTCTCACTTGGGGTCGTTCGTCCGGTCGATCGTGCTCTTGATGTACCCGATCGCGGTCGCGCTCCTGGGTGTCGGAGCGGCGGTGGAGCAGCGGTACGTCCACGCCCCAGATCCCGCGCCCGCCCTACGGCTCGCCGGCCTGGCCCTCGGCGCGTTCCTTCTCGTCGCGTTGCGCCAGAATTTCCTGGTCGTGGGGATCGCGGACCTGACCCTCGCCGCGTTGCTCCACGGCCTCAGCCTGGGCGGCTGGTTCGTGTGCCTGGGCGCGGCCTTGAGCCGGCTGCTTCGGCAGGTCCACGCCTCCGGCACGTCGCATACCGGGCCTGCCTGGGCCATCCATGTGCTGGGGATTTTCGCGGGGTACGCCATCGTGGACCCGCTGGTCACCGCGGTCGGCGCGAACGCCCTGCTCCTCGTCGTCGCGCTCTCCTTGGTCGTCCCAGCACAGTTCGGCCCGCCGGTCCTCGCGGTGTTGGCGACGGTCGCTGTGGTCACCCGTCTCGACGGGCGCTTGGAGGAGCTTCGGGATCTCACGGCTTGGCGGAGCGGCGACCTGGACAGCTTCAGCCGGGGAGATGACACCAAGCGCGGCGAGCTGAGATCGCTGGGCGATGAGGACTTTCGGACGGTCCACCTCTCCTGGAGCCGCATGGGCCAGTTCCGGCTGATCGAGGTGAACGAAGCCGAGGGCGAGCTCGCCGGCTGGTACAACTTTCACCCGCAGTGGAGCGTGTCCCGCTCAGCCGCGACAGACCCGACGACCCTCCTGCGCCAGAAGGTCTACCGCAAGCTGCCACCCCGCGGGCGCATCGCGTTCATCGGGGTCGGGGGCGGGCGTGGGTTGCTCTCGCTGCCGTTTCCGGCCCAGGAGGACATGCTCGCCATCGAGCAAGACCCTGCGGTCATCCACTACTTCACGCGGGTGGCACCCGACCAGAACCGCGCGATCTTCGAGCAGGTAAGGCCCGCCGTCGGCGATGGACGGCAGGTGGTGGTCCGCGAGCGAGCGCCGTTCGATGCCATCGTCATCGAATCCGCCCGGTACACCCCGGCGACATCGCTGCTCCCCGCCAGCACACCGCTCTACCACTACACGCGGGAGGCCGTCGCCGACTACGTCCGTCACCTCTCCCCGGAGGGCGTGCTCATCGCCGAATTCAACCGGGTACAGGCGCACAGTCACAAAGAATACCTCCCCGCGCAGGTGCTGGCCGCGCTGAACGCGCAAGGGCTGGAGACCCTCGCGCTCCAGAGCCCGGACGAGACCGTCTACATCATCGGATGCGCCGCCAGCGGGTGTACCGATCGCTTCGCCGGACCGGGTCTTTTTCCTGGTGCGGCCACCTGGACGCCCTCCACCGACCTCGCCACCGACTACCCGTACCAACTGACGGACACGACGCCCTTCGCCGCTTGGGGCATGATGGCCCGCTGGGAACAGCGCGGGCTGCTGCTCACCGTCAGCGTGCTAGCGCTCGGCTGCCTCCTGGGCGCCGGGGTCCTCGGGTCGCGTCCGGCGCCGGGCTGGAACCCTGTCCCCGCACTGTTCGTCCTTGGCATCGCCCACGCGTCGCTCTCCCTGTGGACGTGCCACGCGCTGCGCACCTTCTACGGCGACGGCGTGCTCACCGTGCTCCGGGTGATCGCTCTGCTCGCCCTGTTCGGGGCCGTCGGGAGCGCACTGGCTCCCCGCATGGCGGCGGCCGTTCCGAGCCGTGCGGCGCGCTCTACGCTCACAGTTGGCGTCTTCGCCCTCCATGTTTTCCTCGTCACCCTCGTGCCCTTCTCGGAGCCATCGACCTGGATCCGCGAATTCGCGGCAGCGGCGCTGCTGTTCCCGGGCGGCGTCGCCATGGGCGCGTTCTTTCCGACGGCCCTCGCAGCCTGTCCCGGGTCTGTCGGCACGGCGCTGCTGGGGGACGCTCTCGGCACTCTGGTGGGGTACCTGCTGCTCTACCTGGTGTGCCTGCCGTTCGGATCGTCGGTGTTCGTGGGGATGGCGGTCGTGACCATGGCCCTTGCGGCCTGGCTGATCCCGGCCGCCCAGATGCCCACGGCCGTCTGACGGCGGTGAAGACGGAAGGCCGTCATCGACCTCGAACCTCCAGCCGGGGGCCTCCAGCCTACGCGCTCACCCCCCCGCTTCTTTCAACTTCCGCTGCAGGCCCTTGCGCTCTTCGCGCAAATTACCCGCCTCACACGCCTGTAGCGCCTGGGTCAACAGCTTGGCCGCCTCGGGCTTCTGCCCCCGGAGGACGTGCAGATCCGCGAGGGCCTCGGCCGCTTCGATGAGCCGGGGCCAGGCCTTTGTCGCCTGGGCGAGGGTCACGGCCTTGCCGTAGCCGTCGATGGCCTGTTGCTGCTCGCCGATGCGGAGCGCTGCGACCCCGAACTGCAGGTGAAGCTCGCGGCGGAAGTTCGCGTCGTCGCTGTCGCTCACCATCGCCCGGGCCTTGCCGAGCAGGGCGTGCGCCTCGGTGTTCCGGCCCAACTGGAGTTGGAAGAACGCCACGTTGAACACGTCCATCGGTACGAAGCGCTCAAGCTTGAGCTCCTGCGTGAGCTGAAGGCTGCGCTGCGCCATCTGCAAGGCACCCTCGTACTGGTGCAGCATGCCGCGGACCTGGGCCAGCAGCGCGACGGTCGCCCGCTCCCGCTGATGGTTCTGGAGCGACTGCGCGATCTGTGCAACGCGAAGCAGCACATCTGCCGCCTTCTGCACCTGCTGGCTCGCGACCAGCGCCTCGCCGTAGAAGAACCCGGCCTCCAGCGCGAGCTGGGCCATGCCGACGTTGCCGCCGATCTCGTTTGCGCGGCGGAAGTGCTCAGCGGCGTCCGCGGGCTTCTTGGCCTGCCGGGCGACGAGCCCGCGGATGAACTCCGCGTTGGCCTGGACGGGGGGCGTGTTCTGCGCCTCCAGCGCCAGGCGGAGGTGCTCCAACGCGGCGTTGGCGTTGCCGTCCTGATGCTCGATCAGCCCGAGGTGGTTCTCCAGCTCGGCCATCTTGCCCTTGTCGCCGAGCTCGGTGTAGCCGCGCAGCGCGTCCTTGGCGCGATCCCGGGCCCGGTACATGTCCGAGCGGCGGAAGTCGAGGCGGCTGCCCGCAAAGGTCAGCCACGCATTGAAGAACTTGTCGTCCCGCTCCTTGGCCCAGCCCATCGCCTCTTGGATGAGCTTCTCGGTGGCGTCGGGATCCCCGCTCTGCACGAGGCGCTCCACGAGGTTCAGGTACGTCGTGCGGCGCATCGGCTCCGGCCAGGCGATCCCTGCGTGGTACTTCAAGTGGTCCTGAGTCATGGCCCAGACGTCCGGACGATCCGCGCCCAGCGCCATCGACCGGAGCACGACCGCGCGGCCGGGAGCGCCGTGCTCCGCGTAGATGCGCTGCGTCTTGACGATGAACTCGTAGCCGCGGGGCACCAGGAACCGCTCCAGGAACGTGCCCACCCGCTGGGCCAGCTCGTGACCCTCCGCGTTGTTGTTCGCATCGAGGATCGCCTGCCGGAAGATGCCCTTCTGGAACTGGTAGACCCAGGTGTTGAGCCCCTTGCTGAACTGCAGCTCTTTGACGAGATCCTCCGACGCGTCGAACAGATCGTCCACCGAGTCGCGATCCCAGCCGTCCATGTCGGCCACGAGACCCGAGGGGAAGCCAAGGCCCAACAACGCCGACAGGTACTGGATCCGCGGGGCGGCCTCCGCAGTGGCGTACTTGCGGTCGCCCTCCTTGTGCTCGGGCGCGTCCTCCAGATCCTCCTCGTCCGGCGCGGTCGGCGTGAGCCCCAGCAGGGTCTGGCCTTCGAGATCGCTGCCGAGCAGCTCCTTGTCATTCAGCAGGTCGCACAGCTCCGCAACGTAGGCGGGACGGCCCAAAGCGAGCTCCGCGACGCGGCCCGGGGCGGCGACCTCGAAGCCCTTGGAGGCTGCATAGGCGGTGACCTCCTCAGCACCCCAGGGCGCGAGCGGGAGCCTGTGGAACTCGGTGGGGCGGCGATCCAGCAGATCAAGCCAGGGCGCGGGCATCCATGCGCGGGCCAGCTCGTCCACCGACTCGCTGCCGAACAACATCAGCAGGTGAAGATCGGTCCGGGCGATGAGCGCCTCAAACACCGCGAAGGTGGCGATGGAGTGGCTGTTGAACACGTTCTGGATGTCCAGGACCACGGGGATGCGGCTCGAGATCGCGGCCAGGATCTCGCCAAGGCCGGTGACCGGGTTGTCGCGAGGCAGCGACACCTGAAAGCTGTCCTCGCCGGGCGTCGGCGCGCTCTTCTTGAGGCCTTCGATGAACGCCTGGATCCAGCCCTGCACGCGCTTCGGGTGGCTCGGGAGCTGGCCGTTCAGCGCGAGCTCGACGCGCCCTTTGAGCTGCGGCTCGCGGTACAGCGCGCCGTACACAGCGCCGTAGA
>CANKNP010000292.1 GCA_947483545.1 Deltaproteobacteria bacterium | reverse complement strand
TCCGCCGCCCGCATTTGCACACACAATCTTTCGGTCCACGGCACGCTCCGATACTGGCTCCCAAACCTCAGCACCGCACCAAACGTCTGATCGCACGCCTCCACGGTGGGCGTGCCCTCTACTGCAGCCATCATCAGCAGGGCTTCCGCGTGCGTGACACTCACCGCGGACGGCGGATCTCCACGCCGGGCGTTGGCCTCGTACCACGCCCGTAGGCCCGCGGCGGCGGGCTTCGCATCCCGCCCCATCCCAACGAGCGCCCGGGCGATGATCACCTGCTCCGCGGGTTCTGACTCCAAGACCAGCCGGTCAAACTTCGCCCGGATCTCCGCCGCCTGCGTCGCGTCCCGCAATGCGACGTCCAAGTCCGCCTCCTCCAAGGCCTTCGACGCTGATTCCATCAGCATCGCGTACAGGTTGGACACGATCAGATAGCTTCGCGTCCCGTCCAGATGGGCGTTCAATTCCGCCCGGACGGTGTCCTCGGCGTCGCCCTGGTGGCCCAAACCTGCCATGACGTTTCCGACGATCGAGTCGTTCACGTCCCGCTCGGTGGAGGGTGCGTACAAGCCTGCGGCCTCGATGATCGCCCGACTGGCGCGGATGCCGCTCTTGCCGGAGCGGTGGTAATCCTCAGGGATGAAGAAATCCTCGCCGATGCTCTGTCCGAGGTAATCCACGCGACCGCCTTGAACGTCCACGCGGCGAAAACTTGTGGTCTCGACCCAAAGGGGCTCGGCTTCGACGCCCTGGGGTGGCTGGTAGGTCAGGTACTGATGAAAGGGGGATTGGATCTCGTACATCGCAAGATCCAAGCGCCAGGCCACGTGGGAGAAGATGTGGACCAGCTGGTCGCAGTCCATGTGGATCTCGGCCTCGCCGCTGTGCCGCCAGGAGTCAAAGCTGCGGGAGAGCAGGGATTCGCGGTGGTAGAACACCCCGCGGCTCCGGAGCGCGTCGGCGATCCAGAGCGGGATGTCGTTCGCCCGGTTGGAGGCCCACAGCGCGCGCTCGGCGGCGTCGATGGACGATTCGCCGGTCTCGACGCGCATCTGCCAGCCGACATCCTCGGTGATGCGATCTGCGAAGGAGGCCACCGCCTCGTCGTCAAAATCCACGAAGCGGCGCTCATAGGCGAGGTAGGCGAGGAACGGGCTCTCTGCGTAGGGAAACCCGCCGTGTACGGGGCGAGCGCCGGGCGACAAATTCTCGGCCGACGAGGGCCAGGACGCCCCTGAAAGGATCTCGGCTTGGAGCACCAGCCTGTGAAACGCAACCGGAGCGACGAGCGAGAGCGGCAGCCAACCCAACAGCAAGATCGGCACCAACACAGCGAACAGCTTCACATACGCGGAGTTTGCGGGTGGCCCGGCGTGGTAGGGATTCAACCCACCGCTTGGGTCCAGCCCGGCCTCGAGGTCCTTCATGTGGCGAACGAACGCGGACTGGTACGCGGCGTGGCGGCGCGCGCCCGGCAGGTGTACCACGAGCGCGAGGAGCGAGACCAATACGAACGCCGGGGAGAGCAGAAACAGCGGGCTGAAAACCCCGGAGAGCAGGAGATACGCGGAGACCCCGCCCACGAGCACCATCGCGGTGCCCGTCACCCCGAGCGCCGCCAGCGTCGGACCCATGCGGACGTCCGGCACCTGGACCGCGCCCATGATCATCCCCACCCCGAACGCGACGAGCACGAACGGGGTCCATGCCACGGCGTTCGGGAGCTGCAGGAACACGAGGAGCTGAAAACCACACGCCGCCACGGTCAGGCCCGCGAGGAGCGTCACGATCATCGCGAACGAGGCGAACGGCGGGAACGGGACGGGATCGGGGAGCGGGGCCGGCATGGTCATCCCCCGGCTTATCCAGAACTGCTTCCCACCCCTTCTGGGTGATGACCGAACAAAACTGAGGGGCTCAGTTTTGTCACATGGGCCTCCAGCCTCCAGCCCCCAGCTTCCCGCCTCTTGCCTCTTGCGTCCAGCCTCCGGCCTCCAGCTTCACCGCCCCAGGATCTGCCTCGCTGCCTCGACCGTGAACTCCCCGCGTTCGACCAAGGCCATCGCTACCCGTCCGATGGCCTCGCCCGAGGCGCCGGCGGCCAACGCCACGGTCCGCGCGTGCATGCGCATGTGGCCCTGCTGGATGCCCTCCCGCGCGAGCGCACGCAGCGCACCCAAGTTCTGGACCAATCCAACGGCTGTGTGCAACAGCCCGAGGTCTCGGGCGCCTGTCACCTGGGCGAGCGCATGATTGGCCTGCACCGTCGGGTGGACCTTGATCGGGCCGCCGACGGTGCCAACCTGCATCGGCAATTCAATCGACCCGTGCAGCGCGCCATCGCGCACTTTCCAGGTGGAAAGCGGGCGATATTGCCCATCGCGCGCCGCATATGCGTGGGCACCCGCTTCAATCGCGCGCCAATCGTTCCCCATCGCGAGCGCGACCGCATCAATGCCGTTCATGATGCCCTTGTTGTGGGTCGCCGCCCGGTACGGATCCGCCCAGGCGAACCTCCAGGCGGCGGCGATCCCACGCGCAACATGCTCCCCGGGCACCGCGGGGTTGTCACCCGCCGCCCGCTCGTCCAACAACGCAAACGGGATCGTGACACTCGCGTTGGCCAGCCGACGATCCGCGAGGTTCGAGAGGATCCGCAGGCCACTCCGCCCCCCCGTGATCGACACCACCTCCGGCATGAGCCGCTCGGCGATGGTGTTCACCATGTTGGCGCCCATCGCATCCGCACAATCGAGGAAAAAGTGTAGGACGAGGAGATCCTCCGGCGTCTCGCCCGGCTCGTCATAGCGTAGCTCGCGCACCTCCATCCCTCGAAAACCGCCTCCGTAGGCGGGGAGCTGGGGGTGTACCGCCCCCGCGATCTCCGTCAGCGCGGGGATTGCACCTCGAAGCCGTGCGGCTGCCCCTGGCGCGGGATCTGCCACCTGCACCTGCCCGATCATCACGCTGGGCGCACACTCCCCGACGATCCCGCCCGCCGCGCGTGTCAACCTCGCCATATTCGAGACCGCCGCGACGACGCTTGGCTCCTCGACGACCATCGGCACCAGCCGATCTTTTCCATTCAGCAACAAATTGACCGCGATCCCGTTGGGCAGCGCGAAAATGCCCACGACGTTCTCGATCATCGCGTCCGCAACGCCCAGATCGAGCCCGTCCCAGGCCCCCGGGCGCTCGACAGCCCCGACAGCCGACAGTGCCGCCGCCCGCCGCTGGGACGGTGTCAGCTTGAAAAACCCGGGGATCCGCGAGGTCATGGAGACGCCCTGCGCATCAGGGAACGCGATGGGGATGAAGGTCCGGCTGGACCGAATCGGGCGCCAGCGGACGCGATGGGATGCCCATACCCCGAAGTTCGTCGCCACCCCCGCGCGGCGAATGGGCGCCATCGCAACGGGGGGCCTGCCCCCCGCAATCGATACTCAACCGCACCCGAGCCGGGTCCTGGCGTCGGCGGGTACTCCCGCCGACGCCAGGTATGCGCTCGTACTCGAGCGCACCCCGGCGAGCGGGGGGCGTGGGGGGCTTGCCCCCCACAAAGCAGGGCGGGTTTGGAAGCCAGCACGGTCCAGAAAAATCGCGCAAGGGACACTAGATGGAGGCGGAGGTGCCGGCGTAGAAACCATCCAGGATCGTCTGGTACTTCGCCGTGACCTGCTTGCGCTTGACCTTCATCGAAGGGGTCAGATCGCCGTCGTCCTGGGTGAGATCCTTCGGGAGCACCGCGAACTTTTTCAACGTGGAGTAGCTCGGCAATTCCCCGTTGATCTCCTTGACCACACGCTCGATCTCCTCGAGGAGCTTGGGGTGCTTCACGAGCGCGTCGTAGCTGGTGCCTTCAAGGCCGTTGGACTTGGCCCAATGCGGCGTGCTGTCGGGGGAGATGGCGATCAGCACGGAGCAGAAATTGCGGTTGTCGCCGTGTACAAGGGCCTGGGAGATGAGCGTGCTGCGGGCCTTGAGCCGGTTCTCGATCTCCTGGGGGGCGACGTACTTGCCGCCGCTGGTCTTGATCAGGTCCTTCTTGCGGTCGGTGATCTTCAGGAAGCCCTCGGCGTCGAGCTCGCCGATGTCGCCGGTCTTGAACCAACCGTCCGCGTCGAGCGCCTCGGCGGTCGCCTCAGGCAGGTTGTAGTAGCCCTGCAGCACGTGCCGGCCCTTGATGAGGATCTCTCCGTCCGCCGCGATCTTCACCTCGGAGCCGGGGAACTTCTGGCCGACGGTGCCAAACTTGTAGCTGTCCGGGCGGTTGAAGAAGGCGCCCGCGCTGGTCTCCGTCAGGCCGTAGCCTTCGAGGATCAGCACGTCGATCGCGTGGAAGAACTCGCCGATCTCGCGGGAGAGTGGCGCCCCGCCGGAGATGAAGAACCGCGCCCGGCCGCCGACCTTCTGCTTGACCTTCGAGAACACCAGCGTATCCGCAACTGAGTGCTTCATCGCGAGGAACCCGCCTGGCTCCTGGCCCTTTTGCCGGATCGCCGAGACCTCTTTGCCTACGCCCAGCGCCCACTGGAAGATGCTCCACTTCAGGCCCCCGCCCTCCTTCGCGCCGGTCACGATCTTGTTGTACAGCTTCTCGTAGACGCGCGGCACAGCACCCATCACCGTCGGCTGCACGCTGACCAGGTTCGCGGCCAAAGAGTCGATGTCGCCGTCGATGGCCGTGGGCGTCCCGACGCGGATGAACGCGATCTCCAGCACCTTTGCGAAGCTGTGGGCGAGCGGGAGGAACAGGAATTGCTTGTCCGACGGCGTCAGGATGCCCATCGTATCGATGGCCTCGCCCTCGTAGACCCAGCAATCGTGGTCGAGCATGACGCCCTTCGGGTTCCCCGTCGTTCCAGAGGTGTACATGAGCGTCGCGAGGCTCTCCGACCGAATCGCGCCGGTGATCCGGTCGTACTCGCCGGGGTTCGCCTTGTCCCAGGCCTCGCCTTCGGTCTCCAACTGGCCGAGGGTGAGCACGAAGCCCTCGGAGCCGCCCTCGCCGTCGATGATCACGATGTTCTGCACGTTCGGGATCTTCCCGCGAATGCCGAGGATCTTGTCGGCCTGCTTCTTGTTCTCGACGATGATGAGCTTCGTACCGGAGTCGTTCAGGATGAAGTCGCACTCCTCCGGCTTGTTCGACGGGTAGATCGTCGTGGTCGCGGCAGCCGCCGCGAGGATGCCCATGTCACAGAGCACCCACTCCATGCGGGTGTTCGACAGGATCGCGCAGCGCTCCTCGCTCTGGATTCCCCGCGAGCGAAGCCCACAGGCGATGTTCCGGGCCCGCTTGCCGGCGGTCTTCCAGTCCATCGTTTTCCACTCGGTCCCGACCTTGTAGTACATGGCGTCCGCATCCGGCGTGGACCGGCAGCGGTGGTGAAACATCTCAGTGACGGACGTGAAGCTCGCAGACGCCATGGGGTGGGGACTCCAAACCGGGGGGCTAACCGGTTCCGGCCTAGTTCCCCCCTTTGACCGCGCCCCGCAGCATCTTGGCGAAGCGATCCCCACCGTCCGCCGGCTCGAATGCGCAGGTCACCTCCGTCGGCGGGACGCCCGTCTGGGGGCGCCCGTCGATGCCCTTCGGCCCAAGGGTCCAAGGCCCAACGACCCGCACGCCATCGGGCAGATCTTCCACAGCGGACACCTGCGCGATCGGGAGGCTGAAAGCACCTTCGGGCCCGAGCCGCAGCACGGTATCCGAGGTCAGGGCGCAGACCACCATCCCGGTCCAATCCTCGGCGTGGAACGCGTCCGGAACGGCGCCCACGGGCACGAGCTCCGCGGCCCGAAGCCCGTTGAGCAGGTAGGGCTCAACGTCCCCGCCGTACATGAGCCGCGTGGGCCTCGCCGCCTCGCTGGACGACACGATCGTCAGCCCCGACATCACCATCATGGTGCCACCGAGCGTCATGATCGTGAGCAGCAGCGCGGTGTAGGCCGCGAGCCCGCAGCCGGGCATGTTCCGGTGCAGGGTCGCGACGTCTTTCGTGGTCGGGATCGTGCGGGGTTCGCTCACGGGCGGGGGCTATCTTCGCGGCGGGGGGCGGGCGAGGTCGGGACGGGCGAGGTCGGGACGGGCGAGGGGGCGGCGGAGGTTGGGGCGGCGTGGATCCTGGGGCCGGGCCGCCGGCACCGCCGTGGGGGCGCCGCTGCACATCCGGCGGGCGGGCGGCCCCCTCACACGCCCACCAAATGCAACACCCTCCCCTCGACGGTCACATCCTCGCGCCAAAGTCGCTGCCGCCAGGTCCGCCTCGGCCGCTGGTCCACGACCAGGAGCCAGCCCTCGTCCAGGCCGAGCACGTCGAGGTAGCGTGACAGTTGCGCGATCCCTCGCGCACGCACCGTCGCCATTCCATCCTTCGGTCGCACCCGCTTGATCTCGGTGACGAACCGCTCCCCCGCGAAGTGCGCGACCACATCCACCGCCCCCCGGCCGGCCGCGAACTCCCGCTGG
>CANKNP010000291.1 GCA_947483545.1 Deltaproteobacteria bacterium | reverse complement strand
GTGCTGCATGCTGGAACGCCCGAAGCGACCTCATGGCCTCGTCCGACCGGAGCTCCGGAGGCACCGCTTCGCCATTGCGACTCCTCGCCACTGCACACCTCACGCCGCGCCATGATGTATCAGCGGGCGTTGACGCGTCAAGGATCCACGCGCTGTGATGCGATTCTGTTTAGGTCGGCCAGGGCGCGACCGCGCCGTCGGGGACCACCTCGTCCAGCAGGACGTCGAAAACCAGCGTGATCCGCGGCTCCTCACCCGGATTGTTCGCTCCGTGCTTCTGCCGCACATCGAGGAGCCGACAGGTACCGACCGGCCAAGCGTCCGCTTCGGCGGGAGGGAGGGCGAGCGCGAGGTGGACGCGGATCTCCCGATCCTGCCGCGGGTCGGCGTGGGGCTGGAGCACCGCGCCAGGGCCGAGCGAGAGCGCGCCGCAGAGCTTGACCTCGGGGTGCCGGGACAGCACCGAGGCGATCGTAGGGCAGCTCCTTCGGTTTCGCTCGAAGTCTACGCCCGGATACTCGTGCTCCCACGGACCGACCGAAAAGAGCACCGCGCGCCAGTCGCCGCTGTATCGGTCGCGACTCGGCATCGCGACGTAATCCGTAGCCGGGACCGCGAGCACCTCCGCGCGGAGCGTCGCCGCCAGGCGCTCCAGCTCGGCGACGAGGGGCACATGTTCAGGAAGCAGCGTGGGGGTCGGCGCGACCGGCGCGGGTGCGGGCTCCGGGGCATCGGTTTCGGACATACGCTGGCATCCCGTGGTGACGGGCACGTTAACGCCCCGTGTGGCGCCTACCCACGAGGACCCCGACCTCCATCTCCTGCTTCGCGGCGCGCCCAGGGCCCAGCTCGCGTGGCTGCGCGCTCGGGGGCTACCCGACGCCACCCTGCTCGCCCTGCATAATGCCTGTCAACAACGCTGCTTTTTTTGCGCCGGACCCGGCACCTCCGAAGTCGCGCGCGGCGAGATCAGCAGCCTGGCGGCGGCCCTGGCCCACCTGGCCGCACGCCCAGACGGCGTCACCCGGCTCCTCGTGGGCGGCAACGAGCCGACCGCGCACCCGGAGTTCGACGCCGTGCTCCAGGCCATCCGGCCCTCCGGCTTTTCTTCCTTCGAGCTCATGACCAGCGGGGCGACGCTCCGGCAGCGCCTCGCCGCCTGCCTCTCGGCGGGACTCGCCGAGGTGGTGGTACCCCTCTACAGCGCCGAGGCAGCTCTCCACGACAAGATCGTGGGAGCACCTTCCTTTCACACGGTGGTCGCCGGCCTGGACGCGGCGCATGCGGCGGGCGTGCGGGTTCGCGTACACACCCTGCTCTGGCGCGAGACGGTCGACGGCTTGGGTCGCCTGGCCACCCTCGTTTCTACTCGCTGGGCCTGCCGGCTCGGCGTAGCGTTGCCACGCGACAAGGATCGCTTCGACTTCTCGGCATCGGTCCCGGATTTTCTTACGGCGGCGCACGCGGTGGCTGCGCTCCCCCCGGAGCTGCGGCCCCTGGGCCTGCTCACCCCCGCCTGCCTGCCGACCTTCACCGCAACTCCACCGCTGCTCGCTGAGCTCTATTTTCGCTCCCAACGCCGTACGTTCGGCGCAGCGTGTACCGCCTGCGCCCTCCGCCCCGACTGCAGCGGCGCGGTCGTGGCGTGGCGCGACCGGGTCTCTCCGCCCGGAGACCCTCGGGGCCCACCCGTTTGAAGCCCGATCATCGCTGCCCGCCCGCGCCCGGAATGCCGCCCTGGGTGAACGGCGCCGCCCCCGTGACGCCGTCTCGCGGTGCGGCGACACCGGCCCCTCGGGCTGACCCACACGACCGGGGCCCCTCAGGGTAACGAAACGTAGTTGGCCGTTCGGCGGTGCGGATCCCCTACATGCCGGTAGTACCTGAGGCCGTCCACCCAGCCGAGCCGGTAGATTCGGCGCTCCTCAACCGGGATCAGGACCCGGAGGGCCTCGAGGAGCCGCGGGGTCGGGAGGCGAATGAGCCGCGGCAGCAGCGGCCCCAGCCAGGCGTGATGCACCGCCGGCCGGAACAGGTGGTAGAGGTTGAGGAATTCGGTGGCCAGCTCCGGCGCGAACACCGGACGCGGGTGGTGGAGCGTCGCTGGGTCGGGACCCGCCACCACGCCGGCCTCCCGCGCCGCGACCTCGAAGGGCGTATACGGGAGCGGAACCGCGAGGTTTACCCGGACATGGTCGGCGCCGATGGCGCGGTTGAGCGCCACCGTAGCCAGCCCGTCTTCAAGGGTCTCACCGGGGCTGGCGAGCATGTTGAAGGTGGTGAGCTCCATTCCCGCGCCCTTGATCAGCGCCGCCGCGGCGCGCACCTCGTGATTCGAGAAGGTCTTGTTGAGGATCTTCACCCTGAGCGGCTCCGACGCCGTCTCGAGCCCGAACGCCACCCCACGGCACCCTGCGCTCGCGAGCGCGCCTACCGTCCGCGGGCTGATCAGCTCTACCGACGTGTTGCAGGTGAAGGGCAGGCCCACCCGCGCCCGGTAGAGCCCCGCGAACGCCTCGATCCAGCTCGGATGGACGGTGAACAGGTCGTCCGAGAAGTGTACGTGACGGAGCGGCGCGGAGGCCGTCACCGCGAGGATTTCGGCGATCACCCGCTCCGGGGACTTTCGCCGGACGAACGCCTCGGTGCCGTACATTCGACGCAAACTGGTGTTCCAGCAGAAGTTGCATCGGTGGACACAGCCTCGACCGGTGGCGAACTTCTTCCAAGGGAAGCGCTGAATGAACGGATAACGATGGTAGATACCGCGGTCTGGCATAGGGAGCGCGTCCAGCGCAGCCGGTGGTCGGAGGGCGTTCTGCCGCAAACCCTCCGGGGCGGCCCACGCGAGGTTCGGCACGTCCTCCCACCCGCGATCCGCGGCCACCCGGTCGACCAGCTCGGTGAGCGCTTCCTCCGCCTCCCCCACCACCACGACATCGACGCCGGGCCAACGTGCCACGGACGCTGGGTCCAGCGTCGCCTGGGTACCGGCGAGCGCGATCGTTGCGCCGGGAAGGACCGCACGGGCCCGGCGGGCCAGCGCCGCCGTCGTCGTTGCGCCCGCGACCGGGCAGGGGATCACCACCACCGCAGGAGAGAAAGCACGTATCGCCGCGTCCAGGTCGCGCTCTTCGTCCTCGAGCAGCAGGCGGCAGTGGTGCCCCGCGTGGCGCAACGCCCCCGCGACGTCGCAGAGCGCGAGGGACTCATTGATGCCGTTGTCTTGGAGAAACAGCACGCCAGCCACGGGGAACTCCACCACCCGTCCCGGATATCCAGCAGCTCGAACGCGAGCCTTCGCGCTATCTTGCGGTACGCGCCAGCCTGTGAGGACCGGGGGTCCCCCATTCGGCCGACGCGGGGCAAGACGCGCCTTCGTAGGCTCCTGGACATGAGGTGCTTATGAAAGCTACGCCGCTCGCCCTGCTCGTTCCCTTCCTGATCCCGGTATTGGAGCTCGGGCTGCGCGTGCCCCTCGGCAACATGGCCAACGCCAATCTCTACGACATGGACCCGCCGGGCGGACGGTGCGTGGCATTGAAGCCCGATCTGGCGCTCAGCTACACTGGCTACTACTGGCGGGTCTCGCCGTCCCCTATGGACACCAACCATGCGGGTTACCGCGGCCCGAACCGTCCCCAGGGCCCGCACCCAGGCACCTTTCGCATCGCCGTGCTGGGCGACTCATTCGTCTACGGGCAGGGCGTTGCCGCCGACGAGGCATGGCCTGCCCGGATCGAGCGCGAGCTCGGCCCCGGCGTCGAGGTACTCAACTTCGGTGTACCGGGGTTCAACCTGGAAGAGCAGGCTACCCACTACGCGGAATTCGTGAGCGAATGGGCGCCCGACCTCGTGGTCTCGGTGGTCGTGGACAACGATCTTGATCCGGCGCTCTGCGCGTCCAAACATACGCCGCCGCCGGGCTGGGTGCTCCAGGACGTGTACACGGCGCGGGTGGGCTTCATGCTTTACAAGACGGTCACCGGGCGCCTGCTCGGCGAACGGCCTGACCCGGCCGGCCTCGCCGCGGCCCTTTCGGCCCTGGACCACACCGTGGAGGCGCCGCTGGCGGTGCTGGTGCTCAGCGATCCCCTCCGTTCACGGCCGGGCCAGGAGGACGCCGCGTCCGTGCTCCAGGCGACGGGCCTCCCCTGGCTCGATGCCCGCAGCTGGATCTACGACGCGCAGGGGGAGACCCTCTCACGGATCCCCCGCGAAGGCCACTTCGATGCCGCCGGGAACGCGGTCGCCGGGCGACGGACGGCAAGTTGGCTCACGACCGCAGGGCTCGCGCCGCCTCAGGCCCTCAGCACGCGCTGAACAACCGCTCTCTCGGCCAGATCGGATGGTAGAAGCCTCGCTTCGCCCCGCCGCTGGCTGTGTCGGTCGCGGGACCGGACGCCGGGGCAGCGTATGAACGACGCGCCGAACCGCAGCGACCTTCTTGGGGGCGGCGCGACGTGATCCGCGCCGCAATCGCACCGAGAAGACCGTCGTTATCAACGACGCCGCCCACCTGTACAACCACGGCTTCTACCAGGCCAGCCTCAGGCCCAACGGGGGCGGGGGCCCCACCGGCGAGCTGCCGAGTTGCGACGCCGCCAACACAGAATTTCGCGCCACAGCCGCGGACCGCGGATGGCCCGGGCCGGCCAGCGACACCGACCTCAGGCCGCTGCCGCCAGGCCGATCGCGATCACCGTGAACACCCACTCCGGCTCGAAGTAGCCGAAGAGTACCCACGTGAACAGCTTGAACAGCACAACCCCGACGGCGAAGGCCGGTCGCAACGGCGCGTACACGAAGGCAACCGCCCCGAGCTCGATCCACAGGCCCGTCGCCCCGATGAGGCCACACGCCGGCCGCTGTTGAGCCAACCACAGTCGCAGAGAGCCCCAGCGACCAAATCCGCGCTCCGCGAGCATCAGCGACATGTTTTCGGCACGCCCCCACGCCCACCCAGACTCTCTTAGCTTGGCAATCCCGGCGAGCACGTAACAGCCGCCAAACACACCAGACGCAGCGTCCCAGCCGTGCGCGTCGGCCTCCGCCCCGGGGTGCCCCAAGGCCAGGCTGATGGTCCTCGCGACCCACCAGCCGAGCAGACATGCCGACGCAGGTGCGTATTTGCCAAGTCTAACCACGATCTCGGGCCCGTAGGTCCCCACCTCGTGCTGGCGCAGGCCCAGGAGGGCGGCGAGCGTGAACGGCGCAGCGAGCCCCGGGTGAAATCCGCCGACGACCAGCAACACCCCGGCGACGGCCAGCGTCGCGAGCCCCCATACTCGAGGCGGCCACGGAACAGCCTCAGGGTCACCGACGACCGAGCGCGGGTCGAGGTAGAGGGGCACATGGTGATAACGTAGGTGAAAGAGGGTGTTTGCAAGTCCCGCAAGCAGTCCCGCGGCGAGGAATAGGAGCGCCGGGTTCATCGCGGCCGCCAGCTCGCGCTGCCGCGCGTGAGGAGGACCCGATCCTCGTGGAGCTTGAAACCCTCCACCGACACAAGTCGAAAGCCGATTTCAACCGGTACCCTCCCGGCTTCTTCCGGCAGAGGAAGGCCCGCCTCGAGATGCTCGGCGACCCAACGACGGACCTCGTAGACCGCCCACTCCTGGGAGCACGGATGACCACGCGGGTCGATACGCGTAGGATCCACGCCGGAAAAGCGCCAGAGCCGGGCGATGTCCACCGCAACACCATCCGCCTCCACATACAGAACTGCCCCTTGAACCCTGCCTTTCAGGCTCGCATACATAGAGTAGCGAGAGAAGGGAAATCGATCCCCAACGGCGAGCGAGACCAACACGTACGTGCACATCGCCGCCGAGGCCCACAGGAGCGAATCCAGACCCTCGCTCATCGCTGAGCCACACGCGAGACCAGATCCGCCGCAGCGCCCATGAGCATACCGTTCATGAAAAGATCGGCATCTTCTTCGGATAACGCCGACCTTGTCCTGGACCACAGCTCCGCCAGCGTCGCACGATGGCCCGTCCAGACCTTGGCGGTGCGCACGTGCCCGTGCACATACGCAGACCGCAAGGCCGGGAACCGGCGCTCCAGGAACACGCCGCCAACCTGCAGAAGGGTGCCATCTACGTCGCACAGCACGTCCCCGCAGAGCGGAGCCGGGTCTGCGGCGGCCTGGGCGTTGAAGAGCTGCAGCCGAGGGCTGCTCCGGTGATGGGTCAGCACCTCCGCCAGCCCGCCCAACCACGCCGCGGCCTGAGCGTCGTTCCAGCGGAGCCCCGTCGCGTAATTGAGCTGTAACGCCGGAACTCCGAGACGGATGGCTTGAGCGTAGCGCCCCGGCAGCTCGTGGGCGGCCGCGGGAGGAACGGTCACGTTCATGAACCAGCGGAGCTTTGCCGCGCCGAGCCGGAGGAGGGCCTGGCGGCTCTGCAGGGCTGCCTCGGCGTCAGAGAGCAGGAAGCTCCTCCGGAACCGGTTCTGGTTGTCCAGGCCGTCGAGCGAG
>CANKNP010000290.1 GCA_947483545.1 Deltaproteobacteria bacterium | reverse complement strand
CCTTCTCCCGCTTGCGGGAGAAGGTGCCCGTGTACTCGCGGGCGGATGAGGGCCGCTCAACATCCGCGGGGAGCCCTCATCCGGCGCCGAAGACGGCGCCACCTTCTCCCGGGGGGAGAAGGGGAGAAGCGTACTTCTCGTCGCGGGGAGCGCGGGTCCCCTCGGAAGGGAGAAACGCCGAACGCTGCTCGTCCTACGTGCCCGCGACCGGGCCCGACCATGTGGCGCACCCTTCTCGCACTGGATCGGCCCAAGGGGATCGGCCCACCCGGCCCGTCGGCAGGCGCTCCACCGTCGGGTCGAAAGCGGCGGCGGCAGCGGCTCCGGCTTGGATCGCCGACGGGTCACGGTCCGGCCGTTAGCCGATGGGCTGTTGGCTCGCTACCCGCGCCCGGGCTGGCCCGCCGTTAGACCTTCCGCTTTCCAGGTGTTCATGTACCGCTCGGTCTCCGCCCGGCTCACCGCAGCGCTCGGCGTCCTCCACCTCGCAGCGACCTTGCCAGGGGCGCTCGCGTCGATTCCGGGAATCCTGGATCGCGGGGTGTTCGGCGGGATCTCCCTCGGTATTCCACCGCTGGAGGCCGCCCCTGCCGTCGCCGCGCTGTTCTCGACGCTCGTGGGGGTTCAGCTCTTCCCCATCGCTTCCTTGGTCGATCGGCTGGAGGGGCCTCCGCCCCGGGTGTTGGGCTGGACCTTCCTGGTGTCCGGGCTGGTCGGCGCGGTGCTCCTGCCCATGGGCGGGTTCTGGCTTCTCGCGGCGTTGGGCGGGCGCTTTCTCTGGCAGGCGCGGTGACTCCCGCTACTTGCTACCGAGCGACTGCAATTCTTCGAAGCCGGGGAGCTGGGACAGGTCGGCCACCAGCGTGATCTCGATTCGCCGGTTGGTGGACTTGCCCTCGGTGTTGGTGTTCGCGGCGACCGGTCGGAATTCGCCGTAGCTGGCCGCGCTCACGCGGGCCGGGGTCACCCCGGCTTCCACGAGGGCCCGCACCACGGTGATCGCCCGCGCGCTCGCCAGCTCCCAGTTGCTTGGGAACTGTGCGGTTTTGATGGGGTCATTGTCCGTGTGACCCTCCACCTGGAACTTGTGCTCCGGGATCGCCGCCAGGACCGCGCCGACCTCCGCGATCGCCGTGCGACCGCCCTCCGAGAGGTCGGCCTTCCCGGAGGCGAACAGCACGTCTGTCGCCAGTTCGACCACGATGCGGCCGTCGGACGTCTTCACCTTGAGCCGCCCTGCGTCGCTCAACGCCTTGAACCGCAGCAGCAGGTCCTTGTACTGGGCGATGCGGGCTTCGGCTTGCGCCTTGCGCGCCTGCAGCTCCTTCAGCGCGATGGCCGTCTCCTCCACAGTCGCCTTGAGCTTGCTCTTGTCCGTCAGCAACGCTGCCTTCTCGGCGGTCAGCGCGTCCACGTTGCTCACTTTGACCTTGAGATCCGCCTCCACCACGGTCACCTTCGCGCCGAGCGCCTCCGCGATGGTCGTCTTCTCCGCGAGCGCCTTCTCCAAGGTGCCCACCTTCGCATCACGCGCCGCGACCTCGCTCGCCATCGTGGCCTGCGCAGCGGTCAACTCGACCTGCAGCGCGTCGTATTTCTTTTTGGGGATGCAGCCGGTGGTGAGCAAAAAGGCAACGATAAGGGGTGTCATGCGCTCCCGGCTAACACGAGCAGCGATGCTGTTCCAGGTCCTGGTCGCAGGCTGGTTTGTGAGCGCCTCAGACGCCGCCTGGCGCGGCCTTCCGCTGGATGATGCGTGGATCCACCTCGTGTACGGTCGAGCGTTGCTGGAGACCGGGCTCCCGGCCTACAACCCTGGCCAGTTGGAGTCTGGGTTTACGAGCCCGGCGCAGGTCGTGGTGGCTGCGATCGCCGTGGGATTGTCTCGCCTGGGCTTGCCGGTCGCGGTCGGCCTCAAGGGACTCACGCTCGCCTGCACCCTGCCGGCGACGGTGTTCGCGGCGAAGATCGCGAACCGCTCGGCCGGGCCTCTCGCGAGCGCGGCGGCGGCATGGTTCCTGGCCGGGTCCGCCACATGGGCGTTCTCCTCTGTCTCCGGCATGGAGGTGGGGCTCTGTGGCACGATGCTGGCGATGTCCTGGTGGTTTGGTGGGGAGGGGAGGGGTCTGGCCGCGGGCGCTGCGATGGCAGGGGCGGTCCTGGCCCGGCCGGAGGCGCTGTTGGCCGTGCCGCTCTTGCTTGGAATTTCCGGGGCCCATACCCGAGAGCGCCTGCTCGCCTTCGCGCCGCTGACCCTCGCCCTGGCTGTCGCGCCCGCCGTTGCCGAAATTGCGGGAGTGGACGGAGAGCCCCCGTTCGCACATCCGGGCGTGAAGCCGCGCAGGGAAGAAGGCTCCGGCGTCGTGCCGAAACTGGTAGGCGCCGCCCGCCGAGGAGCCGCCGAACGTGTAGATCACCCGGGCCTGCTCGCCGCACGTGCCCTCCCAGAACGGGACCATGACGGCGGACCGCCCCGTCTCACCGACGTTCGTCCCCACCAGCTTCTCCGGATCCCATCCATCGAGAAGGTAGGTGGACCGCAGCGCCCCTTCGACGCCGAAAGGTAGGCAGGCGACGGTCAGGAACAACGCGTCGGCGCCCAGCCGGGGGGCGCTCGCGAGGAGCACGCGGGCGTCGGCCCAGAGACACAACAGCCGCCAAAGCACCGCCGGCAGGAGCCCCGTGCCCCATCCCAAGCCGGCCACGAAGAGGTAGGTGGGGATCTCCCGCAAGAGCACGTCCCGCGACGCGTATCCGAGGGCGCCGGCGGATCGCCAGGGCAGCGCGAGGAACGCGAGGCCGGGCAGCGCCCAGAGGAGCTCCGGGCCGCGGAGGTGCTGGCAGCCCAGCGCCGTCGTGAGGATCAGCGCGGCCACGATGCCGATGCGCGAGATCTGAGGGCCGGAGCCGCGCTCGAGCGGGAGCACGCCGGTCGCGAGGATCGAAGCACTCCCGAGCGGCAACAACGCAGCCAGGAACACGCCCGTTCGCAGGTCGGCTGCGGGCGTGTGGAGCAGGTAGAGCCGCTCGCCGATGGCGCGCCAGGTGGTGTACGGCGTCGCGAGGACCAGGGCCGGCGGCACCAGGGTCAGGGACGCGCTGAGGATCCCCTTCGCCGCCGACCCTGGCCCCCGAACCACGATCGCGAGCGCCGCCAGGACGAGCGCGCCCAGCATCGCTCCCCCCCCGCGCACCGTTCGGCTCGGCTCTGGCAAGCCGAAGGTGCCCTCCGCCACGATGCTGCCGTCCGCCCCGGTCAGCCGCAGCGCCGTGATCCGCGCGGCGCGCTCCCGCGAGACGAATTCGACCTTCGTGGGTGCTCCCGCTCCGTTGGGGACCCCGTCCACGACCAATGTTCCGGACAGCTCCAGCCGGACCGCCTCCGAGGATCCAGATGCGTACGGCGTGATCGGGGCGCTCGGCCGCGCCCGCCAGCCCGTGGGTGTGAGCTCAGCTGCGTGCGCGACCGCCCCCGAGGCATCGTGGATGTTGACCACCAACGGCCCGCTGTCTGGTGCGAGGGAGATGTCGATGGCGCGCACCACTGTCCCCGCCCGGGGGATCAGCACGTCGGGTCGACCGAAGGCGCGGATGCCGAGCAGCAAGGCGCCATCGACGATCCCGGTGCCCGACGACTCCGCCGCGTCGGCCATGGACTGGTCTCGCCCTGGCACCAGGATCATCCACGCCGCGGGGTCGATGGCCACAGGCGGTCCAAGGTGTGCGGAGAGCCACGGCGCTGCGAACCAACCTGCGCCGGCTGCGATCCCCGCGCCCAGGGCCATGCCGACCGGCCAGGTCAGGTCCGCCGCACCTCTCCGGCTCACTCCTCCCCCGGTCGGAAGTTGTACCCCGTCCGCTGCAGCTCCTTCACGAACGCCGGGTCGAGCTTCAGCGTGGCGCCCTCCTCCGCGTGTGCGGCGCGGAACTTCTCCCATCGGGACTGCAGATCCGCCACCACGTCCAGGTGCGCGAGCGCGACGTTCACCATCTGTCCGGGGTCGCTCGTGAGGTCGAAGAGGCAGACCGCCGGCTCGCCCTCCTCTGCGCCTCCGGCGCGCCCGCCGTGGCCCCGAGGCGGCCCCCCAGCCCCACACTCCTGATCCTGCGTCAAGAGCGTCCAGGGCAGCGAGATGACAGCACCTCGCGGCGCCCCGTCTTCCCGCCAGGAGACCCCGCCTTCCACGAGCGTGGTCGATCGAATGGCGTCCCGCTCGCCCGTGTAGAGGGGGACCATCGAGGCCCCGTCGATGCCGGCGGGGGTGACCGCCCCCACCAGCTCCAGCACCGTCGGTAGGATGTCCACCTGGCTCGTCAGCGCGCTCAGCGGGCGGCCGGTCAGCCCCGGCACGCGCGCCAGCATCGGGATGTGCACCACACCGTCGAAGTAGGCGTCGCCGTGGAGCAGTTCGCCGTGGTCGTTCAGCGATTCACCGTGGTCGGCGAGCACGAGCACGATGGTCTTGTCGAGGCGGCCGCGGGCCTTCAGCGCCGCCGCGATGACCGCAACATCGGCGTCCAACCTGCGGAGTCCCTCTGCATACCGCCGCTTCCACATCGCGATCCCCGCGTCGCCCGCTGCCCGCACCCCGACCTGCACGGGGTCAGGTCCGCCGTCGGAGACCACGCCGCGCTGGGCCGTCCCGCCGGCGGTCCCTGGCATCGCCTGGCCACCTGCCTGCGCTCCTCCCGCGCCCCACAACAGCGAGGTCACGCCTGTCTCGTCCGAGGGATCGTCCTCGATCACGAAGGGGAAGTGGGCGGCGCGGGTGTGCAGCATCGCGAAGATCGGCTGGTCCTTGGCTTGCGCGCGGATCCAGGCTGCGGCGGGCCTGGCAGCGGCACCGCCTGGGCCGATCTCGCCGCCCCTGGAGCGGCCGTCGGGGGTGTCGCGCGGCGCGGGGGTGATCTCCATGTGCTGAAAGCCCCGGTCGAGGCCGTAGTCCGGGCGAAAGCCGCTGGGCGCATCGATGGTGAAGGCCCCGGTGCGGTAGCCGTAGTACCCGAGCACTTCGGGGAGCGTCGGGACATCCTCGACGAGCCCTTTGTCCCAGCCGGTCACGCCGGTCGTCGAGCCGAATCGGCCGGTGAGCACGGCGGTCAGGCCGGCGAGCGTGAAGTTCGAGGCGGACCAGGCCTGCTCCATCCGAAACCCGCCGGCCATCAGCGCGTCGAGCTGGGGCGTGAGCGGCTGGCCGTCCAACGCCCCCGCTGGCAGGCCATACGCGCTGATGTGGTCGCGCCGCACCGAGCACATCGTGAGGATGACGACGTCGCAGTCGGGGCACAGCGCATCGCCCGCCGCGGATTTGGCCTCGGTTGGCGCCTCGCCCGTCCACACCCCGGAGCCCATGCCTGCGGGTCCGGGGATCGACGATGACGGCGACGGCGGGCGCACCGGAGGCGCAGGGGACTGCGACGCGGTCCCCGCGATCGGAGGGGGCTTGCGGACCATCAGGAAGCCGCCCCAGGCGACGCTCCCCACGCCGATCGCGCCCAGCAGCGGCCAGAGCGGATGGCCGCGGCGGTTACCCATGGGGCAAAGGGGAAACTTGCACGGGGGGAAGGTATCGCGGGCGGGGAGATGGGCGGCTTGGAGCCATCCATTTGGCCGCCGAACGGAGATAGCCATCGACCGTGGCTACTCCCCACCCCGTCTGGCTCTCGCTGCTGGTCCCCCTGGCCTTGGGGATGGCTGCCCGCGCGGCGCTCACCCTCCCGATCCCGGTGACGACCTCGGCGACCGGGATCGCCGCCATCGCCGATGAGCTCCTGGTCCTGCGGGATGGCCAACTTCTCGCGATCAACCCCATGGGCGACGTTCGGGGCGTCATCGCCGCCATGCCGTCGGACACCCTCGCGGTGACCGCCATTGACGAGGGCCGGGTGTACTGGGCGGAGCCCGCGGCGTTGCATGTCCTGGACGTCGTGACCGGCGAACGGGGCGAACTGTCGGCCGCGGCCTCGGCGATCGCGTGGTCCTGTGACCGGCTCGTGGGGTTGCAAGCTGGCGGTGACCTGATGTTGACCTGGGCGGGCACGGAGGCGACCGTGATCCCGCTCTCGGGCCGGGTCCGCGGGATCTTTCGCGTGCGGGGATGCGGTCACGTCGGGGCCTGGACCGATGGCGAGGTCGGTCAGGCGGACCTGTCCACGGGGGTGTTCACGGCGTGGTTTTCGGCGAAGGTGGGCGGTGTCCAAGTGCTGGGGGATCGCATCGTGACCTTGGAAGGTGCGGAGCTGGTGGTTCGCCAGGGCGACGCGCTGGAACGGGTGCCAGCCCCTGGGATCGTGGAGATCGCAGGGCCGTTCGCCACGGGGATCGCGGGCCGGACGGCGGCCGGCGATGTGTTGGCGATCCCGCTGTGGTGAAGCTGCCCTGGTGCGTCATCGTGCCGACGGCGTTGGCCCTGGTCTTGCGGGTTCGGGGGCTCGCTGGCCAGACGTTGTGGGCCGACGAGCTGCACGTCGCGAACGCGGCCCGGCGGGGTCTGGTCGGCGCGATCCAGGAGGCCGCGGCAGACGTCTATCCGCCGCTGCACTACGCGATCTGCGCGCTCCTGGGAGGAGGAGCGGCGGAGATCGTGCGTGTCCCGTCGGTCGTGGCGGGCGTTGGGGCGGTTTGGCTGGT
>CANKNP010000289.1 GCA_947483545.1 Deltaproteobacteria bacterium | reverse complement strand
CGCTAACGCACAGGGGGGGGGGGGCGTCAAGGGATTTCTTGGGGTCCGGGAAAGAAAGTTCGCGGTGCCTTTGGGGGTTCGGGGGTGGCGGGGCAGAGTCACTCCGGGACTCTACACCAGGAACTCCCGCCGATGCGAACGGCCGTCCCGCGGCCCGCGCTTGACTGCGGCCCCCGGGTCCCAAGGCCGCCCTACCTCACCCCCCACCCAAACCTTCAGAGCTGCCCAAACCAGACCCACTGTAGGCCCCCACTCCCGCTGCCCGCGAGTTTGATCCTGCTGCTGCTGTTTGCCTGCAACGGCAGGGAGTGCACCTCCGGTCCGCCGCCGATAGTTTGCAACGGGGGACGGAATCAAGATTTCGACGCCTGCGATGCCGGTGGTTGGGTTCGGGCCTCGACCTTCCCTCCCGAAGGGCGGAGGGGCTCCAGTGAGCCATGGGAGCAGCGTCTGAGGATCTGCTCACACCCGCCAATCGATCTCCACCCCCCCCCTCGCCCGCAACAACTCATTCGTCCGCGAGAAGTGTCGACACCCAAAAAACCCCCGCGACGCCGACATCGGCGACGGGTGCGCCGCGCTCAGCACGTCGTGGCGCGCAGGGTCAATCCGCGCGGCTTTCTCCTGGGCGGGTCGCCCCCAGAGCAGGAATACCAGCCCTTCCCGTTGTGTCGCGAGGGTTTCAATCGCCCGGTCTGTAAAACGCTCCCAGCCGTGCCCAGCGTGGGAGGCGGACTGCCCCTCGCGGACGGTGAGCACGGAATTCAACAGCAGAATCCCCTGACTTGCCCAGGCGGTCAAATCCCCGTGCCGCGCGGGTGGGATCCCCAGATCGTCTCGCAGCTCCTTGTAGATGTTCTGGAGCGACGGGGGCGGGTTGACCGGCGGCCGAACCGAAAAGCAGAGCCCGTGCGCCTGGCCCGGTCGGATGTATGGATCCTGCCCGAGGATCACGACGCGCACCTTGTCGAACGGCGTCAAGTTGAACGCATTGAAGATCTCCGGTCCGGGTGGAAAGACCGGGCCGTTGGATTTCTCCCGGACCAGAAATGCACGCAGGTCCGCCATGTAGGGTTCGTTGAATTCCTGCCGCAATACGGCGAGCCAGGAGGGGTGAAGCTTGGGTTCAGGCATCGCCCAGCAACCTCCCCAACCCCACCGCCACCGCCGTCGGCGTCCGCAACGTGTACGGCCCGAGCGAAATCGGCGCGAACCCCATCCCCCGCAAGGTCTCCTCCTCCCCGGGCGTCCACCCCCCCTCCGGGCCCACCGCGATCACCGCGCCCGGATCAGGGGTAACAGAACTGAGGGGCTCAGTATTGTTAGATCCTCCCGCCGAAACCAAAGACCCCAGCCAACGACGCTCCGGCAGCTCTCCCAGCTCCGAGAGCGCCACCGGGCCCCGGACGATCGGAACCTCCGCCCGTCCACACTGCGTCACCGCCGCCCGCAGCACCCGCTCGACCCGCTCCGCGCGCAGCTCCCCCGGCGGGCTCCGCGCCGCCCGCACCAGCACGAACGCCGTCGCCCCCGCCTCGGTCCCCAGCACCAGCGCCTCCTCCAACGCCGCAGGCTTCGGCATCCCCAGGATCACCACCCGCTCGGCCGCCTCCACCCGCGGGACCTCCGCCATGATCTGGAGCACTGCCCTCCCCCCCGCCACCTCCACCAGCTCAGCCTCGGCCTGCCAGCCCGACCCATCCGAGACACGCACCCGGCGCCCCCGCGCGACCCGCTGCACGTCGAGCAGATGGTGGCTCTCCGCCTCCCCGGCGAAGATCCGCTCCCCCACCGCCCCCGGCCGCGCCACCAGGATGCGGTTCACCCCTTTCGCCCGGCAAAAATCAGGTGCGTCCAATCCCCCGTGGTCTCGTCCACCAGCAGCTCCCGCTCTCCAAGCGCACTCCGCACCAGGTCCGCCCGATCCGCGAGGATGCCGGCACAGGCGATGGGCCCATCGGCCAGACGAAGCAGCTCCCCGGCCAGCGCGGCCAGCACCTCCGCGTACAGGTTCGCCACGACAACGTCAAAGCTCGCCGGGAATGACGCCGGGAGTTTGCCCAAGGGCGCGGTCGTGAACGTCGCGCCGACGAGGTTGATCACCGCGGCCTCCTCCGCGGCTCGCACGGCGTCCGGATCCAGATCGTTGCCATACGCGAGCATCCCCAACCGTGCGCCTGCCAGCGCGAGGATGCCGGATCCACAGCCGACATCGAGCAGCGTGGCCCCCGGCTTCGCGAAGCGATCGACGGCGGTCAGGCATGCCCGGGTCGTCACGTGATCCCCCGTCCCAAAGGCGTTGCCGGGCTCGATGATCACGACCTCCGGGCCGGCCAGCCCGTGCCAGGGGGCGGCGATGGTCAACCGCGTCGAGATCACGACCGGCTGAAAGTGATGCTTCCATCCTTCATTCCAGTCTTCTTCGGGTTGAAAACTCCACGTGCCGGGGAGCTCCGCCGCGGGCCGGTCCAAAAACCAGGCGCGGAGGACCACTCGCTTCGCGGGTCGCGGCGCCGGGCCCTTGTCCCACGGCTGCCGAAGCACCGGGAGCGTGCCCGCGAGCACGTCCTCCTGCAGCCCGGTGGCCCCCAGACCGGTGAGCCGCCGGCTCTCCTCCGGAACCTGCTTGCGGCCGATCTCGACCTCGTAGACGTGCCAGCCTGTCATCGCCTGCGCCTATCCCCGCGGCCACGTCGGTGTTACCGGCGCCCACAACCCCTTTGGAGTCTCCGCAGATGATGTACCTCGTGGTCCTGGAATTGAGCGCGCGCACCGAGTACCCCGAGCTGGAGCGAGCGTTGAAAGCGCTTGGCAACTGGTCCAACCGGACAAAGGGCGCCTGGATCATCGAGAGCCGGTTCACCGCCTCGCAGATCCGCGACCTCCTCAAGCCCCACGTGGGCGGCGAAGATCGGGTGTTTGTCGCCCGGTTTACCAAGAACTGGGCCGGCACCGGCATGGGCCAGGGCTTTCAGGAGTGGATGAACCGCCGGAACTTCGACACGCCGGGGACGTGAGCGCAGTGGGTGTGCTCGTCTGGCTCTCGGCCCTCGGCTGCTACGAGCGGCTGGAGAGCGTGGACACCTCCGACGCGGACACCGACGTAGACGCCGACACGGATGCCGACGCGGACGGGGATTCGGACACCGACACCGACGGAGACTCCGACACGGACACGGACACGGACACGCCCGCTCCCCCGCGGATCGACTACATCAGCCCCGAGGACGGTCCGACCACCGGCGGCGTTCAGACCGGGATTCACGGCACCTTCCTGGACACCGACCTGGAGGTGCTGTTCGATGGCTCTCCGGCCACGATCGTGGCGGTAGACAAGGACAGCATGTCGGTGACCACCCCCTTCCACGCCGAGGGCACCGTGGACGTGACGGTGACCAGCGCAGGGGGCTCCGACCAGATCAGCTACACCTACTGGCCAGGTCAGATGGGCAACGTCGTGGGGATCCTGTTCTTGAGCCTGACGACCTACCAGGTGCCGGACTGGGGCGGAGACGTGGAGAGCGGAAACCTGTACGCCGTGCTTCCAACGGAGCTCACGCTGATGGAGCTGTGGGGAAGTGGCCTTGATACATGTGATACATCCACGACAAGTATCACCCCGGATCGCTGGGCGGATACATCAAAACTCTCCAGGTCTGATGGTACGAGTTGGACGCTGTCGTACGACGAAGGCCAAGCCAGCTACGCCTACGACAGCGAGGCCGGCGACGTTGAGAAGTGGGAGTCGGGCAAGACCTACGGGTTCGGCAGCGACTTGGCGGACGCAAACCCCGAATTCGATGTGAGCGACTATGTGACGCTGCCGGCAACGCTCAACCTGACGGCCCCCGACCTCGCCGGGGAGAGCTCGGTGACAGCGGGCAGCAGCCTCGCGGTCTCCTGGACCGGCTCGGCCGGCGACTTTGTGTTGGTGTCCTTGAACGGGTTCGACGCCAACGGAGAGCTCTCCGGCACCTCGCTCGACTGCGTAGTGACCGATGACGGCAGCTACACTGTGTCGTCCAGCCGCATGAGCACGTTCGAGGACGACACGGGCTTCCTGATGTCCGTGACGCGGTTCCAGGGCTCCGAGCAGACAATGACCTGGAACAGCGGCACCGCGCTCGGTGCGGGGTTGTACTCAGTGTCCGGGTATGCGTATTTGGAGTAGGATCCCCCTCATGTTCCTCCTTCTAAGCTGCGCTGAACCCGAAACCACGCCGACGGACACCGCCCAAACCGATCCGGTGACGTGTGACACGACCATTCAGGAGACCTGGCCGCAGGCGGGCGCGGTGGACGTCTACTACCGCGACACCATCAGCTTCACCCTCACTGAGCCGGATGCCACCGCGCAGGTCGTCGCCGATTTTGAGGGCGTACAGTCGGTCTCGGAGGACGGGCTGGTGGTCTCCTATTCACCGACCGACCCGCTCGCCCCCAGCACCGACTATACGGTCGCCCTCGACTACTGCCACGGCAACGCCGAGATCGCCTTCCGGACGAGCGCGTTCGGCGAGCCCCTCGACGAAGGGCTGGACTTGAACGGGTACACGTGGGGGTTCACGCTGGCCGACGCACACTCCGTGGAGCCTGCCCAGGTCGGGGAGCTCGCGGCAAACTTCTTCTCCAACACCTTGCTCCTCGGCGTGGTGGATGTAGACGGCGAGACCGTGGACATGCGGATGGCCGTCGCGACGGCGGGGGCCGATACCCAGGACTGGTGCGCTCAAACCTTCGACATTCAGGGCATCGCGCTCGACGGCCCGTACTTCGACACCAGCGTGCGAGACATCTCCTTCGATGCGTACGGCACTACCTTTACGCTCTACGACGGTCAGGTCTGGGGCACGATCGCGCCGGATGGGACCGCGCTTGCGGGAGCGCGTGTCGGCGGCCTGCTCGACGGCGTGCCCATCGCGGAGACAAACCTCGCGGGGGACATCGACGCCCTGTGCGCGGTGGTCGCAAACCTCGGCGGAGAGTGTGTCGTCTGCCCGTCCGGGGATTGGGGCTGCTTCGCCTTCGAGATGGACCGGATCGAGGCTGTGCAGGTGGAGGCAGCGGTCGAGTCCATCGAGGACGCGAGCGCGGACGAGCGTTGCGAGCCGAGTGACTGAGGGTGCCCGTTCGCGGGGTTACGCCCCCGCACATGAACATCGTAATTGGAAACATGCACCTCGACCTCGGCGCCGGTCGCCGCGGCGTGGACATGGGCCCCTCCGCCATCCACCTCGCCGGCTTGAAACAAGAGCTGGAAGCGCTCGGCCACCGCGTCCACCACACGTTCGCCATCACCGTGCCCTCGCAGGAGATGAGCACCTACGGCGACGCCAACGCCCGTTACCTCGCGGAGATCGTGTCGGTGTGCGCCGAGCTGGCCGACCACGTGGAGCGGGAGCTGGAGGCGGGCAACTTTCCGATCGTGCTCGGCGGCGATCACTCCGTGGCCATCGGCACGATCTCCGGGCTTGCGCGGTATTGGCGCAAGCGGGGCAAGCGCGTCGGCGTGCTCTGGGTCGATGCACACACGGACATGAACACGCCGGAGTCGTCGCCGTCCGGGAACATCCACGGCATGCCGCTCGCCGTGCTGCTCGGCCACGGTGCCAAAGAGCTCGTCGCCATCGCGGGGAGCTCACCGGCCCTGGATCCACGGGATGTCTGCGTGATCGGCGCCCGGGACGTGGACGCCACTGAAAAGGCGCTCGTGAAGGAGACCGGCGTGCGAGTCTACTCGATGAGCGAGCTGGACGAGCGCGGGACCGCAGTGTGCGTCAACGAGGCGCTCTCGCGGGTGACGACCGGGACGGCGGGTGTTCACCTGTCGTTTGATCTCGACGGCGTCGATCCGCAGCACGCCCCGGGAGTTGGGACGGCGGTGCCGGGGGGGCTGTCGTTCCGGGAGTCTCACCTCATCTGTGAGAAGACGGCGGCCACCGGAAAGCTGCTTGGCGCCGAAATGGTCGAGTTGAACCCGGTCATCGACTCCGCGAACCGGACCGGCAAGCTCGCGGTGTGGCTGTTGACCTCGGCGCTGGGCAAGACGATTTTGTAGGGATCGGGCCGGAGTGACCAGATCTGACCAACTCACTTCTGGTCATCGCCGGGGCGTTCGGCGGGTCACGGGGCCGGCGCGCCCGGCCCTCCGGCGATACCCGCGCCGCTGATGGCGCCCGCGAACCCCTCAGCCCTCGCGCGCCCTTCGGCCAGCCTCGGGGTGGAGATGCGACTCCAGTGGGGGCTCGCATGGCCGGTCGCGCTCGGCCAGATGGCGATCGTCAGCATGTACCTGACGGACAACGTGATGGTCGGGCACGTGGGAAAGGTCGAGATGGCGGGGGTGGCGACGGGGGGGTGGTGGTTCTTCAGCGTGTATGCGCCGCTCCTGGGGCTGTTGCGCGCGTTGGATCCGATGGTCTCGCAGGCGGTGGGCGCGGGAGATGAGGGCGCGGCGGGGCGGGCGCTCGCGAGGGGAGCAGTGCTCGCGATGCTGGCCAGCGCCTTCGCGGCGGTGTGCATCGCGTTCACCGGGCCGGCGATGCGCGCGTTGGGTCAACCCGCAGAGGTGATCCCTGTCGCGGTCACGTACTGCACGATGTTGGTCCCGGGATTGCCGGGCGCCTTCGGGTTCTTCCTGCTCCGGACGTGGCTGCAGGCGCGGGGCGAGATGCGTGCGGGG
>CANKNP010000288.1 GCA_947483545.1 Deltaproteobacteria bacterium | reverse complement strand
GATCTGCTGCTTGAGGATCTGGCTGATCTCTTCGGCGCGGATGTCCATGGTGATCTTCCTGGGGTTCGAAGGGGCGAGTGGCTCGGGCCTAAGCGCGAGCGGGATCAGAGAGGAGGAGGTTCAAGCGCTCGAGGCGGGAGCGGATCGAGGCGTCGTAGACGCGGCTGCCGACCTGGGCGACCATGCCGCCGATCAGCGTGGAATCGACCTTTGCGTCGAGCACCACGGACTTGCCGGTGGCGATCTCCAAGGCGCGCTGGACGCGCTCGCGGCCAGCGGGATCCAGGCTGGTGGCGGTGCTCACGGTCGCGCGCACCCGGTTCGCCTCGGTGTCGGCGAACGCGCGGTACTCGCGAACGATGCCCTCAAGGCCATCCATGCGGCGCTTATCAAGCAACAACCGCAGGAAGTTCGCGACGGTGCTGTCCAGGCCCAAGCCGGGGAGCACACGCTCCAGCACGAGCTTGCGCTCAGGGAGCGTGAACACGGGGTTCGAGAGCGCGTTCCCGAGGAGGTTGCCCTCCAACGAGGCGACGCGCCAGAACTTCTCCAGGTCGTTGCCGAACCGGTCGACCGCGTGAGACTCCTGCGCGATCTCGAGCAGGGCCTTGGCATAACGGCGGGAGACAGAGCCTTCGGTCATTCGGACACTCCGGTTCGGGCGGGCTTGTCGGCGTCCACGGCGGCGAGGAATTCGCGGGCCAGCCGCTCCTGGTCGGCTTGCGACAGGTTCCTGGCGAGGGTCTCCCGGGCGAGGGCGACGGCAATCTGTACGGCTTCTCCGCGGATCTCTGCCCGAGCACGGGCGGACTCCTCCCGGATGGCGCGGGCGGCGGCTTCCCGGATGCGGAGCGCCTCGGCCTCGCCGCGGTCCTTCAGCGTCGCGCTCTCGCGGGCGGCGTCTTCGCGGGCGTCCACCCGCATCTCCTCCATCTCGGCGTCCAATGCGGCGAGTCGGACCTCGACGGCGTCGAACCGGGCCTTGGCCTCGGCCTGGACCCGCGCGGCTTCATCGAGCCCGCTGCGAATCGCCATCGCCCGGCCGGAGATCGCCGCAGCGATGGGCTTGCGCGCCACCGCGTACAGGATGACCAGGAAAAGCGACAGGTTGATCGTTCCGATCACGAGGCTGTGCCAGGGAATATCGACGGCGTGGTCGCCGCCGTGGGTCGCGCCCTCGTGCGCTCCCCCATCGGAGGCGTTGGCGAGGCCGATAGGCAGGATCCAAGGGTTCATCTACGCCTCCACTGCGCGACCGAGCACGGACTGAACGATGTCGCCCGAGAGCTCCTTCGCCATACCGGAGACCGCCTGTCGGGCGATCGCGGCCTCGGCGTGAACACCGGCCAGCGCGCCTTGCAGGTTCTCGTCGGACTCCCGCCGTGCTTCGGCGACCTGACCGGCGTGGACCTTGTGCGCTGCCGCACGCAGGCCGGCCCGGTATTCCGTAAGTTCGGCGCGCACTTTTGCGAGCTGACCTTCGTAGTCCGTGGCTTTGGCCTCCGCCTGCTTCATCAGCGCCTGGGCGTCGTGCTTCGCCCCGACCGTGGCAGCGCCCCGGTCGTGCAGGTAGTCCAGCATCGGCTTGAAGATGATCACGTGCAAGCCGGCCACAAGGACCAGGAAAGGCACGACCTGGATGATCGCCAGGATGGGGTCCGGGATGATGTTCACGGGCCAGCTCCAGAGGGGGGGGCCGGCTATCGCTGGGGAGGGGCTCCGGCAAGGGGTTTGGTCGGGGAACTGGTGTAGTCCCCTGGCGCCCGCTTGCCCTGCCGCACCTCGATCGCCTCGACGAAACCGTCTTCCTCGATCGCAAAAAGCAGGAGCACCGCCACACGCATGCCGGGCAGCGACTGGTCTGCCGCAGCGTCGTCCGCCCAGAGCCCGCCGATGTCCATCTGGCCTTCGTCCACGGGGCGTCCACCCGCGCGCAACGAGGCGAAGTCGGCGCCGTTCCAGGCGGTGCCCAACCACTTGCCGTAGTCGCCGGGGTTCGTGAACGGGCCAAGGCGCCGCTGCAGGAAAAAACGACACTCGCCCAGCCGGACCTGTTGGGCCATCGGCAGGGTCTCCACCCAGCGGATGCCGAGCTGCAGCAGCCGGTTGATGGCTGCGTAGTGCATCCCACGTGGCTCTGTGCCGCCGTAGGCCTGCACGCGGGCGTCCTCCAGGCGCTTGCTGAATGGGGTGAGCTGCTCCTCGGTGACCGTCTTCCCGTTCGCGTAGAGGGCCACCAGATCGTCATAAACGGGCGCGAGGTGCTCGCCTTCGGCGCGGCCGATCTCCGCGAGCATCTCGTCGTCGCGACTCTCCCCCTCACGCACCCGGCCAGCGAGGTACAAGAGCCCCTCCAACTGCTCCGGCGTGAACCCAACTGAGTCCATCCAAGCCAACATCCTCGCGCGTTGACCTGCTGGGCGGGCCGAGGCGCCAAATTCTCCCGCGTACAGAATTTGGTACACTTTCTCGCCCGTCGGCCCAGGTGCCGGGGGTGGAAGTGCGGCCGGAGCCGGCTTCGGCATCGTCGGCGCCTTCCCCACCTCGGCGAGATCGACGCGGCAGGCACCCGCAAGCAGGAGAATGGCGATGAGAGGCCGCATCAGGAGACACGCTTGTTCGACGCGATGCTAACACGGGTGCCGCTTTCACCCGTCACGCGCCTTCACGTAGGGGCAACCGCGCTTTTTGCGTTCGTCGCCACCGTGATCTGCGCGCCGGTGCTCCCGGACCCGCTCCACACGGCCCTTGGTCACCCGGGCAACGACATCTGGAACCACGTCTGGGGCTACTGGTGGGTGGAGTGGTCCCTGGCGCAGGGCAAATTGCCGTTGCACACTACCGAGTTGGGGTGGCCGAACGGCGGGAGCCTTTGGTTCATCGACATCTTCAACGCGGTGATGACGCTCCCCATCCAGTGGGTCGCCGGCCCTGTCGCGGCGTACAACGGAGGGATCTGGCTGAACCTCGTGCTCTGCGGCTTCGGCACCTACGTGCTCGCGCGGGCGGTCACCCAGTCCGATGAAGGCGCGATCCTGGCCGGCGTCGCGTTCATGACTGCACCGCACCTGCTGGCCCAGATCTACAACGGCATCTCCGAGACCATCGGCGCGGGGTGGTTGCCCCTTGCGATCCTGGCTCTGCGAAACGCGGCGCGGGATCCCACCCCGCGGAACGGGGCGATCGCCGGGGTGGCCGTCGCCGTCACCGCGGTGTCAAACTGGTACTACGGTCTTTTTTCCGCGATCATCCTGGCAGGACTGCTCGTGCGCGCCGCGCTGCGTGAGTCCCGGCGTAGGTTCAAGTCCCGGAGGTTGAAAGACCCGATGATCGCATTGGCTGCGGGCGGTCTGACCCTCGGCGCGGTCGCCGCCATCCCGTTCGGCCTGTTCGCCCAAAGCATGAGCGCGCCCGACGCGCTCGTCACCCGCGACCCCGGGTTCGTCTGGATGACCCTGGTCATGCACAACATGACAGACGTTCTTGCGCTCTTTCATCCTGGTAAGTTCTACTCCCCCGACCTCCACGCGACGTTCAGCGAGGACCTGATTGTGGTGGTCTACATGGGGGCGGCGCTCCTGATCCCGAGCGCCGTCGTATTTGGCCGCTTGCTCCAAGAGGAGACGAAGCCCTGGGTCTTGCTCCTCGGCGTCTTCACCCTGCTCTCGCTCGGCCCGTTCTTGTTCGTCGACGGGAGCTACGTCGTTGTGGCCGGGGGCTGGATCCCCTTGCCCTTCCTCGCGCTCTTCCAATGGTTCCCCATGTTTTCGCGCATCTCGCACGCGTACCGGTTCGCGGTTGGATCGGCGCTGGTGCTCGCCATCCTGGTCGCGTTCGTCGTTCGGGTCGCCCCGAAGTTCGGGGTGTCGGCGCGCACCGCCGCCATCACGATCGGCCTCGCCCGCCTGCTCGAAGCCTTCGTGTTCTCCCCCGCCGTTTTTCCGCTGCCCACCTCCGTCGTCTCCGTCCCCGAGGCGTACACCAGGATCGCTGGGGGCGCCGTCATCGACCTCCCCATCACGATGCCCGTCCTCGCTCGGTCCAAGTTGCTCATCAACCAGATCATCCACAAACAACCTGTACCGTTCGGGCTCAACGACCCCGTGCCGCGCTACCTGCACGTCAACCACTACACCCACTACATCGTCGGCCTCGAGCGGCGAACCACCAGCTTTCTACCGCCCGAGATCCCGTTCATCGACCTTGTCGCGGGCCAGGCCGACCTTCGCGCCCGTGGCGCCCGCTGGATCGTCGTGCACCGCGATGGGTACACAGCGGATCAGTACCTGCGGGTCGCCCATTTCCTCGATCTCACCGCGCAGGCTGTGATCGACGATGGGGTCCTGCGCGTGTACGATCTGGCGTTCCCGCTGGCCGAAGGCCCGGAAGGGGCCAGCCCGGGCGCTGGACAAACAACACCGCCCTAAGCCCCTGGAAGTGCTTGACTTGGAGCCGGGCTGGCCCCAACCCGCACCGTTACAGGTGGAAGGCGACGGGCTCGGCGTCTTCGACGAACCGTCGCATTCCGCCGGTAGGAACGGTGCAAAGAGACCGCCGATCCGCGCGCGAGGTTCGCCGAGCGCGCGAATCGGCGGGCCTCCGCCGTCCCAAAACGGCCATCAGCCCCAGCGCCCACGTCATGGAGACCCCGCCTCCGCCCGTCGAGCACCCCGCGCGCGTGAGCTCCACGCAGGTCTCGTCCCCGGACAGCGCGCTCCCATCGCCGAGGTATTGGTTCAGCGCGTAGCACCACTCCACGTGGTTTTTGGACGAAAAGGAATCGACGAACGTCTGGTCGTCCACCCCGGTGAGGATCAGCTCGCCCTCGCGGGACAGGGTGAACGGCGCGCCGAAGGGGTCCGGCGCGGTTGTGATGTGCAGGCCGACTGAGGCCGATTGGCCCTCCAGGTCCGACCCCGTGATGGTCACCGACGGATGCCCTTCCAGGGACTGTACGGGCCCCTCGCCGGTCTCGAACGCAGCGGAGATCCGCCCGGCGAACAGCGTGTAGGTGGCGTTGGGTTCAAGGATGAACCCGTCGAGTTGGTAGAGCCCGCCGAACAGGATCTCCAGGTCCATCGTCTGCGTGGTGCCGTCCGCGTCGCTGAGCGTGGCGCGCACCGTGCCGGTGCCACACGCTGTGTCCGCGATCATGTAGGGCACGGCTTCGGGCGAGACGCCCTGGCTGCCGTCGATTGGCACGAGCGCGGTGATCTCGACGCTGGCGCACTCGGCGTAGAAGGCGGCTTGGGTGGCGGCGGGGTCGAGGGGCATACCTGGGGGTAACCGGAGGCGTGGCCCTTGCGCCCCGCGAGACCTCGGGCTACCCTGCGTTGGGCGTTTTTCGACCGCCCAGGAGCCTCGATGAAGAACATGAACACCGCCGATGCCGCTGTGGTTGCCATGTCCTTTGTTGCGTGTGGCGTCCCCGGCCAGTCTCCCGCCGCTTCGTAGCGGCGCTCTGATCCCGGGCTGAACGCCCCGATCTCCGTCAGGCCCCCGCCTGATCCTACAGGCCCCTTGGCCTGGCCACCTCCGGCGCTTTTGCCGGTGGGAGCTCCCTATGTCGTCCCTCGCCCTCTCCGCTCCCCCCATGGACGCCCGACGTGTGCTCACGCTCGCCTGGCCTGTCATGGTCTCGATGATCAGCTATTCGCTCATGTCCGCGGCCGACGCCATCTTTGTCGGTCGGTTGGGCACGGCTCCGCTCGCCGCTATCGGTTTGTCTGTCACCACCACATGGCTTTTCCTCGCCTTGCCCATGGGCATCTTGCGGGGCGTCCGCGTGGCAGCGGCCCAAGCTACCGGCGCCGGTCGAACTCGCTCGGCGGACGTGCTGGGGTGGCAGGCCCTCTGGCTCGCGGTCATCCTTGGCAGTGCCGTCGCCGGCTTGTCGATCGCGGGGCCCTGGGTATTCCAAGCCATGGGTGCCACCCCCGAAGTCGCTGCCCTGGCCGGGACGTATTTCAGAATCCGCGCTTTGGCGGCTCCCATCGCGCTCATTGAATTGGGTCTGACCGCCTGGTTCGAGGGGCGTGGGGACACCGTTACGCCGATGCGGGCCAATGTGGCGGCGAACATCCTTTGGATATCGCTTGACGCCGTGCTGGTCTCTGGGTTGGGTCCGATCCCGGGGTTGGGCATCGCCGGCGCTGCCTGGGCCGGCGTGATCTCGCTTGGCGTCGCTGCCACCTGGCTCCTGGTGGTCGCCGCACCTCGGTTGCGGGCCGTCTCGTGGCAGCCGCACCGGGCGCTGCTTGCCGAGTCGTTTCGGTTGGGGCTGCCCATCGGCGCGCAGCGGGTGCTCGACTTGATCGCGTGGACCGCTGTCACCGGCGTGCTCGCCAGCGTCTCCGATGCGCAACTTGCCGGTCACGTCGTGGCGATCCGCGTGATGATGACGAGCTTCATGCCGGGGCTCGCCATCGCGGAGGCCACGGCCGTGCTCGTTGGTCAGTCGGTCGGCGCGCGTCGAAAAGACGAGGCGGATCGGGCCTGGCGCTCGGGCGTTGGGGTCGCTGCTGCCGTGATGGCGCTGGGCGGGCTCGCGTTCGTGTTCGTGCCTGGGCTGCTCATCGCGCCGTTCGGGGTCACGCCCGAGGTCGCGGCGATCACGCAGGAGCTGTTGCTCGTCGCGGCGGCGTTCCAACTCCTGGACGCGGCGGCCACCGTCACGTACTTTTCGCTCG
>CANKNP010000287.1 GCA_947483545.1 Deltaproteobacteria bacterium | reverse complement strand
TGCGCCTCGATCCAGACCGATCATGTGCTCGCATGGGTGCGCGACGACGACGGCACCTACCGCATCGGCGTGCGCGAGGTCCCGGAGCTGGAAGACGCGACCCACATGACCGGCACGCTCGGGGACATCACCCACGGGGGCTTGATGCAGCTCGAGTCGGACGGCACCGGGAGCTACCTCGGGGGTGTGCGGCTCACGGTGCATGCCGAGGTCCGCAACGTGAACGGCCAGGATGTCGCGATCCCGCTGGATGCCGACGGTCTGGCGCTATACACGTTCTACGCCAATTTGTCCTCGGTGCGATCCAGGGTTGAAGCGCAGGGGGTCGATGTCTCTTCGGTCTTTCCCATGGCGGCTGCCTGGAACCCGGCGGTGAGCCCGCTTTTTGAGCTCGCGCCGGCGGACAACGCCGCGTATGCGACCGGCGCCAACATTTTCGTGCTGCTGCCGGATGGTGACCACCGCGACGTGCCGCTGCTCGCGAATCAGGGCGTCATCTTCCACGAGTTCGGCCACGCGGTCTTTCACCTGCTCACGACCGGCTCGCCAGAAGCCCCCCCGCTGGCGTTGGATCCCGCCGCCGAGGCGTACTATTGGCAGTCGAGCCTCCACGAGGGCTTCGCGGACACGTTGGCCACGTTGTTACTCGACGATCCCGCGTTCATCGACGCTTCGATCGACATGCCCTCCCGCCACGTGAACGATCCCTTGACGGTCGCCACCACCGACATGTTGCCCGCCGCACGCACCAGCGCGCTGCTGGACGATCCTTATGCGTTGGGCACCGTCTACGCCTCGTTCACTTGGGACCTGCGCGTGGCCAGCGACCCTGACACCGCCTTGCAGATCGTGCTCTCAGCCATCGACGCCTGGTCGCCCCGGCAGGGCTCGGACGTGGATGGGAAAGTCTACCTGGCCGCCCTGCTCGACGCCGCGGGAGACGCTGGACTGGGCTACGCCGCGTGCGCGAGCAACCTCGCCCGGTTCGAGATCCTCGGTGTCCCATGCCCGTAGTTGTGGCCATCGCCGTGGAGGAGGTGATGATCCGCTCCTCCGCCGGGCGGCACGAGACGAACTGGCTCGCCGGGGTGGCCGGGGGGTGGAGGCAGCCCGAAGGGCCCGTGGCGGTGATGCTGGAGGCCGACGTGGCCCACTGGGCGGAGAATTCCAACATCCTGAAGTTGCAGACGACAGAGCTGCGGGGCTCGCTCCTTGTGGAGGGGCACCTCGGGCCTGCGGAGGACCCGTTTCGGCTGGTGCTCGCCGCGGGGCCGGCGGCCGCGATGGTCCTCACGGAGGTCAACGGGTACGACGCCAGCGTGCTCCTGGCGGGGGGGAGGGCCATGGCAGGGGTGGACGCCTTGCTGTTGAAGCGTGCGGCGCGGCGGGGGGAGGGCTGGACGGTGGGCCTGCGGATGGGGGGCTTCGGGCATCGTCAGGGGGTGGACTTTGAGCTGGGTCTTCGGACGGGGTGGGCGTTTTGAGGCGGCGTCTTCGCCGCCGGATGAGGGCTCCCCGCGCATGTTGAAACGTCGCCCGTCATCCGTGTTCCTCGTCATCGCGGTGCTGCTCCCCGCCTGCACCCACATGGGCACCCTCAACGGCGCTATCCCCGTTGATCCTGGCTATTCCGAGATGACCGTGGACCTCCAGGGCACCCGCGACCCGAATGTGCTGCAGACCCCGATCGCCATCCCGCTGCCCACCGTCGGCTTTCATTTGCGCCTCGGCCTGCGGCCCAACGTGGACATGGGCGTTCATGTCTTTCCCCTTGGGCTCGGCGTCGATCTCCGCTACCGGTTCTTGGAGTCCAACGGGTGGTCGTTCGCCACGCAGCCCGGACTGTCCGGCTTGATCATGCCCATTCCGACGCTTCAATACGGCCAGCTCCATGTCGCGTTGCCCGTGCGCGCCGAGCACGCCCTCGGCAAGAGTTGGAGCTTCGCGTTCGGCCCGGGGGTCATGACCCGCCAGACGTTTTTCGCGACGCAAACCCCGGAGCTGGACTCCAGCGCCGGCACGTTCGAATTCTACGCGGGCGGCGGCGGTCGCATCTGGCGGGACTGGCCGAAGCTGCGTCTTGGGATCTCAGGCGACCTGTACGTGGACACCATGCGGGCGACAGGCCTTTACGGAGGCCTCGGCTTCGACCTCTCGTTCACCAACCGAGGAGGAAAGCGCGCCCGCGAGAAGGCTGGACTCGAAGCGCTCGGCGGGGCGCCAAGTGACTCCGAGTAGCCCCCACGCCTCCTTCGGGGAACAACCTCCCCTCTTCGGGGGTTGGCGCCCGGAGGCCTGCACACACATGCCCCCTGCCGGATACATGGCCGGTCGGCACTTCCTCCGGAGAGGCCCGTGACCTTCGACCTTCGCCGCCCCCGGCACTTGCTCGCACCCCTTGGGCTTCTGCTCCTGCTGGATCCTGTGGTGCCCGCGTTCGCTACGGACCCCGCGACGGTCAACGAAGGGGAGCACGTTCGCCTCTCCTCGGAGATCAAGCAACTCGCGACGCGGCAGGCCTGGTCGGGCGTGGAGAAGAAGTTTGAGGAGCTGGAGAAGCTCGGCGTGGAGCTGACGTTCGACGATCTGCTCCACGGCGCCTACGCAGCCCGCGCCCTGGGCGATGCGCAGGGCGCCTACGATCGGCTGAAGGTCGCCGCCAAGCTGAAGGGCACCAAGGAGGTCGTCGATTGGCTCTACACCATCGACACGGGGTACGGCCGCGTGGAGCTGCTCGCTACGCCCCCACGGGGGATCACGCTGGAAGCCGAGCTCATGCCCTTTGATCCGGACCAGCGCACGTCGGTGGCGACGGCGATGGCGTCGGTCACGCGCGAGGGCGAGTTTCTGGGCCTGCTCCCCAAGGGCAAGTACACTTTCGCCGAGACCGAATTCGAGGTGACGCCGGGGATCGCGGTGCGCATTGAGGTGGCGCCGCGCATGAAGAAGACGAGCGGCGAGATCGTGAACATGTCCACGACACCGTTGGACACCTCCACGCCCATCCAAGGACCAGAGTAGCCATGTACCGGGTTGAAATCGACAAGCGCTTGTGCTCGGGCACCTCCAACTGCATCGAGGACGCGCCCCTGGCCTATGGCATGGGCGATGACGGCATCGCGATCCTGCTCGTCACCGCGACGGACGCGGACAAGCTCGCGGGTGCGCAGGTCTGCCCCGTGGAGGCGATCCGGGTGTTCGACGCCGACGGCAAGCGGATTCACCCATGATCGCACTCGCCCTCGCGCTCCTGAGCGAGCCAGCCGCCGCGCTGGACCTGAAGTGGTGGGGAGTTGGGCCGACGATCGGGACCATGGCGATCCCGGGTCAATACCCGGTGGCCTTGCCGGAGGTCGCGCAGGGCGATGTGGACAAGGTGAAGGGCGACGTCGAATTTGGGGTCCGCGGGGTCGTCTACCCCGGCGTGTCAGGGCGCCTCTTCGTGCTTGGAACGCTGGGATTTGGCACGTCGAAGTGGGGCCAGCAGGAGTTCACCGTCGGCTGGGACCAGGTGATGATCAAAGAGGAAGAGTTTCAGCTCTTGCTGGGCGCCGGCATCGGGGCCGGACATGAGCGGTTCAAAGACAAGGGCGACACCGACTTTTTGAACGTGAACTACTTTCCGATTCGGCTGGCGCTCACCGCGATGCTCCGCGATCGGGTGCGCGCCTACCAGATCGACATCTACGGGCTCTACCACATCGTCGGCGGTCAGGAATATTGCATGTCGGACGTGGATAGTGACTGTGTGAGCGGCAAAGACGGCGGCGGTTTGATCGCGGGCGCGGTCTACGCCGGACTGGGGGCCGAGGCGACCGTGTTCTTCGGGAACTTCCGGTCGAAGGGCGCGAAGTAGGGCGGGCATGGTACGCTACCCCCGCACCCAGGCGCCTCCACGATGAACGCGACCCCCGCCGATGCCAGCCCCCCGGTCCCCGGCACCACTTGTACGGTCCACGAGAACCTGGCGACCCGTGAGCTGGTACGCCTCCTGCGGGTGCCGCGCCGCGAGGGTGCCAGCCTGCCGGAGAGCTCCCTCTGGCACGCCTACGTCGAGCTTTCGCGACGGGGCGAGGCCGGGGCAGGGGAGGCGTTCGTTGGCGCGCTCAAAGCCTTGCACCGCGAGCGCTCCTTTGCTCGATCCGAGATCGCTGCGGTCGATCCCTTCCCGAACGACCACCGGCTCGCGGGGGATCCGTACCTCGGCGAGCTCTGGCGCTCGTACAAGCGGTGCCTGTGCGCAAATCGCACCGGTCCGGCTGGACAGTTGCTCCGGGAGTTGGAGAAGCAGGTCGTGTGAGGCGTAGGGGGAGCAGGCGGTGTCGAGACGAGCCTGCCGGCAACGCCGATCGTTGTCCACCCTCCGTGGCAGCCCGGGACCTATCCCCGACGCGGGAGTACCCGCGCCGGGGGCCCGGGCGACGTTGAGTTCTTCGGCTCCGGGAGCAGCCGCGGCGCCCGCTGCGAGTCTCGCGGGCGGCGCTCCCGGGGTATGCGCTACGGACTCCTACCCCAGCCCGTGCTCTGCCATGATCGCGGCATTCTTGGCCTCGGAGGCCTGTAGCGCCGGCCTTTCGGCCAGGCGGTCTGCGTAGGCGACGAAGCTCGGACGCGCCTCCATCATCTTGAACCGCAGCATCCAGCGGAGCGTGCCGCCGACCAGCGTGTCGGCCATGGTGAACCGCTCGCCGAGGAGCCAGGGTCCGTTCGACAGGCCGCGCTCCAGGGTCTCCATCATGCTGTCATAGCTGCCCCAGCCCGCCTGCCCGGGCTTGAACGGCCACTCGTTGGCCTTGCAGATGCTGCCCGGCTCGATGACGGCGGCCGGGTACACACACCAGCGCAGGTAGGCGCCCCGCGCCGGATCATCGAAGGCGGGCGCGAGGCGGCCCGGCGCGTACCGGTCGCCAAGGTACATCGCGATCGCCGCGCTCTCGGCGATCACAGCCTCGCCATCCACGAGCACCGGCAGCTTGCCCATGCTGTTCAGCGCGAGGAAGTCGGCGGACTTCTGCTCCCCGGCGAGGATGTTGACGTACTTGAGCGTGTACGGCACGCCGACTTCCTCCAACATCCAGATGACGTTGGCGGCGCGAGAGTACGGGTGATGGTGAAGCACGATGGGCATGGGATCCTCGGGGCCGGATGGCTAACGCCGGTGGGACCAACCCGCGCGCCTACTCCACCGTCCGGACCAACCGAAACCCGACTGTCGCGTCCACATCGCTCGGCAGGTTGTTGTGCCGCGAGGCGATGCGCGCCCAGTAGGCCTCGTCGCGCCAACTCCCTCCGCGAATGATCAGGTATGCCGAGGCGGAGTCTCCCGTCGGGTCGGTGGTCCCTTCGCTGGGGTAGGTGCTGTACCCGTCCTGCGTCCACTCCCAAGCGCCGCCGCTCATGTCGTAAAGGCCGCAGGGGTTCGGGAGCAGGCCGCCGACCGGCTGGGGGGTCCCGCCGCTGTTGCTCTCGTACCAGGCGACCGCGTCGATGTCGGTGCTTCCTGCGTAGAGAAGATCCTCGCCGCATCGCGCTGCGGCCTCCCACTCGGCTTCGGTTGGCAAGCGATAGCCCGAACACTCGTAGGGTTCGGCGGCTTTGACGCACGTCACTTCGGACCCGGCGCCAGCGCAGGCGTAGCAGGATTCCAGCCCCTCCTGGCTTGACACAGCGTTGGTATAGGCCGCAGCCATGTGCCATGTGACCGAATCCACGGGGCAATCTTCGCCGCAGGTCGGGTTCTGCGTCGGATTCTCCCCCATCACCGTGAGGTATTGGCCCTGGGTCACCTCGAACTGCCCCATCCAATAGCCGTGGGTGAGTGTCACGTCATGGACGGGGAACTCGCCATCCTCGCACGAGCTCTGGCCGTCGGTGCAGCCCATGGAGAACGTGGTTGGGCAAAGCTCCACATAGCTGACGTCCGAGGAGCTCGTCGCCTCGCCGGTGCCGCACGTGGACAGGGCGGCGATGGTCACCGTGGCGCTCGCGGAGGTGCCGTCCACCTGGCCGTCGGAGGGGGTCACACTGCAGGTCCAGGCCTGGCCGAGGGTGGTCAACGAGGCGTCCACGAGCTCGCTGGTGATGCCAAAATCGACGCCGTCCACGGTCCATGCGAACGAGTAGGCGATGTCGTCGCCCTGCGCGTCTGTCGCGGGGGTGGTGACCGCACACTGAAGCGGGTCGTCTTCGGTGGGGAACAGCGGGTCGATGGCCACGACGAGGCCGGTGGGGGCGGTGTTCTCGACCGGGGAGTCGGTGTGGGTGTCGTCGGTGTCGTCGGTGTCGTCCGAGTCGTCGGGGTTGGAGGAGTCCCCTGGCGAATCGGAGTCCAAAGGCGCGCAGTTCGTGGCGCTGTCACACTCGGCGGCGGTCTTGTTGCGGCAGGCGAGCAGCAGGAGGAGGGGGAGGAGGCGCATGGGGGTATTGTACGGGGGGCGGAGGGTGAGGACAAGCGGAGGGGAGAGGCCATGTTGACCAGGGCGGCCACGGGGCCTGGGCAACAATCGGTCCGCGAGGAGGGGAGCGAGCGCCGGCTGGCGAGCCAGCGCAGCCAGCGTAGGCGCTTGCGCCAGGAAGATGCTCAAGTTGCCGGGGCCCCTGACGCGGCGCGAAGCGCCCTGGACGCGCAGCGAGCGCCGGCTGGCGAGCCAGCGCAGCCAGCTTAGGCGCTTGCGCCAGGAAGATGCTCAAGTTGCCGGGGCCCCTGACGCGCGTACCCGCGCGTCAGGG
>CANKNP010000286.1 GCA_947483545.1 Deltaproteobacteria bacterium | reverse complement strand
GGGGCGGTGGTGACCGCCACCGGGGGCAAAGACGACGCCGGTGGCGAACACTTCGGGGGTGGTGACCGCCACCGAGGTCAAAGACGACGCCGGTGGCGAACACTTCGGGGGTGGTGACCGCCACCGGGGGCAAAGACGACGCCGGTGGCGAACACTTCGGGGCGAGTGCCCGAGCGGACAGAAGTCGGCCAGCGGACAGCCCCAAAGATCGCGCCCCGGTCATCGCGTTCGGGCCCGCCCGATGTGCAGCGGCGGTACGACGGCGGTGCCGGCGGCTTGGCCCGGGACCGGCGCCGCCCACGCGGTTGAACCACGAAGGGCACAAAGAACACGAAGGGGGCCTCCCGCGACCTCCAGCCTCCAGCTGCCCGCCTCCCTTGGTGAGAGCGCCGCCCGCGCTGAGACACAAAGCCCGGCTGCGTTGCTGGCAAAGCCCGGGCTATGTTATCCTCCCCAGAACCGGAGCCTCCCGTGGCCAAATCCGACATCGACCGCGCCGAAGCCCAGGGCTCCTCCACGGTGAGCCGCCTGACCAGCCGCTTGGATCGCTCCAAGTTGCAGCGTCGGGCCATGGCGGACGGCGGCGAGGTGTTCACCGGTGGTCTGGCCAGCCGCGCGCTCTCGGCCCTCGGCGCCCGCGCGATGACCGTGGACCGCAGCATCATCGTCGACGAGTCCTTCGACCCCAACAAGGCCGAAGATGCCGCCGTGTACGCCCACGAGCAGTACCACTTGGACCACTCCGGCGGTGTTGGCGACAACAGCGGGCATGACGGCGAAGAGGTCGCCGCTCGCCAGGTCGAGCGCATGGTCCTGCACCGCTCCACCGGCGGCGTGGAGTCGCACGAGGCCGAGCACAATTCCAGCTCGCAGGGCACGCCTGGCGCAGGCTCCTCGAACACCTCCAACAAGCCCGACGGCGCCGGCAACCCCAGCGCGAGCAACGGCTACGCGGCCATGAAGACGCGCGGCATGAGCCACGACGAGATCGTGGACCAGCTCGCCCGTGAGGTCCTGTTGTCGATGGACAGCAAGCGCGACCGCGGGAGCGAGCGGTCCTCGCAGAAGAAGGGCTTTCAGTAGCGGCGGCAGTACGACGCACAGCCGTAGTCGGCGTTTGCCGGGTCGTGCTGCTCCTGCGACGTGAGCACCGCGGACTTGCCGCTTGAGTAGCTCCAGGCGCGTTGGGGACAGGGTCCCCATGGGCGCCCCAGCCTCGCCGCTTTTCCCCCCGCTCGCCTTTCCCTGAGCGACGCCACGGCCCCGGTGACCCGTCACCCCGCCTTCCACGTCGTGCTGAACGACGCCACGGCCCCGGTGACCGCTCACCTCGCCCTCCACGTCGCCCAGCCTCCAGCCTCCAGCCTCCAGCCTCCAGCCTCCAGCCTCCAGCCTCCAGCCAGAATCCGGGGAACCGTAAGCCCCGGCCCCCGGCAACCGTTACGCTCGCGACCTCATCACCCGGGCTGTCCATGGCGTTCCCCGCTCGCAAAGTGTTCTCCTCTGTGCTGGTCGGCTCGATCGGCGTCGTCGGTCTGACGGTGTTCGCGTGTGCGGGGATCTTCGGGCCCTGCTGGAGCGCTTGGGCGCTGGAGGGCGTGTACCTGGACGAGTGCCCGGCCGGGGATGTCCGCCCCGCGGTCTCGGCCCAGGTCTGGGAGGTCGGCCGCAAGGACAAAGGCTCCATCGAGGTCGCGGTGACCGGCTGGTACGCGGATCGGTGGAACAGCGTGCTGCAAACGCCGGTGCGCCGGTTTGACGTCACGCTCATCGCCGTAGACCCGCTCGGAAAAGAGCACGAGATCGAGCCTGAGGATGGCTGGGGGGACCGGTACAACCACGACCAGGCAGGCATCATCACGCTGCCCGATGGTCCCGATGGGGACTGGATCCTACGGGTGACGGCCGACACGCCGGCGGGCGCGTCCACGACCGAGATGACCCTGCCGCTCTACGCCCCGGCACGCGTTCACGTGCTGACGGATGCGCCGCTCTACAAGCCCGGCCAGACCATCAAGTTCCGCGCGGTGGTGCTCTCCGACAAGGACCTGACCCCGCTCGAGGATCGGCCCGGCAAATGGGTGGTGACCAACCAGGCGGGCGAGGTCGTGCTGGAGGAGAAGACCCGCACGGGGGCCTTCGGCGTGGCCAGCGGCACCGTGCCGATCGACACACTGGCAGAGTCCGGCAATTGGACTGTGCAGTTCGTGACCGGCGCGAATCAGGACACGCGCACGGTGCCGATGCACCCGTTCCAGCTCCCGCGGTTCACGGTCGAGACCAAGGCGAACAAGCCCTGGTACACCTACGGCGATGCGCCCACCATCGAGGCGAACGTGCGCTACACGTCTGGCGCGCCGGTCCGGAACGCCCCGGTGGATGTGGCTCTGTTCGACCAGGGCCAGACGGCGGCCGATGGCGCTCCCGCCTGGCCCGTACCCCCAGAGTGGCTGGAGGCACAGGCCCTGTTCACAGACGCACAGGGCAAGGTCACGATCCGGCTGCCCCAGGTGCCCGGCGATCTGGTCGGCAAGGGCAAGATGACGGTGCAGCTCTCCGCGCGCGACGAGACCGGCGACGTAGCGGTCGGCGCCGCCTCGTTGCTGTTCACGCAGGATCGCATCGACGTCAGCTCGGTGACCGAGCTGACGGACGGGGTCGTGCCCTCGGCCAACAACCGGGTGTTTGTGCGGGCGACGACGCCAGATGGCCGGCCCCTGCGCAACAGCACGTTGAAGATGTGGCGGACCGGCGAGCGCGACGCCAAGGCCATGGTCGAGAAGACGGACGCAGACGGGGTCGCACGTTTCCAGCTCGATCCGGGCGAGCCGGTCACGGTCATCGTGCCGCCCAAGCCCTGGCGGCCACCGACACTTCGCAAGACGCCGGCGTTGCAGGTCAACAGCGTGTCGGATCTGCTCTCTGAGGAGACGCCGAGCCTGACGACCCGGGCGAGGCTCGACCAGTGGGCCGCGAGAGCTGTGGCGTGCGGCGCCTTGGTGGAGGGGAGCGACGACGAGAGCATCGGCGTGACCGTGCTCGTCGATGGGAGCGGGCGGGTGGTGCAGAGCAGCGCCGGCGAGGGCGATCCGCTGGTGGCGACGTGCGTGGCACGCTCGATGTCGGGGTCCGCGCCCGGCGACGGCCGGGACCGTCTGTGGGACCTCGACCTCACCGTCTCCGGCCCGGAGACCCCTTGGGTGACCGCCACGACCCGCGCGAGCAGCGGGGAGTCGCACAGCAGCGAGATCTCCGAGCAGGCCAACTACGCGCTTCGGAGGGCCCGTTCGTGCGCGGCCAATCTGGACTTCAACACCTCGGACATCGGGCTCTCCTGGGTCTGGTTCACCCGCGGCGGCGATCGGAACGTGACGCTTCGATCGGTTGATATCCAAGACGACGAGGGCCTGGCCCCCGCGTCGGTGCGGGCCTGCGTGGCCCGCGCGATCTCGGGGTTCACCGTGCCGACAGGCCGACTGCCCTACGACTCCGAGCAGACCGACGGCTCCGGCATCCTGGAGGTCAACCTGAACTTTCCGGCGGTCCCCGGCTCCGAGAAACCCCAGCCGATGACCTGGCCCGGCTACTCGTTCCAGGTCGCCGCGCTCGACGGCGACGAGAACAGCGCCACGGTGGGCGAGACCACGCTGCGGCTTCGGCCAGGGGCGCTTCCCAATCTGCGGCTCCGGTTCTCGGAGATCCTCGTGAAGCCGGGCGACAAGCTCGATGTCGTCGCGCTCCGTGGCCCGGGGTTCAACGGCAGCTTTCCCGAGGAGCTCTGGCTCAGGTCGGGCGACCGCGAGATCGAGAAGTTCGCTTTCGACCCCAAGAAGCGCACCGGCAGCTTCCAGATCCCCGCCGACGCGCGGGGCTTCATCCACGTGAGCTTCGGCGGCGCCATGGCGGTCGCCTACGTGCAGGACGAGCGCGAGCTGACCCTCGGACTTACCACGGACAAGGCGGTATATCGCCCCGGGGACGTCGCGAACCTGACCGTGAGCAGCAAAGCCGGTGAGAGCCCCGTGGCGGCCGGCGTGACGCTCTCCGGCCTAGACCAGACGCTCGGGGTGCTGGCGACCCTCGACGCACCCGACAGCCTCGCCCGGCTCGCGGTGACCGCCGAGACCGCCTCCCCCGCGTTCGGGGATCTCGACGCCCGCGCGCTTCAGACCGGCCAGATCGCCGGCGACAACGCTGCCGCGGCCACCATCCTGCGCGTCAGCGGGCTCCCTCAGGCCGCCCCCGGGGCCACGCGGGTGTCCGCGGAGTCCCGATTCACCTTCGACCCCGCGAGCGACGTGGCGGACGCGTTCTACACGTTCTACCCAGAGGTCAAGAGCGCCGTTCGGAGCTGGGAAAAGACCGCGAAGGAGGGCGACGTCATGACGCCGCGCATCTTGCTCCAGCTCTGGGAAGCCACGCTGAAGGCCCACCCGACCAGCGATCCTTTCGGCCGCGACCTGCACCTCTCGGTGCTGCCGCAGGACCTGCTGCGGTTCACCGACCCGCGGGTGCTCGTGAGCGACGCCGCGAGGCTGCCGGAGGACATCGAGAACTGGGCAGCGTTCGTGGCCTCGGAGTCGCCGTGAGGGTAAAATTGCTCTTTCCGGCAATTTTGCTGGCATTCGGAATCATCGGGGTGACCTTCCTCGCGGTCGTGTCCACCACCCAGCGCGCCGTCGAGCCGGACCTGATGATTGTCGATAACGCTGCCAGGCTGGTGATCATGGAGAAGAGCGCCGAGCCGGCCGACGAAGAGCGGGCGGCGAACGCGCCCGCGAGCGCGGTGACGATCCAGACCCTCGGCACGATGGGCGCGGGCGACGGCACCGCCGAGGATCTGTTCGCGGTGGGTGGCGCCGGGGGACTGGACGCCAAGCTCTCAGGGGTCAGCGGCGGCGCCAACAACCGCCACGAAAAGGCCAAGAAAGGCGCGCCCGCCTCTCCGGCCCCCGTCGCCGAAGCCCCGACCGTGCGAGCTTGGTTCCCAGAGAGCTTCCTCTGGCAGCCGCTCGTCGATACCGGAACTTCGGGCTCCACAACCGTACAGTTCACCGTCCCGGACACGCTCACGACGTGGCGCATCCTCGCGCTGGGTCAGACCCGCGAGGGTTCGCAGGGGGGCGCGGTCCACACCGTGATGTCCACGCTGCCCGCCTACGTGGACGTGGCTGCGCCGCTCAAGCTGCGCGTCGGCGACGTCGTGGACATGCCCGTCCAGGTCGTCAACCAGACCGGGGATCCGCTGCGCGGCTCGCTCGCGGTGGTGGTGACCGGCGGACTGGGGCAAGGGGGCGGGGCGGTGAACGTGGCGGCGTGGGGTTCCAGCGCGTCCACGGTCCGAACGGTCGCAAACCACGCCGGGGAGCTGCAGATCGAGGCCAACTTGACCGGGGAGCGCGAGCCCATCGACGCCGTGCGCAAGACGGTGAGCGTCACGCCGGTCGGCCGGCCCGTGGAGCAATCGCGGGCAGGGACGTTGGGGGGGGCCCGAACTGTAAGCTTTGATCCTGTTTCCTGGGGGCCCCCGGGCCCCCAGACCCCCACGCCGGCCCGGGCGGTCCCGACTCGGAATACCGAGCCGGTACCTGGGCGCTTCGCGTCGTCCCCGGGGGACGACCGGGGCGCGCTGGACACCTCGATCGCTGTGACGGTCTTCCCCGGCGCCCTCTCGGTCCTGCGGTCCGAGCTGGACTACGTCGGCGGGCGGGGCGGGGACGTGGCGGCGGCGGCGTACGCGTGGCGCGTGAGCCAGTCGGCGGGCCCGCTGGTGGCGTCGGAAGAGGTGAACGGCGACATGGTCCGGGATCTCGGACTGGTGGCGTTGCAACGGCTGATGCGGGGGACCCGGGCCGCCGGGACCGACCCGGCGGGGGCGATGACCGCGGCGCTGGCCCTGGCCGGGCTGGGCCACCCTGAAGGATCCGGGCTCGACGCGCGGCTGGCCGGGCGGATGCGGGATCTCGTGGTGGAAGCGCAACAGGCCGATGGCCTATGGACGCTGGGGGGGGGCTACGGGCTCGATGAGCAGCTGATCGCGAGCTCCCGCTATCTGTGGGCCCTGCGGCAGAGCGACACCGCGGGGGCTGAGACCACCGCAGTGAAAGGCGCCCGGCTGCGATTCTCAGGCGCGTTGGAGCGGTTCTCGGATCGGCTGACGGATCCCTACGTGGCGGCGTGGGCGTTGGCGTCGGGGGGGGCCGAGGGACTCGACGCGGCGACCCAGGACAAATTGCGGAAGGTCGTGTTGGACGCGCTGGTCCCGAACGCCGACGGCAGCAAGCGGCTGGACCCGACGTTGGGGGCCAGCTCCGTGCGGGTGTTGCGCGCCTCGACGACGGAGGCGACGGCGGTGGCGCTGCTCGCGCTGGGGGGAGAGGCCGACGCCGCGCTGATGGCGGATCTGGCGACGGGCGTGCTGGGACGATGGTCCCCGGGCGCCGGATTTGGCGGCGGCTGGGCGGGCCTGACCGCGCTGCCCGCGCTGGCGAAGGCGATGGGGGGAGAGATCCCCAAGGAGGTCAAGATCCAGCTCTACGTGGACGACCAGGCGGTCGGCGAGGGTGCGCTGGACCCGGCCCAGCCCCACGCCCCCGTCCGGCTCTCCATCCCCGGCGGGCGTACCACAGAGAGCGCCCAATCCCTGCGGATCGTCGCGACCCCCGCCGTCCCCGGCTTGGCGTTCACCGCCGTCTCGACCTCGTGGGTCCCCTGGGTCCAGGCGCCCCCCGCGGGCCTCGAGC
>CANKNP010000285.1 GCA_947483545.1 Deltaproteobacteria bacterium | reverse complement strand
GTGAGGAAAGCCGGTAGACACGGTGAGCTCCGGAGGGCCGCCGGATGAAGCGAGGACGGCGCCCTCGCCCCCGGCGGGCGCCGCCGCAGTGAATCCGGTGGACCGGAGGAGCGGAGTGGGACCGCGTCCCGCAGAAGTCGGACCGGGTGGTGGATCGAGACATCGGACTCGGCATCGAGGGGCGGCATCGAGGGGCGGCATCGAGGTGCGGCATCGAGGGGCGGCATCGAGGGGAGGGGCGGCATCGAGGTCGATATCGCCATCGTGGCAGGTTCAACCACTCGATGCCGACTACGATGTCGATGGTCGCGATGACCATGACCATGTCGATGCCGATGCCGCCACCCGATCGATACGCAGAAATCGGCGTTCTACCGTCGAGTGGCCTATATCGAAACCCCAGGTTCCGCAGCTGCACGCTTGCCAACTTTAGACTGCCCGTGTTAGGCCGCCGGCGCTGCGGATCTCCACCGCGCACTCGAGGATCGATGTACCCCTTCGTCCGCAGGCTGAGCGCGGTGGCCCTCGTCCTGCTCTTGTTGGCGCCGGCGGCTGGAATTAGCCTTGCCGTCGCAGCCGACCCAGCTCCTACGGCCGACGCCGCGGCCGCACCCGCCGCAGCGCCCACCGAGGCCGCACCCGCTGCTGGCGCAGACCCCGCCAGCGCCGAGGCGGCCGGCACCACCGCGGACCCCGCGGCATCCGCCGAGGCCGACCCCGGAGCAGTCGCGACGGAGGAGGCGGAAGAAGAGGAAGAACCTGCGGAGTCTCCCTGGTCCTTCGGTCTGGTTATCTCGATGGCCGCGCTGGGTTTCGGCGGCACATGCGCGGTGCTTGGCATCTGGGTTGATCGCGACAAGACCCGGCCACTCACCTTCGCCTTCGCTATGTCCGGCTTGATCAGCGCGGCGATCCTCATCGGGCTCACCCAGTCCTACCTCGACGCGGAGGCCGCCGTACAGCAGCGCGCGGATCTCGCGCGGATGCTCGACATGGTCAACGAGATCGCGGTCGCGTCCGGAGACACCGAGCTCGCGAAGCTGGTACAGGACGAAGGCGGTCCCGTCGTGGAGGTCGTGCCGATCGAAAAGGCCCCTGAGGGCGAAGCGACCGCCGAAGGCTCGCCGCCTGCTGAAGGAGAGGCTCCGGCCGAGGGCGTCGCCCCCGCTGAAGGCACCCCGCCCACCGAAGCTACCCCCACCACCCCCTGAGAGGCCCCGATGGACGTTGGACTCATCGTCACTTTTGCCGGTATCTTCGTTGCCTGCCTCGCTGGTGTGCTCGGTGTTTGGATGGAGCGGGACCAGGAGGCACCACCACGTTGGGCCTGGGTTTTTACTGTCCTCATCATCGCCTGTAGCGGCATCGAGGGGTTCCACTCCTTCGTCCAGACCGCAGAAGACGGCATCACGGAGGAGGCGCTCGCCCGCGTGCTCGAAAAGCTCTCCGAGCTCGCCGCCAGTGGAGACAATCCGGCGCTGGAGCAGTTCGTCGGCGCCGAGCTCGCGGTTCAGGCCCGGGCCAACCCCGCGGTGATGAAGCGGGTGGAGAAGAAGGTCGCGGCAAAGGGGGGTGATCCCAAGGCGCTCCGCGCCAAGGCTAAGGCCGCCAGTCGAACGGCCGCGGGCTTGCCCAAGAAGGCTCCACCCAAAGCTGGAAAGGACGGCAAGAAGGCGGCCGACGGAAAGGGTGGCGCGAAGTCCGCGGCGAAAGACGGCGCGGAACGCCCGGGCGCAAAACCAGGCGCGGACGCCAAGTCCGGGCGACCGGCCGATGCGGCAGCGGCGGGTCTCAACGCGGCGGCCAAGGGCGCCGGAGCGGGCGGAGCGGGCGCGGCGGCGGCGAACGCCGTTGGCATCAAGACCGACGGCGGCGCAGCGACGGCGGCCAAGAGCGCCGCTGAGGCTGTAGGCGTCAAACCGGAGACCACCGAGAAGGTCGAGAAGGCTACCAAGGCCACCGAGGACGCCACGAAGGCGGCCAAGGCCGCGGCCAAGGGCGACACCAAGTCGGCGGCCAAATCGGCCACCGATCTCACCTCGGGCCTCACCAAGGGCAAGTCCGACGACAAGAAGGACACCAAGAAGGACAAGTAGCCGGACGCCTGAGCGAGGGACGCAGCCAGGTCCAAGCTCCGTCCCGCCCTCTTCCAGTGCTTCGCAGCGCCCCCCAAGCCAAGGTCGAGCAGTCGCTCAGGCCGAAGCGGCGGGGGCGTCTTGCGTCATGGGAGCCTGGCCCGGGTAGAAAACCAGCTCCGTGTCTCCGTATACGCGCCGGTCATCCAGCCCGTCCGCAGGCCAAGGCGCTCCCGCGGGCCCCTCAAGCACCGCCCAACGTCGGGCGAGCGAGCGCGCGCGGTCCACCCAACGGGCGGCGCCCGCGGGGTCTTCAACCTGAGCGTAAGGCGGGTCGGCGAAGACCCAATCGGCCGGGGGAAGCGGAACTCGATGCGCGTCGCCGATCCGGAGGTCGAGCGGCGCGGCCAGTTCGGTCATGTGCCGCCGAATGACTGCCGCCACCTTGGCTTCGCGCTCGACCACCACCACTGGGCGGGCGCCGCGGGACCACGCCTCCAGCGCGACCAGCCCGTAGCCTCCCGTCAGGTCGAGCCAACTCAGACCGCGAAGATCCTGGCCGACGAGGCTGAACAGCGCCTCGCGCACCCGACCGCCGGTGGGCCGCACCCCCTCGGGTACGGGGGCGCGAAGCACTCGGCCGCGAAGCTCACCGCCACTCAATCGGTTCATGGCGCCTGGACCCCAGACGCCGAGGTGTCGAGCTTCAGCGGGAGGGGCGCCGCCTGCTTACGGGTCCACAAACATTGGCCCGCGTCGCAGCCGCAGCTGCTCAACGTCGAAAAGCAGGGGTGAAGCTCACAGGTCGTCATCACCTCGGCGGCGTTCGCCACGGTCACACACACCTCCCCCGAACATCCGGTCCGAGCACAGTCAGCGTCTGAAGCGCACTCCCCGGCCGCCCCCCGCCCCTCGATCCGCTGCTGCAGCTTCGCGCACATGTCCTCAGCCGGCGCCGGAGGCGCAGACCCTGCCGGATCAGCCCGGGCGACCGTGGTTGAAGAGAGGGACGCCGGCGGTGCGGTCGGAGCGTCGGCGGTCGGAGCGTCGGCGGTCGGAACGTCGGCGGTCGGAACGTCGGCGGTCGAGGCGTCGGTGATCGCCGCGCCAGCGTTCGGCGTGGCGGCGGAGCTGGCCGCAGGCGCGGGAGCAGGCGCCTCCCCAGACGGGGTCGCGAGCGGCACAGCGAGCTCCGCCGGCACAGGCGCATGGTCTCCGTGACACCCGAAAAGCCCGCAGAGTAGCCCCAGGACGCCGCATTGCACCAGGCGCCGCGGCGAGGGGTCAGCGGGCGGGCTCATCCACCGCCTCAGCCGTCACGCCCGGGTCAGGCTCCGGCTCCTGGCCGAAACCGCGCATCTGGTCTTCGGCCTCCTGGATCTTGATCTCGAGCTCTTTCACCTTGTCCACCCCACGCCGCACGCCCGGATGATCAAGCTCGCCCGCTTCCAGCAAGGCACGAGTTTCTTTCCCGATCTTCTGGTACATCCGGTCCCGATCCGTACGAAGCTGACGCAGGGTCAGGAGGTCACGTCCACGCCGGGCGGCACGCTCGAGCTCGATCCGGCTCCGATCCATGAACTTTCCGACAAGGAGCCCCAAGCTCCGTTCTCCGCCGCCCGGCCGGCCTTCGCGACCGCTGCCCTCGTCATCCCCCATAGCCGCCCCCGAAAGAGCCTACGCGGCCCATATGCCCATAACCTGCGGCATTCGCCCGCCCCGGCGCCGCGACCGATCTTCGCCGAGATTCGATGCGGAATGGGCCTTGTTCAGCTACATTGGCCGGTCTTCGGAGCCCGCATGATTCTTGTCACCGGTGGAACCGGTCGTTTTGGCCACCAGCTCGTCCGTGTGCTTCGCTCCGTCGGGCAGGAGACCCGGTGCCTTGTCCGGAAAGGCAGCGAGTACTACTGGCTCAATGACACAGGTTGTTCCTATTTTTTCGGCGACCTCCGAGACCCGCGAAGCCTCAGCCGGGCCCTGCGAGACGTAGAATACCTGATCGCCGCCGCGGGAGTGAGGGTCGAGCGGACCGACAACCACCACGGCAACGTGACGCGTGACGGCAACATCGCCCTCTTCGATGCAGCAGTCCACCGCGGCGTGAAGCACGTCGTTTTCGTCTCGTGTCAGGGGGCCGAGCACGGGGGCGACGTGCCAGCGTTCGCCCACAAGAAAGCCGCTGAGGACCACCTGATTCAGAGCGGACTCTCGTACACCATCCTCCGCCCGGGCATCCTGGCCGGCAGCTTCGCCGATCTGGTCCGGAAGCAGGAGTATAACGGTTCTACCTTCCTTCCCGGTCGCGCCGAAACGCGCGTCTCACCGCTCGCGGAGCGAGACCTGGGCCTGATGTGCCTTGCCTCGCTCGAGCTCGAGGAGGTGAGGAATCGTGCGGTCGCAGTCGGCGGGCCCGACACCCTCACCGTAGGCGAAGCCTTCAACCTCGCGTGTCAGGCCGCTGGGGTCGTGCCGAACGTGTGGCCGCTCAAGCCCGTAGCCGTCAACCTGCTCTCCAAGGTGGTGCTACCCTTTGGGCGGCGTTGGAACCACCACCTCCGGGCGCTCGGTGTGCTCTACGGCCACGACAGCGCGGTCGACGCCGCGGAGATGCAGCGCCTGTTCCAGCTGCCGCTCGCCAGCTACGCCGACGCGATCACCACGTCGTTGGCCTACCGCTATCCCGGTGACGACCCCACGGCGCGCGAGGAAAAGGTGGTTCACCGTCAGTTTACGGCGACCATCTATGAGCCCGGCGTGGTGCCGCTCGCGTCCATGCCGACCGGACCCGCGCCGCGGCAGGACTGAAAGCCCACAGGCCCGCCTCGTTATTTGGTTCACGCCGGTTCAAACATCGTTATCGAGGCTCGACTGCGCGGATCCGCGGCCGTCACTGAAGCGAAAAGCAGCGCCGGGAAACCCTGGCCCGGAGCAACGGGCTGGGCTAAGCGTCGGCCCGCCTGGAGCATCGATGTTTGAGCTTCCCGAAGACGTCAGGGACATCCAAGCGCTCGCGCGCGACTTCGCACGCCAGGAGATCCTCCCGGGCGCGATGGCCCGTGATCACGCGCACGCGTACCCGGCTGACCTGGTGGAGAAGCTCGGTGAAATGGGCTTCATGGGTATGTTTGTCCCCGCCGAGCTCGGGGGAGCGGGCCTGTCCACCCTGACCTACGTCGTCGCCCTCGAGGAGATCTGCTACGCCGACGCCTCGGTCGGCGTGACGATGTCGGTCAACAACTCGCTGGTTTGTTGGCCCATCCTGGCTTTTGGGAGCGCCGCCCAGAAGGAGTCCTACCTCCCTGACCTCGCCTCGGGGCGGAAGCTCGGCTGTTACGCGCTGACCGAGCCCAACGCCGGGAGCGACGCCGGTGCGCAGCGCACGAAAGCCCTACGCACGGAGAACGGCTACAAGCTGGACGGAAGCAAGATCTGGATCACCAACGCCCCGCGCGCGCAGGTCTGCGTGGGCTACGCCAATCTCGCTCCCGAAGAGCGGCACCGCGGCGTCTGCGCCTTCATCATCGATACGGACCGCCCGGGGTTCACCGTCGGAAAACTGGAGGACAAGCTTGGGATTACCTCCTCGGTGACCTCGGAGGTGCTCTTCGAGGCGATGGAGGTACCCGCGTCCAACCTCCTCGGGAAAGAGCGCGAAGGCTTCAAGATCGCGATGGCGACCCTCGATGGCGGCCGCATCGGCATCGCCGCGCAGTCCCTAGGCATCGCCCAGCGCGCGTTCGACCTTGCAGTCGCCTACGCGAAGGAGCGCCACGCTTTTGGTAAGCCGATCGCGGCGAACCAGGCGATCCAGTGGATGGTCGCGGACATGGCCGTGCGGATCGACGCCGCCCGGCTCCTGACCTGGCGCGCCGCGGTCGCCAAAGACGAGAACGACAGGGCCCGGGCCGGGCACCTGTGCTCCATGGCGAAGCTCTACGCGTCGGAGACAGCCAATTTCTGTGCCGACAAAGCGCTTCAGATCCACGGAGGCTACGGCTACAGCAAGGAGTACGAGGTGGAGCGCCTCTACCGTGACGCGCGGATCACCACGCTCTATGAGGGCACCTCGGAGATCCAACGGTTGGTCATCTCACGGAATTACCTAGGTTGATCATGGATCGTCGGATCCGCGTGATGATTGCGAAGCCGGGGCTCGACGGGCACGACCGTGGAGCCAAGGTCATCGCGCGAGGCCTTCGCGACGCGGGTTTTGAGGTGATCTACACGGGCCTGCACCGGACGCCAGAACAGATCGCGCGCGCCGCGATCGACGAAGACGTCGACGTCGTCGGTCTCTCGGTGCTCTCGGGAGCGCACAGCACGCTCCTGCCCGCGGTCGTACAGGCCCTCAGGGCGGGCGGGGGTGATGATGTGCTGGTGATCGGCGGCGGGATCATCCCGGACGAGGACGTGCCCTCGCTGCGCGAAGCGGGCGTCACGGCGGTTTTTCCGCCCGGCGCACGCATCGACGAAATCGTAACCTTTATCCGAGAGAATGCGGCAATTCGATTGTAGTGAGTTCCTCTGGTTGACCGCTCTGGGGCGGTCGCGTAAGTTGTGTTGAAACGCCCTGGGGCGGGGCGGCGGGGTCATCTGGATGCGTGGGGGAAACGACTGCGGGGTCGGTGCGGGCGGCCTTTTGCCCGACGCGGGCGCCAGAGAGCTGGACGAGCCGGAGACGGCGGACGACGGCTCGCTGACGGGGGTGCCCGT
>CANKNP010000284.1 GCA_947483545.1 Deltaproteobacteria bacterium | reverse complement strand
GTTCGCCTCGAACTGCGCCGGAATGGCCTCCAAAAGACGCTGAACCTCGCCCGCGACGGTGGACAGCCTGGCGGTCAGGCGTCGCAAGGGGTCACCTCCGCGCCGACGACCTCGAGCAGCCTGCGGTAGACCCCCACAGTAGCGTCCAGATCGCGCTCGTAGGCCTTGACGCCCCAGACGATCGACAGCGTCTGGGTCGTCTCGGGGGTGGTTTTCGTGCGCTGCGCATCTTTCACGGCGTTGGCGCAAGGTCCCTCGGCGTCGTGGAGGCACAGCAGGCCGTCGATGTCGATGGTCTGGCCGCCGGCGTTGAACACATAGGTGGCTTCGGGCGGGGCGATGCCGATGCGAAAAGGCGCCTTCGCTCGGTCCAGATCGACGACGGAGATCGGAAAGCCGGAGTGGAGCGACAGCGCGTTGCAGGCGTCCACCGCCGCGTTGATCGGGGAGAGGAACCCGGCTTCGGCGGCCTTGATCAGGTACTCGGACGCGGGCTTGGAGCGGCCTGTGGGCTTGAAGCCGCCGTGTCGGAGCAGGTCGCGGATGGCCGCGCGCAGGGAATCCGTCGGCGGCGTGAGCCCCGCTGGGCCCGCAGCTCCCAGGAACCCGGCGATCTCCGGGCTTTGCAGCTCGCCGAGCGGCCTCGGGAATCGGGTCGTGAACGCGCGGGCGACGAGCAGGGGGTGCGGATCGACGGTGACCATGTGCCGCGATGTAATAGACTCCCGCGATGGCCGGCGAAGACATTGCCCTCTACCTGACGCTCACCCCGGAGTTCGGCGGTACGCGGTTTGGCCCGTTTGAAGGCATCGAGTGCAGGCTGGGGTCGAACAAGGACCGCTGCCACATCACGATCCCCGAGGGCCTCGGCGTTCAGAAGGAGCACTGCAAGGTGCTGCGCCAGGGCCCGTCCAACCTGATCCTGACGCCGAGCGAACGATCGGCGGGGTTGTACCTGTGGAAGGGCGATGCGCGCAGCCCGGTGCAGGTCTCGACGCCGACCGCCGTGCGGCCGGGCGACAGCTTCGCGCTGGTCACCCCGGACGGCCCCAGGTTCCGCATCGAACTTGCCAAGTTGCCCGATGAGATCATCGCTCAGCGCTCCAACAAGGGGAGGGGATCCGCGCGCGGCCTGACGGCGGACAAGTTCGCGAAAGAAGGGCGTCGGCTCGCGCTCGCCCGGATCTTCACGATCGGACCGATGCAAATGCTGGCGCAAGGCTGGTATTTCATCACCTCCGGGGCGATCTGGCAGCCGCGGTACATCATCGCCGGCATGATCATGCTCGGCGGGTACATGACCACCGGGGTGAGCGCCTGCGCGGCGTTCAAGTTCAAGACCGACGCGGTCGTGGCGACGTCCAAGGCTGAGACCTGCACGGAGAACCTCGCTTATGCCAACAACATGGGCGGGAGCGTCGAGAACTTCCAGTTCGACCAGCTCGCCGCTACGATCCTCGGGGTCCCTGAGATCGGCGCCGCGCTGAAAAAGGACGATCAGCTGCTCGGCAAGGTCAAGGAAGAGGCCAAGTCCATCGCCGCGAACCCAGATCCCTATGCGTGGATGTTCGAGGAGACGAACCGGGTCGAGGACTTTGCCCGATGGCGGGAGCGTGTGGACAAGTCGGACAGCCTGGATCCTGGAACGAAGCGACTTTTGCCGTACCTCGCCGCGTCGAAGAACCGCTTGCAGGGCGATTGGGATCGGGTGCTCGACTCGAAGCAGGCCGAGACCTGCGGGCGGGGGCCGATACGCATGACGTATCGCCAGGCCAAGAACCTTGGACTGACCGGCGTTTACCTCGATGCCTATGTGCAAGGGGACGCGACGGTCGAAGCCAACGACGATCCGACGCGCACCAAATTGCTCGCCAAGACCGCAGAGGCTGCGGGGGAGCCGAGTCCGACGAGCGATGTCTCCAGCACCGCCGAGATCCTGCGCCAGGGCGCCGCGACCTGTGTGTACGGTGTCGGCGAAGATGATCGCGACGACGAGAACAAGGTCATGGGGATGCTGAACGATCAAGTCGGGCGCGATGTCGATGGCTTGCAGAACCCCGAGGATGGCCAGGGGGTGGTGGCGCGCGTCGCGAAGGTGTTCTCGGCAGACATCCCGGGCACGAACTGGGCAGGATCGAGGACCCCAACCCTGACCTTCGCGAAGGGCACGGTCGCGGGGGCGCTCAAGGACTCGCCGGGGGGCGATTGGGTGCTGCAGCGCACGGCGGAGATCATCGCCCGCGCGATGATGATCCCCTGCGATGGGGTGCTGAACCACGACAAGAAGAAGGTCGAGGCCACCTTCGGGCCGCTGCCCGACGCCGTGCCCTGCCTCGTGCTCAACTACCGCATGAGCCACGAATGAGTTTGACCCCACCCACCAAACGGCGTAGAGTCCGCCCGCTTCGGAGTTGTATGTCATGTCGCTGACCCGCCCTCTTCTGCCTGCCCTCGCGGTCGCCACCCTGCTCGCGTCTGTTTGGATGCCGGGTTGCTCCGGGGAGCCCACTGCGACGCCGCCGGTGGACAAGCCGCCGACTGAGGCCCCCGTGGATGAGAAGGCCCCGCCCCCTCCGGCGCTCGACATGGCCGCGTTGGAGGCCAACGCTGTGAACGTCGCGCTCGTGCCCTCTCCCGCGGAGATGCAGAAGGCGATGGAGAAGGCCGGGATCGTCGATGGGCTCTCGAAGCTCGTCACCGACCGGGCCCTCAAGATGGACGTTGAGAACAAGGACGTCGTCGCCGTTCGGACGGGCCTCGTGCTCGCGGACTGCCTGCTGACCGTCAAGGACGCGCCGAAGGAGAAGATCGTCGAGCGCCTCGGCATCGTCAAGTCTGGGATGCACAGCCTCGGCGCAGGCGGGGACATCCAGGCGACGATCGATGAGCTGTCCGCCCGGATCACGAACGACGGCATCTCCAAGGACGATCTGATCAAGGAGCTCGACGACATGCACGGGGCCATCATCCCCGAGATCAAGTACGAGGCGGGTGACCGTGCCGTGCCGCTGATCCAGGCGGGCGCTTGGCTTGAGGGCTCGAACCTCGTCAGCACCGCGATCCTCGCGGCGAACAAGCCCGACGCGGCGACCCAACTCCTGCGCCAGCCGCAGGTCGTGGACTACTTCCTGACCTACGTGAAGACCGAGGGGGCCGACAAGGCGCCGGATGCGGTGCTCAAGCAGCTGGAGTCCACGCTCAACAAGCTGAAGGAGATCGCCGCCAAGCCGACCCTCAACGTGGACGATGTGAAAGAGATCAAGGCGCAGACCGACTCCGTGCTCGCCCTGCTCTGACGCTCCCGCGGACCCCAACTCCCCTTTGATCTGTTTGAACGCCCCGAGGTCGCCATGCAATTCCTTCTGATCCCCTTGATCGTGATGACCGCACGCGCCGATGAGGACCAGGCCGAGACCTGCCTCCGCACCAAGATCTGGGACGGCTACAACTCCGGTTGGGCAGTTCGTACCTCCACGAAGGCGACCTTGAACCAGGGCGGCCACAAGGTTTACCTGGTCACGCTGTACGCGGGCAACGACTACAAGATGATGGCCTGCGGGGACGCCAACGTGGGCAACGCCGATCTGGTGCTCTACGACCACACCGGCAAGCAGGTGGCCATCGACTCCAGCAACGATCGCGAGCCGGTCCTGAGCTTCACGCCACAGGCCACCGACACCTACTACGTGGCGGTCCACGCCTCCAAATTGAACGATCTGACCAAGCAGGGCGCCATCGCCACCGCGGTGACCTACAAGTAGGAGCGAACCATGGGCGCTGGCGTCCGACTGCTCGAGCGATTTCGCGCGGAGCTCTCTCGTCAACGCTCCGGGGCCACCGAAGAGAGCGTTGGCTTCGCGGTCGACTTTGTCCGCCTGCTGATGCAGGCTGTGTTGGTCGCGCCTGAGAAGCTCGAGCAGCGCTTCGGTGCGGCCCTGAGGGTGACCCGCGAGCGGACGGCGCTGAGCCCCGGCGAGGCGGGCATGTTGATCCGGCTCGCGGCCTCGCCCGAGTTTCGCAGCATCGAGAACAAGGCTGAGCTCCTGGCGTTCATCGCCCGCTTTGGAGAGCAGGCCGGCCAGGCCCTGGCGGCCGACGAAGCCTCCGATCTGGATCTCGCCGCGTTCGTGGGCAAGTACGGGTCCTGGGAGGCGCTGCTGCTCTTGGACGCGATGTTCTCGACCGTCGCCACCGACGGCGACATCGACCCCTCTGAGCTGCGCAGGTTGGAGGCCGCTGCTTCGGAGCTTGGCATCGACGGCGTGCTCGTGTCCGCGTTGCACCAGAAGCACGAGCCCCGTTACCGCACGTTGAACGGGGAGGGCGGGGTCGCCGGCCTGATCTTCCAGCTCTCGGGGGACCGGATCGCCATCGGTCGCTCGGGCGGCATGGACGTCGTGTTGCCCGACCCCCAGGTCGGCGACCACCACGCGACGCTCACCAAGAGCCGCACGGGCTGGCACCTGCGCGACGCCGAGTCGGGTCGCCCCACGGTCGTGAACAACCGCCCGGTCACGGAGGCCCCGTTCTCCAAGGGCGATGAGCTCCGCATCGGTCCGTTCCGGTGCAAGCTCGGCGCCGACGACACGCTGGTCGTGCAGAACGACCGCGTGTTCACCGCGCTCTCCACGCGCAACTTGACGCGTCAAATCGGCTCAGTCTCGCTGCTTGACGACGTGAGCTTCACCGTGTTCTCGGGCGAGGTCATCGCGATGGTCGGCCCCTCCGGCGCGGGCAAGACCACGCTGCTGAACGCGATCGCCGGGGTCACGCCCGCCGACTCCGGTGAGGTGTTGTTCGACGGCGAGGACTTCCACGCCATGCTGGCCATCGACCGCTCGCAGGTCGGCACGGTCCCGCAGGACGACATCGTGCACCCGGAGCTGACCGTCGAGGAGTCGCTGCACTTCAGCGGCCTTCTCCGCTTTCCGCCCGACACCAAGGCCTCCGAGCTCAAGGACGCCGTCTCCCGCGTGCTGGAGGAGCTGGGCATCGACCACATCCGGAAGTCCCGGATCGGGGATGCCACGCGCCGCGGCATCTCCGGCGGCCAGCGTAAGCGGGTGAACCTCGGCCAGGAGCTGCTCTCGCGGTCCACGCGGGTGCTCTTTCTGGATGAGCCGACGAGCGGGCTGGACCCACGCGCCGCCCAGGACATCGTGCGGCTGGTCCGCCAACTCGCGGATCGCGGCCGCATCGTCTTCCTGGTGACGCACGACCTCTCGCCCCAGGTGATGGCCCAGGTGGACCACCTGCTGGTGCTCGCACCCGGAGGGCGCGTGGCGTTCTTCGGGCCGCCGCAGGTCGCCTGCACTTACTTCAACGTCCCGACGCCGGACGCGGTGTTCAACCGCTTCCAGGACAAGGCCCCGGCGGATTGGGGGATCGCCTACCGCGCAAGCTCGGAGTTCCGCACGTTCGTGACGATGCGGGAGGACCTGCGCAGGCTGCCGGGGAGGGAGGGGGAGCCGGTGGTGGTCACGCCGCGGCGGGTCTCCAGCCTGCAGCAGCTCGCGACACAGGTCCGGCGTTACGCGATGGTCAAGCTGCGGGATCGCACGGGACTGTGGGTCTTGGCCGCCCAGCCGCCGTTCCTCGCGCTCGTGATGTTCGTCGTCTTCCCGAAGCCGACCAAGTCGATGATCTTCATGCTCACGCTGTCGTGCCTGTGGTTTGGCATGAGCGCGGCGGTGCGCGAGCTGATCTCCGACCGCGTCATCTGGGCGCGGGAGCGGCGGGTCGGCCTGGGGGTGATGCCCTACGTCGGGTCGAAGGTGCTCGTGCTGGGCCTGCTCGCGGTGCTGCAATGTACGTTCCTGGCCGGGCTCGATTGGGTCGTCTTCGGGCTGCACGCCTATGGGTTCAACCCGGTGGCGTTCGCCGCCGTTGCGTCGCTCACCGGGCTGTGTGGCATGGCGCTGGGCCTGCTGATCTCCGCGCTGTTCTCGTCGAGTGAAGCCGCGGTCGGCACCCTGCCGCTGCTGCTGATCCCGCAGATCAGCTTCTCCTCGCTGTTGGTGGGCCTGCGAGACATGAACCCGTTGTCCCAGTGGGTGACCAGGGTCGATCCGCTGCGGTACGCGTTTGATGCGGTGCTGAAGGTCGGCGAGAAGCTGGCCGAGCCCTCGCGGATGGTCGGCAAGTGGGACGACCGCACGATCACCGGGCCGCTTTACGAGCTCGGTTTGAAGGGCGCCGGGGCGGACGACATGGGGCTGGACCGGACGCGTCTGGCGATCATCCTGGTCTCGTTCACCGCCGCGTTCCTGTTCGGGGCGTTCTTGCGGGTCAAGACGCGGGACACGAACTAGCCCTCTGGGTGTACCCTTGGCCGCGATGAACGAATCGCACCGCCGGTCTTCCCCTTCTCCCTCCGGGAGAAGGTGGCGCCGTAATCGGTGCCGGATGAGGGCTCCCCGACGATGCTGAACCCAACGAACTCAGGCATCGGCCCCCGCTTCGCCCTTGCCCTCGCTCTCGCCTTGATGGCGCTGCAGATCCCCTTCCTCGACCGCCCCGTCGTCTACGACGAGACCAACTTCCTCACCCTCGCCGCGGGCGCGCTCGCCGATCCATGGGCCCCGCACGACGTGGTGATCAACTGGCAGGGCACCCCCGAGCGCGCGTTCGACGTGCTCTCGAACCCCCCCGGCATCGCCTGGTTCCTCGCCGCGGTCCAGGGGCTCGGCGGCTCGATCCTGGCGCAGCGCACCGCCATGCTGTTGTGGACCGTGCCCGCCGCTTTCGGGGCCGTCTGGCTCGCCATGGGGTTCTCCCTCGGGCCAGAGGTTCGGCTGCGGGCCATCAGCCTCCTCACCCTCCCCATCGCGCTGATGTCCGGCTCCGCGCTGCTCCCCGACGCACCGCTCTACGCGCTGACCCTGCTCGGGATCGGCGGCGTCTTCCGGGCGCTGGG
>CANKNP010000283.1 GCA_947483545.1 Deltaproteobacteria bacterium | reverse complement strand
GGAGGAGAAGCTCGTGTTGGCGATGGAGATCGAGTCCCGTCGCGCCCCCGACCCGGCGGCCGTGGCGGAGGCGGTCAAGTTGGCCGTCGTGGACGCCCTGGACGCGGCCGTCCACGAGGTGGTCTTGCTCGCGGCGGGCACACTCCCGCGGACCTCCAGCGGCAAGGTCCGTCGGCAGACCACGCGGGCGAGCTGGCTCGTCGGCGAGCTTCAGGGTCCGCCGACCGAGTGACCCCCGAAGGTCTCGCGGCGCCCAGTGTCAGAAAAGGGGCGGGACGGAGACTTCTTGGGGATTTGCGCAAGTTCTGGCACGCGGCGACAGGAAACTCTTCCGCGCGACAGTGTTTCGTACATATTTCAAGGACGGCGCTTTCAAAGCGACCTTCGATCTGGTACCGTAGCGGGAGTCGTGAGGCCCGCATGGTTCAAACGATCAAGGCGATGGTTGCAATCCAATCGTCGGATGGGTTGGCGTTCGGCACTGCGGTGTCGATGGACGGCGATTTGCTCGCCGTGGTGATCGATTGCCGCGTCGTGCCAGGGGTCACGGTGGAGTTTCGTCTGGAGCTGCCGGGCTTGGACGACACCGCGCTCGGGCAACTCAAGCTGGTGAAGGTCGAGAGCGATGGGTCCAAGCTGCTGCGGATCCGCGGGCAGATCGTCTCGGTGGACAAGGAAGACCAGGAGGTCTTCAACACCTGGAAGGCGGCTGTCGCCGCTGGCAACATCGCGGCGACGTACAGCCGGCACACCAAGCCCGAGGGATGGGCCGACAACAGCGTCACGGGCGGCACCACCCCGGAGGAGCGGGCGTTCGCGGTCGCGCGGCAAGAGGAGACGCGACGTTCGCGGCAGAAGAGCATCCAAGCCTTGTTGAACTCCCAACGCAAGCGTTGGCCCAACCCGCTCGACGATGAGAGCACCGCGCACCTCTCCGCCCAGGTCTGGCGGTCGGATCGGCCCGGGCTGGCCCCCGGCGCAGCGAGGGGGAAGATCCCACCTCGGCCCGCCGCCTCCTCCTCGATCCCACCTGCGTCACCGGCGCCGGCTTCTGCTTCGATCCCACCTGCGTCACCCGCCTGTAGGCCCCCGCTCGCGACCGTCCCCGCCGCCGCCTCCGCCTCAATCCCACCTGCGTCACCCGTGCCGGCTTCCGCTTCGGTTCCACCCGTCTTGGCCTCGATCCCGCCGGTGTCCTCCCTTTCCGCATCGATCTCTCCAACGCCCCCCGAGCCCGCCCCCCACGCCACCCTCCCGCCCCTCGCGGGCCCCAGGTTCGTGTCGCCCCCCACGGCGTCGGCCACCCCGGCAACGCCCGCGCTCTCCGCGCCCCCTGCGCCGTCCACGACGCTCCCGCCGCGCGGCCCCGGCCCCGTCGGCGCCCCTGCGCGCCCCCCACCGTCCGCCACCTTCCCACCTCACGGCGCTGGTTTGGGATCGCCCACCACCACCCTGCCCCCTCCCGGCTCTGGCATCGGCTTCGGCGCCCCCGCGCCGCGCCCCACGCCATCGCCCCCTCCAACGCCCGCGTCGTCTTCACCCCCCGGGCCCCCTGCCCCTGCTCCAGCGCACACCTGGCTCAGCGCGCCTCCGGCCCCGGCGCCTCCTTCGACGCCGCCCCCCCCTTCCGACTCGACCCTCGGTTTCGGCTCCGCCGCTCCTGCCCGCGCAACGCTGCCTCCGCGCGCCTCATCCCCCCCTCCCCCGCCCCTTCGAGACCCCCACGTCACCATCCTCGCCGATGTGATGGAAGTGACATGGACATCGGCCTTTCGCTACCGAATGGACTTCAAGGACCACTTGCGGCGTTCGGCGCTCTCCCTCTCGTCGGATTTGCTCCTGACGGTCGGCCAGCGCTTCTACGTGACCCTACGCCCGCCCCACGGCGAGCGCGTGCTGTGTCAGGCCGTGGTGCGCACGGTGACGGAGCATGCGACCGGGCTTCAGCTCCGGCTCGACACAACCCACCAGGGGCAGCTTCTCCCGAGGTGAGAGGACTGTGGTAGGGTGCGCCGGATGATCGAGCCGGCGACCCAGAAGCCCGCGGCGACCGCCGCCGACTCCTGAGGTTTTGACGCCGTTGTATTTCTCCGGGAGCTCCGTGACATTCGGCACCGGCGAGCGATCGTCGCCTCCATGGCGGATGAAGCCGACGTTCTGCACGGCGCCACGCGGCCATCGACCGAGCTTGGGCTCATGGGACTGGCGCTCTCTGGGGGAGGAATTCGGTCCGCGTCGTTTTGCCTCGGTGTGGTGCAGGTGATGGCCGAGCGTGGGCTATTGGAGCGCGTGGATTACCTGTCTACGGTCTCCGGCGGGGGGTATCTGGGGGCCGCCATCAGCAACTTGTTGAACGGCTCGGAAAAAGAGCACGCCGCGTCCCCAGAGAGTTTTCCGCTTCGGATGGCCCAAGGGGGGGCCGAGCCGCCGGCGCTCAGGCACCTCCGAAACGGCAGCAATTATTTGCGCCCCGGTGGTGCCCTCGATGGCTTCATGATGCCCGCCGTCTACGCTCGGGGCTTTCTGCTCACCATCACCACCTGGATGCCCCTGGTGTTGGCGGGCGTGCTGATCACCGGCGCGTTCTACGAGATCGTGCTGCCCGCCCTGGAGCGCGCCGGGTACCCCCTGGACGGCACGCCCACCTTCGCGCCGTTCACGCTGGGCATCGCCCTCTTCCTGGCATTTGTGGCCGCCCATCCGCTGGTGAGCAGGAGGGTTCGCCAGCTGGAACATCGCGAGCGCTATGAGCGCTTCGTCGCCGGCAGCTTGGCGATCGCCGTGTGTTGGCTCCTGGCGTTCCCGTTGTGGTGGTTGGTGGATGCCGCCGTCTCCAACAGTTGGGCGCACGCGGACCGGCTCGTGACCGCGTTCTGGGATCGCGCAACGGACCGGTTCGTCGCCCAATGGCGGTGGTTCGTGGCGGGAGGTGCGAGCTCGGCGCTCCTGGTCGCGTTGGCGGCCAGGAACCCCCGTACCCGCCCGTTCGTCTGGCGTATCGCCATCCTATTCCTGGGAATGTGTGGGCCGGTGGCGCTGCTCGCGATGTACCTCGGCGCCTGCCTTTACCAGGTGGGGGAACAGGTCCGCTTGGACGACGCCGGCGCGTTGATCGCAGCGCTGCCGCACGTAGGTCAACCTGAAGCGGAGGCGCCGGAAGCGCTGCTGCTGGAGCTGGAGCGCCGAGATCTTGCGCCGGACCCGGGGCTCTTGGTTCGCCACGAGGGGACCTCCGCGGCGGTCGGCGGCGTCGCCACACACCTCTGGTCGCTACACATCCCCGGGGCAGAGGACGGCCGAACCTGGGGCACGGTGAGCGCTCGCGGTGACACCCTGCGGATCCGGCTCGTCGGCGCGCTCCTCCAAGAGGGCGGGCCCGCCTTGGTGATCCTCGTGTTGGTCTGCTTTGTGTTGAACGCGCGGTGGCTCAACGTGAACACGATCTCACCGCACGGATTTTACCGGGATCGGCTCTCCCGGGTGTTTCTGACCGACGCCACGGGGGACAACGCGAAAGGCGACGCTCTGAAGCTGTCCGATTTGGGCGGGGGATCCCACGAAGGGGGGAGCCACGCGCCTTACCACCTGATCAATGGAACCTTGAACCTGCACAGCAGCACCGACTCACGGCTGCGCGGACGCAAGGGTGATTTCTTTATTTTCAGCAAACATTTCATCGGCTCCGACACGACCGGTTGGTGCCCCACGCGGGCAGCGGAGGCCGTAGACCCCCACCTGAGCCTGGGCACAGCGATGGCGATCTCTGGCGGCGTGGCTGCGCCGAACATGGGGTCGATGACATCGGGGTCGCTGACCTTCCTGATGACACTCTTGAATATTCGGATGGGCTATTGGGCGCCAAACCCACGTTTTCTGAACCGGGGGGGAACGCGTCAGCGGTTCGCGATCGGACCAGGTCCTGTGTACCTCGCCCGCGAAGCCCTCCGAGATTTGCACGCGGATCTCTCCTACGTCAACGTGACCGACGGGGGGCACTTGGAGAACCTCGGGGTTTATGAGCTGCTGCGTCGACGGTGCCGGTTCATTGTGTCTGTCGATGGCGAGGAGGACCGGGATCTTCGGATGGGGAGCCTCGCGAACGTCATTCGATACGCCCGGATCGACCTCGGCATCGACATCGAGGTGCAGGTCGATGATCTGCGGAAGAACGAGCAGGGGCTGTCCCGTGCCCACCACATCGTCGCCCTTGTACACTACGCGCCAGGCGAGATCGGGGTGCTGGTGTACATCAAGGCGACCGTGACTGGCGACGAAGGGCTGCAGCTCGACGCCTACCGCGAGCAAAACCCGTCGTTCCCGCACGAGAGCACCGCCGACCAGTTCTTTGAAGAGACCCAGCTCGAGGTCTACCGATCCCTGGGCGAGCACATCGCCCGTGGCATCTGGCCTACCCTCGATCCACGCGCCCACCTGCCGACCCCCACGTAGGATCCCCATGCACGTCGAGCCCGACAATGATCACATCCCCGGCACCTGGTTCGGCGCGCTCTCGCTGCGCCCCGCGCTGGAGGTCGCCGCCTTCATCAAGCTCTGCGACGACTACACCAAAGAGCGCAGGGCAAAGGCAGGTAGCGCGGTGTTCAAGGCCCATCCAGGCATCCGCAGCGTGTTCGTGACCGACATGGCGGGCCTCGACTTTATCTTTGACGCGCCCCCCGAAGAGCTCGACCGCCTCGCCGACGACGACCCGGGGTTCGGCGGCCTCTCCTTCAACCGCCACGAGATGTTGGAGGGGGTCATCCCCGCGCTGCTGACCCACGCCGGAAACCATGACCCGGCGCGGGCGATCGTGGTCGAGGCGATGCAGATCCGGCGGCAGGCGTTCGCCCCTGCGTGCCAGAAGGTGTTCGACTACGGCCTGCCGATGTTGCGAGACGCGACGGGGGAGGCGCCCGTCAACTTCAAACACGCGCTGCACCACGCCGCGATCGGCATCTGTTTTGAGTGGTTGTTCGACATCGACCCCGGGCCTTCGGGCGCCAACGCGGAGACCTGGCTCAAGGGCTGCTTCGGCCTCAAGGCCGACACGGCGCTCGCCAACGCGGTCGCACGGCGCCTTTCGCGGGCGAAGAACGGTCCCAAGGCGGCGATCCGCCGTTACGCCGGCGAAACGCTGAACGCGATCCGGTCCTGCCCGCCGTACCCGAAATTTGTGGAAGCCGCCCACCGAATCGGGGTGCCGGAGAAAGACCTCGCCGGACACCTGATGTTTGCCGCGAGCTTCAACGGCACGGCGGGGGCTTGGGCGACCCTGTTCCCAGCCCTCTCCCACCTTTACGTGGACAAGCAAGTGCGGGGTCGGCTGGCCGCGGAGTTGGAGGCGTTCTCCGGAGACGTGTTCGCGCTCAACAAGCTCCCTTACATGCACGACTTTTTCCTTGAGTCGATGCGGCTCTACGGTAGGCCTCGCCACTACTACCGGCGTGCAAAGGTGGATCTGGTGATCCCCGTGAGCATCGGAGATCCGGTGCCGGTGAAGGCGGGCACCACCCTCGGGCTCATCGCCACGGTCGCCCGGCAGGACCGCACGGTGTGGGGCGACGACGCCTCGGTGTTCGACCCCGACCGGTACGCGCGCAACCCCGCCTTGCGGGACCGGGTCAAGCCCTTCGGCCCGCCGGTGGATGCGCGCAATGCCTACGGGTGCGCGGGCGCCGCGAGCGGGGTCTCGGCGACCCTCTGGAAGACCCTCGCTGGGGCGGTCGGCCGGACGCAGACCTGGCGGCTCACTCCCTGGCCTGAGCCTGACGTGGACGCCTTCGACGGCGTTCGCCCCTCCGAGCTGAACTGGTCGCGATAGCCGGCAGGATGCTGTTTGCTCTCTGCCTCCTCCCCTCCGCCCTCGCCGCCGACACCTTCGAAGGCCAGGGGTTCTACTTTGGCGACCCGCACGTCCACACGGGGGCGTCCCTCGACGCCGGCTCCTCGGACCTCGGCACCTGTGAGGGGAGCTGCGGCGCCGCGAAGGACGTGATCCGGACCGCCAAGGGCAACGGCCTCGACTGGCTCGCTGTCGTTGACCACGTGAACGGGCGCTCCACTCAGTCCGCCGCGGACTTTACCAAGGTGAGAGATATCGTACTCGCCGGCCACGACCCGGCGAACGGCTTCGTCACGATCCCCGGCGCCGAGGTCTGGTTCACCGTGCCCAAGAGCGGCCCTCTCGGACACCGCTCGTTGTACTTCTTCGGCGACGATGACGCCCTCCGCACCCTCGCGTTGACCGACGCCCAGCCCGCCGGCAACGACCGCGCCGAGATCCGGTCGTGCGACAACATCAACACCTGGATGACCCGCCTGTCCGGCCAGTTCGGCGAGGTCCTGCTCATCCCCCATCACCCCTCGACCACCCTCCCCATGCCGACGCGCTGGGATTGCTACCAGGCCGCGTGGGAGCCAGCCGTCGAGGTCTACTCAGAGCATGGCAACGCCCTCTGGGAGGGCACCCCTGTCGATCCGCCGGGCCAGGGCACCACCGGGTCGGGCACCGTGCACTACGCGATGCAGCCCAGCGGGCTCGGTCTGCACCTGGGGTTCATCGCCGGCACGGACTCCCATGACACCCGGCCAGGTGGGGTGTGTGACATGGATACGGAGATGGCGCTCCACGACTACGCGGGCGGGCTCACTGCCGTGGTCCTTCGGGAGGGGGAGCGCTTTGACCGTCACGCGATCTACCAAGCGATGATGGAGCGGCGAACGTACGCGACGACCGGCCCGCGCGTGCCCGCGAACATCGCCTGGAGCGTGGGGGGCGCGCAGATCGGCGCGCTCGGGGCGGACCTCACCGTGCCCTCTGGCCAGGACCTGATGGCGACGGTGCGGGTGCCCACCACCTGGGCCGGAGTGGTCAAAGCCGTCAACTTGATCACCCCTGAGTCCGCTGGCCTCGCGATGCAGTCAGACGGCGCGGGGGGGTGGAAGATC
>CANKNP010000282.1 GCA_947483545.1 Deltaproteobacteria bacterium | reverse complement strand
TTCGAGCGGGCGGTGCCCGGGGCGACGGGCCTGGAGTCGGCGTTCGCGGCGGTGCTGACGGCGCTCGACGGGGACCTCTCGACGACGGTTCACGCGCTCGCCGTGGGTCCGCGGGCGCTGTTGCCCGAGCCCACGGGGGGCTGGACCCTCGTGGATCCCGGCGCCGAGCACGTTGTGCGGCCCGCTGCCCACCGCTCGCTCGCCCGCAACGACGCGCTGGACGGCATGGTCTTGCGCGGCCGAGTGATCGCATGTTTCCCCTCTGCGGCCGGCATGTCCGGAGCGCGTGTTAGGGTCGCGCCATGAGCGAACGAATTCCCATGACCCCGGCTGGCTACCAGAAGATGCTGGCCGAGTTCAAACACCACCGCGAAGTGCTGCGTCCGCAGGTGGTGCGCGACATCGAAGAGGCCCGAGAGCACGGTGACATCAGTGAGAACGCGGAGTTTGAGGACGCCAAGGAGCGCCAGGCCCACATCGAAGGGCGTGTGCGCGAGCTGGAGTACCGACTCGCGCTGTCCGAGGTGGTTGACGTCTCGAAGATGACCCCGTCCGCTATGGTGGTGTTTGGCACCACAGTAAACCTGGAGGACGACGATACGTCCGAGGCCTTTACCTATCGGATCGTGGGCCAGGAAGAGGCCAATGTACGCGCGGGGCTGATCTCCTACTCGTCACCCATCGGCCGGGCCCTGCTCGGCCGAAAGGTCGGCGACGAAGTGAGGTTCGAGACCCCGAAGGGAACGCGCAGCGTCACCATCAACGCGGTGCTGTACCGCTGACGCAGCAAGGCGACCCATGTCTATCGAATCGAACACAGGCACCCCCATCGAGGGGGCCTTGGCCGATCCCCATGTCCTTCGTGCGATCGACGTGCTGGATCGCACCCTCTCCTGGGCGTTGCGGGCACCGAGCAACGGCGAGCGGCACTTGGAGGCTTCGCTGCTGCGGTGGACCTCGCGGGCGGTGGACGGCGCCACGCACGGCGATTCATTTCGCGAGATTCACGCGCTGCTGGTAGGCGTGGACGTGGAGGATGGCGAGGCACGGGTGGATCGTCTGGAGCAGGCGTGGACGCGCGTTCGGGCGCTCCGGGCGACGGTCGGACCCCAGGAGCCGCCTCGCCTCGCACGGGTGCGATTGCTGCCCGAGGGCGTCGGTGCTGAGCGCGTCACACAGCTCGCGCCGCCACCACCGAAGCCAGTCGCCGCCGTCGTGACCGCAGATATCCGTGAAGAAGTCCGGCAGTTGCGCGAGGAGAGCAATCGCGAGGAGGGGGACGGCGGGCGGACCGGAGGCGCAGGGGACGGCGGGCGGACCGCAGGCGCGGGGGACGGCGGGCGGACCGCAGGCGCGGGGGAGGGCGGGCGCCCGCCTGAGCTGCCCGCAGAGGCGCGTCGCCCAGACGAGGGTCGGTCCCGGGGCCGGCATGAGCGGGGGAGGAGGGAGGAGCCACGCCAAGGCCGAGACGCGGCGAGGGGCGAGGAGCCGCGCCGGGAGGAGCCTCGGGAGGCTCGGGAGCCCCGGGAAGGTCGCCGGGACGAGCCTCGGGAGGCGAGGGACCCTCGGGAGGGAACCCGGGACGAGCCTCGGGACGGGCGCGAGCCTCGGGAGCCCCGGCGGGACGACCCGCGAAGGGAGCCTCGGCGCGAGGAGGTGCGCCCTGAGCCCCCTCCGGAGGTCCGAACCTGGGCGCTGGGCCACCCGGAGCACACAGGCGTAGGCCTCGCGGAGCTGAGTGTGTTCACCCCCGCAGAGCTGGCTGCGCTCGACACGGCCGGCGTGACGGAGGTCGCCGACCTGCTGATGCGGGCGCCGCCGCGGACCGAGCGGGCCGGGGATCGGCTGATCTCTGGGGTCCCGCCGACAGGGAACGTGATCGTCCGCGGTCAGGTGGGCGGTCGCTGCACGCGGTTCGTCGCTGGAACGCGCCGGTACGAGTTCACGCTCGCGAGTGATCGGGGGGGGGTCGTGTGCCGCTGGTCGGCGCCGTCGCCGGAGATCCAAGCGATCCCGCAGGGGGCCGAGATCGGCGTCGCCGGGATGTGGCAGGCGACCGAGGGCGCAGCACCCGAGGAGATCGAGGGCGCACCCGTGTTTGCGGGCGCCGTGTATGAGGCGGAGGTGCTGGGGATCGAAGGGCGGGGGGGCGATTGGCTCCCGAGCTACGACATCCCCGGGGTGGAGGACAGCCGGGTGCGTGCCGGGCTCCGCGTGGGCTTGCGTCGCTATGTGGACGGACTCGCGGATCATCTGCCTGCTGAGCTGCTTGAGCGCCACAAGTTGATCACCTTGGCAGCCGCCCTTCGCGACGTTCACTTCCCGTCCAACATGTCCCGAAAGGGCCGCGCTCGCCTCGCCTACGACGAGCTCCTTCAGGTCCAGCTTGGCGTCGCGCTCCTTCGCCAACGGCAGGGCAGAGAGCGCGGCACGGTCAACCCCGCGATGCATGGGCTCCTTGCCCAGGCGCTTGCGATGTCGGGCTGGCAGCTCACCGATGCCCAGGAGTCTGCGCTGGACGACATCCGGCGTGATCTTCGGCGCCCGCAGCCCATGGCGCGCCTGCTCCAAGCCGACGCCGGGGCGGGCCTCCGCGATGTGCTCACCGCCGCGATGATCATGGTCGCCGAGGGCAAACACCAGGTCCTGGTGTTGTGCCCGGACGTGCTGACCGCCGAGCATCAGTTTCTGTTCGCGGAGCCGCTCCTCCGGAACGCGGGCATCGAGCCCGTGCTGCTCACCGGGGCGACGCGCGGTGCGCAGGCCGAGGCCATCAAGAAGGGCGAGACCCTCGTGATCTTCGGCACCCACGCGCTTACCGCCGATCCACCCGCCTTTCGCCGCCTTGGCCTCTGCATCCTCGAGGAGCACGGCAACTTCGGGGGCGTGGACCTCGCGAAGCTCGAAGAGGGCGTCCGACCCGATCTGCTCGTCGTCACCCCCACGCCGGTCCCGGCGGCTGTCGCCCTCTCCGTCTACGGTCACCTCGCCCTCACCACCCTGCCGGCGCCGCCGCCCCGGGTGGATTGTGCCGTATTCACGAGCCAGCAGCGGGCCGAGGCCTATGCCACCGCGCGCGAAGCCATCGAGCGCAAGCACCAGGTCTTGCTGGTGTTCCCCCTGCTCCGCGGCTCTGACCTGCTCGCCTCTTCCGAGGCGCGTCGCATGGCTGAGACCCTGCAGGAGACCGCCTTTCCGGGCGCGCGCATCAGCATCTTCCACGGCGCGCTCTCCAAAGAGGAGCGCTTTCGTGCCTTTGATGACTTTCAGCACCGCCGCGCCGACGTGCTCCTGGCCACCACGCAGGTCGAGAACGGCGCGGTAATGCCCAACGCCTCGGTCGTGCTCGTCGAGCATGCCCAGGAGTTCGACATCGTACGGCTTCACCAGCTCCGCGCGCTCGTCGGACAGGGCGTTCGCCCTGGCAAGTGCCTCCTGATCCTGGGTGGCGAGGCGGATCCGACCGAGCGCGCCCGCCTCGATGCGTTCTGCCGGGAGACCGACGGTTGGCAGATCGCGGAGATGGTTGCGGGCCAGTCGGGCGCTCGAGATCTCCCGGGGTTCACCTGGGCCGAGCCCGCCAAGGATCGCGAGCTGCTACTGCGCACACGCCAGGATTCCGTGCGACTGCTCGCGTTGGATCCGGGGTTGAAAAGGCGCGTTCATCGCGCCTTGTTGGCGCAAGTTCGAACCCGGCTGGGGGAGGATGTCTCGCTTGACGGCGAGGTCGAGCGCCCCGTCGTCCCGGGCCCGGCGGGTGCGCCGGCCGCGGCGCAGGCTGCGGCGCTGGAGCAATCGCGCAAGAAGCGGCGTCGGCGGCGCTGATGCCGTCCGCCCGGGCGTCGATTCGGATCGCGGCGGCGCCGGTGCACGTGCGATCCGTCGTCACCGACTTTGCCCGGTACCCCGAGATCCTGCCGGAGATGCGCGTCGCGACCGTGCTTCGCGCGGCGCCCGGGGACTGGACCGTCGCGTTCACCCTCGACCTCGTCCGCCCCGTCTCCTACACGCTCCGGCTCTGGCAAGAAGAGCAGGGCGACGGCGCGGTCGTTGTTCGGTGGTCCCTCGTTGAGGGCAACCTCTTCCGGGCCAACGAGGGTTCTTGGACCCTGCGCCCGCTGCCCGACGGCGCGACGGAGGCGACCTACGAGGTTTTGGTCCAGCTCGCGCTCTTCGTGCCCAAGCCGCTCATGAGCGGACTCGCAGGGACAAACCTCCCGAAGATGCTCGAGGCGTTCAAGATCCGCGCCGAGCGTTGAGCGGAACGGAGGGCCTCCGAAAATTCCATGAGCGGAGCGGAGGGCCTCCGAAAATTCCATGAGCGGAGCGGAGGGCCTCCGGAAATTCCATGAGAGCGACGGCGGGCCGCCAAAACTCTCATGGCGAAAACGCCCTGGCGCGGATCCGAACGCGTCCGTAGGGGCGGGCCTGTGCCCGCCCTGCGGAAACTGCGAAGGTTCAATGCCAGGGAGGCCACAAAGGCTGGGCGACAATCGCTCCGCGAGCAGGGAGGCTTAGGAATGCAGGAAGGGAAGAACACAGGAAGGGGAGACACCCCCGGTGCCGCGGCGACAGAGCTTTCCTTCGGCATTTTTCCTCGCTTCTTTTCCTCCTGCCTTCCTTAGCTTCTCCGCCTTTGCGCTCATCGCTTAGACGTCGGCGGCCGTCCCAATGCTGATCCAAGGCCAGAACGCCTTCCCCCCGCCCGGGTCCCCCGGGCCCGCTGGCCACCCAAGGAGCCCCGCCCGATGTGCAGCGGCGTGCCACGGCCCGGGCTTGCGGCACGCCCCAGGTCCCAAGCCGCCCCGATCTTGATACCCTGCGCCGGCCCTGGAGCCCGCTTGAACGACGACTACATCGCCTCGGAGTGGTCCCCCATCGACATGTTGCAGCGGGCGTGGGAGCGGGCGTTGCCGCACCTCGTCATCTTGTGCGTCGCGAGCTTCGCCATCTTCGTCGTGCAGACCGGCGTGGGCTTCGTCTTCGGCTTCATCGAGGGCATCGTCGGGGCGGTCGCGGAGGGCATCGCGCAGGAGCGGGGCGGAGATGCTGCCGTGTACGGCGCGATCGCCGTCAAGCTGGTCATGGCCCTTGGCCGCGTGTGTGTGACGTTCCCGCTGACGATGCTCACGACCGGCGCTATCGCGCGGATGGGCTTGTCCGCGGCGCGCGGGGAGGCCCCGGATCTCGGGGCGTTCAGCGTCTCGCTGTCGAAGCTCCTGTCCGTGATTGGCGCTTCGTTGGTGGTCGCTTTCGCCACCGGGTTCGGCTTCCTCTTCCTGATCATCCCCGGCCTGCTCCTGGCTTTCGCGCTGCAGTTCTACCTGCTGGCGCTCCTGGACACCGAGCTCGGCGTGTTCGGCGCGATCCAGTACTCCTGGAAGCTCACCCAGGGCCACCTGCTCAACCTGTTCGTGTTCGCCATCCTCATGGGCGTGATCGGCCTCGTGGCCTTCTGCGGCACCTGCGGCCTCGGCATGATCGTGTGGCAGCCCATCGCAGTCGTCGCCCAGTCCCTCATCTACATCCACCTCTCCGGCCGGACGCGCGACTTCCAGCCTGACCCGGTGTTGTAGGCCCCGTGCGGGTTGTTTGCGTGTCGGACCTGCACATCGCCGGTCCGGATTGCCCCCGTCAGCAGGCGTTCCTCCGGTTCCTCGCCACGCTGCAGTGCGACCGACTCTGCCTTTGCGGCGACGTTTTCGAGCACTGGTGGCATTGGGGCTCGATCCCGTTCCCCCAGTACGCCCAGGTCGTCGAGGCGCTCGCCCCGTTCACCCTCACGGTGCTCCCCGGCAATCACGACTGGCACGTCCACGAGTTTTTCCGCGACCGAGGCGCACAGATCCCCGGCCCGGACGGCATGGTCCGCACCTCCTGGGATGGCGTACCGGTGCTGCTCGCCCACGGGGACCAGGCCGACCGCAGCGCTGGCTATGCGGCTCTTTCCTGGGTCTTGCGCGGTCGCCCGTTCCGAGCCCTCGTGAACGCGATGTCGCCGGCTCAAGCTTGGCGCTTTCTCGGCCGAATTAGCGGTAACGGCACCGTTCGCCAGAACCTTGCGCTCATCGCGCAGCAGCTCGTCTGGGCCGGGGAGCTCCCTGGGGACGTCGTGATCTACGGCCACACCCACGCCCCCGGGATCCAGCGGGTCGGGCACCGTGCGCTCGTCAACATCGGCGATGGCGTGAGCCACGGCACCTACGTGCTCTTCGACACGTCGGTGCCCGGCGGCCCCTGGGTGCGTAAGTTCGCCGATCCTTTGCAGGACGGCGCTTGACGGTATCGCCGGGCAACCGGTAAAGAGCCCCGTCGCAGGAGCCGCTTTGTCCAACAAGCTTTGTCCGCATTGCCAGGCTGACGTCCCGATGGTCGCGAACCTGTGCAAGCACTGCTTCCACGACTTCAAGGCCCCCGTCGTCAAGCGGAAGTCGCCGCTCTTTCCGATCGTCCTGCTCGGCCTCGGCTGCGCGATCGTGAGCGCCATCGCGTTCGGCTACATGCAGGACCAGAACAAGACGTTCAAGATCTCCATCGACCGGGAGACCGAGTCCATCGTGTTCACGACCCGGTACGCAACGCGCACCGAGGCCGACCGCGTCTACTTCAAAGACGTCGCGACCGTCGAGTACGTCAAGAACACCCAGCCCCGCCCGTTCGAGGTCGCGATCCTCACGACCAAGGGCGAGCGCTACGTCTACAAGCAAGGCGACGAGCCCCTCGACTACCAGGCCAAGCAGCTCTCGGAGCTCATCGAGCGCCCGTTCATCGAGCGGGACGAGTCGGGCGCGCCGCAGCTGCAGAACCGGTAGGCTGGCGAGGACCCGGGGCGCAGGTACTTGCTGAGTCGGGCGGCTTGGGGCCACCCGAAAGGTTGCCGAGCGGGCCGTGGAACGCCGCTGGGCATCCCGGCTCCGGGGAAATGACCAGATCTGCCCAACTCACTTTTGGTCACTCGGGTGGGGG
>CANKNP010000281.1 GCA_947483545.1 Deltaproteobacteria bacterium | reverse complement strand
GGGGGGGGGGGCGGCTGCGGACCGGAGGCGTGGGCTCCAAGCGGGCCGTGAACCGCCGCTGATCACCGGCGCGGGCCGAGGGACGGCCGTTCGCCTCGGCGGGGCTTCCTGGTGTAGAGTCCGGGTGTGACCGTGCGCCGCCACCCCCCGACCCCCCGAAGGCGCCGCGATCCCGGCCTCGGGGACGCTGTACCCCCTGAAGTCACGACGGCCGGCGTTCACCAAGTGGGAACGCTCGTCCTCGCCGACCCCGGCCCCGTCGCCCCGCCGATTGAGCTCTTTCCGGCGCAGGGTGGACAACCGATGGGGGAGGGTTGAGGATCGCCTCGATTCAGCCATACACCTGGCCCATCCTGCTCGGGATCCTCGGATGCCAGGGCCCGGACCCGGTGGCCCACCGTGTCCTGCCGGATGCGGACGGGGACGGGCACCCGACCGTCAGCGACTGTGACGATGCGAATCCAGGCGTGCACCCAGGGGCTGAGGAGCCCTGCGACGGGGTTGACAACGACTGTTCCGGGATCATCGACGACCCGCTGGATCCGGGGATCTGGTACCCGGACGAGGACGGGGACGGTCACGGCGACCCGCTCCAGGCGGTCGAAGCATGCGTGCCGGAGGGTGTGAACGCTGGCGACGACTGTGACGACGCCAATGCATCGGTGTGGGACGGCGACGCGATCTACGTTGGCGACGTGCGGCTCGGCTCGGACGAAGAGGTCGAAGGTTTCTGTGCTGCTCTTGAGGCCTGCTCCGCAACGCTGGAGGGGGATCTCTGGGTCACCGGGGTGACTGAGCTCGCCGCCCTGAGCTGTCTGGTCGAGATCGGCGGCGACCTGCTCGTCCACGAGAACCCGAACTTGGGCCACCTCGGCGGCTTGGAGAACCTGCACACGGTTGGCGGAAGCCTCGGGCTGCGCGGCAACGCGGGGCTCCTGGATCTCGGCGGTCTAGGGGGCCTGGAGAGCGTCGGCGGGCACCTGATGGTGCGGCGGACGGCGCTGCAGAGCCTGGTGGGTCTGGAGGGCCTGACGACTGTGGGGGGCCGCCTTCGCCTCGACCGGAATGGAAGCATGCGGAGTCTCGCCGGCTTGGAGTCCCTGACACACCTCGGTTGGGACCTGGAGATCGCTGTGAATCCGGGCCTGGCAGAGATCTCCGGGCTGGCCTCGCTCGGGCCGCTCGCGGGAAATCTGCGGATCCAGGCGAACACCGCGCTGACCCTCGTCGATCTCTCTGCGCCGGCCTCCATCGACGGGGACCTCCTCATCGTCGGCAATACAGCCTTGCAGACGGTCGCCGGCACGGGGAGCCTGAGAGGGGTGGGCGGCTCGCTCATTCTTCTGGACAACCCCTCGCTGGTCGATGTCAGTGGCCTGGGAGGGCTCACCTCGGTCGGGGCCAATTTGCGTGTCCACGGAAGCGGGCTTGCGGATCTGCGCGGCCTCTCCAAGCTCACTGGCGTCGGCGGGGACCTTGGGATCGTTCAGAACCACAGGCTTGAGAGCCTGGCAGGCCTCGAAGGACTGCTGGACGTCGGGGCGGCGTTCGTGGTTTGGGCGAACAGGAACATGCGCGACCTCGGCGGGCTCCAGTCCCTCGGGCGAGTGGGCGGGCGCGTGTTGATCCGAGAAACGTCGCTGACGACCTTGGATGGTCTCAACGGGCTGCAACATGTCGGGTTGGACCTGAACATCGTCCTGAACCCGCAGCTTGGGAGCCTGAGCGGCCTCTCGGCGCTTGAGTACGTGGGTCGCAACGTGGATGTTGTAAGGAATGCCGTCCCGCAGGCGGACGCGGAGGGGGCGATCGCCGGAATCGACACGGTGGAGGGCGAGGTTCGGATAGAGCCGTGAGGCGCGGGTGGGCGTGGGCCCGCCCGCACGCGGCGTTGGTGGCCACGTTCACCAGAGCAAGAGTCACGGACCCGCGGCTCTCGTCCTCGTAGACCGAGCCCATGATGACGTCGACGGCGCCGTTGTCATCCATGTCGCCGGCCGCGGACACTGCGGCGCCGGAGGATCCGTCGGGCCCGACCCAGGTGGCGTCCGCGTCATGGAGCAGGGTGGAAGCTGGGGCGGCGGAGCCCAGGAAGAACCAGGCCGTCCCGATGAACTCGACCTGGTAGACGCCCTCGATCACGATGTCGTCTCGCCCGTCGGCATCCAGGTCCCCGGCGCCAGCGACGGTGAACCCCGCCCCCTCGCCGTCGCGTACCCGTCCGCGTTCACGTCCCCCGAGCCTGCGACGGTCACGCCTGCAGCATCCCATTCGCCCTCCCCATCGTACATCACGTCGGCGCCGCCGAGCTCTCCGCTCTCGAGGTTCAACCCGCCGAGCAACACGTAGGCCCGGCCGACCCATCGCTCGGGGTCCCCGATCCCGTAGGCGCTGGTGATCACATCGTCGTAGCCATCGCCGTTGACGTCCCCGGCACCGGACACCGAACGGCCACCGTAGGTGTATTCGGCCTCGCCGGTGTAGCGCACCGCGGAGCTCCCGAACGCGGCGCCATCGCAGTCGTCATCGACGCCGTTGGCCGCGAACTCCGTCGCGGCGGGGTTCACCGCGGCGTCGCCATATCGCTGGCGGGGCGGAGTTCACCGGCGAGTCGACGGGCTCGAGATCCCCCGCGGGGTCGCCGTGGGTACAGGCCGCGAGCAGGGCGAGGAGGATGGGAGGCACGCATTCGTCTAAGTCACCCAGGTGCGATCCGGCGGGGAGCCCTCATCCGCCGCCGAGTACGGCGGCACCTTCTCCCGGAGGGAGAAGGGAAGGCCAGAGTTGGAGAATCCGCAGGTATGAGGTTGGGACTCCGGACGGTGGGACTACCCTTCTCCCGCTCGGCGGGAGAAGGTGGCCGCGTCTTCGCGGCCAGATGAGGGGGCGTCAACCACCGCGCCGATGCTTCCCCAAGGAGCCCCCGCCGGAGTTCAGCGGCGTTCACGGCCCGACATCAACCCCGCTCCAGGGTTCCAAGCCGCCCATTTCACCCCGTCCCCACTCCCCTGCTCGGCACCACGCCCAGCGACTTGAGCCGCTCCGCGATCCGAGGAGAGCCCGTCCGCAGCCACTCTTCGTAGAGCCTGAGTACGTCGGTATCCGAGCGTGAAGCGGCTTCGTCGCGGACCTCCGCGATCACCTCAGAACAGGCGTCGTAGCGTTGCGCAAGCTCGCCGAAGACAGGGGGGCCATCGGAGGGCAGGAGCTGGCCGAGACGCTCGTAGGCCCCGCCGCCGAGCCGCGCGCAGTAGTCGTGGGACAGCCGCCGACGGGCGAGGTGCTCGCGGAAGTACCCGGTGAGCAGCAGCGACCAGTCGCCCAGCCGCTTGAGCAGCGTGACCGCCTGGCTCGGCTCGGCCAACGAGGCCTGGACGTGCAGCTCAGCGAGGGTCTGGGACACCGTGGGCGGGGGCTGCTCGTCCTTGCCGACCTCGGTGAGCAGGCGCGCGAGGTAGACCTGCGCCCGATCGCTCACCCCGGCGCGCTGGTGCTGGGCGGCCTCGGTGACCCGGCCGCGGAAGAACTGGAAGAGATCGGTCTCAAGGCTCAAACCCTCTGGGGCTGCGGTGCTCAGGCTCACAGGTCACCTCCTTCTGCGTGGAAATCCAGGGCGCCACCTTGACGTGGCTTTTGCCCGTGCGTACCCCTTGCCTCGCCAGGGAGGGGTGCGGTTCCCCCGCCCCCCCGGCCTTCCAGGCCCGGATGACCCATCCGCCCACCCCACCCATCCAGCCCCAGCTTGGAGCCTTCCATGACCGTTCGTCCCCTGTTTGACCGCGTCCTCATCAAGCGCAACGAAGAGCCCACCCGCAGCAAGGGCGGCTTGTTCCTCCCCGAGACCTCCAAGGAGAAGCCGTCAGAGGGCACCGTGCTCGCGACCGGCGATGGCAAGCTCGCCGATGACGGCAAGATCACCGCGCTCACCGTCAAGGTCGGCGACCGCATCGTGTTCGGCAAGTACGCCGGCACCGAGATCAAGGTCGAAGGCGAAGACCGCATCATCCTCCGCGAGGACGACATCCTCGGCATCATCGACTGAACCCTCCTCGCACCGGGCGTGTTCCTTCCGGGAGCCGGCCGTGCCATCGGGTGCCGAGAGCGTGAGCACACGCCCTCAGTATACCCGCCTTGTCCTCAACCTCTGAATTCCTTTCATCCTCACGGAGTCCATCATGGCCGCCAAAGAAATCCTCTTCGACGTCAACGCCCGCAACAAGATCCTCATCGGGGTCGACACCCTCGCCAACGCGGTGAAGGTCACCCTCGGGCCCAAGGGCCGCAACGTCATCATCGAGAAGTCCTGGGGTTCGCCCGTCGTCACCAAGGACGGCGTGACCGTCGCCAAGGAAGTCGAGCTCGAAGACCGCTTTGAGAACATGGGCGCCCAGATGGTCAAGGAGGTCGCCTCCAAGACCTCGGACATCGCCGGCGACGGCACCACCACCGCCACGGTGCTCGCCCAAGCCGTGTTCCGCGCGGGCGTCAAGCTCGTCGCCGCCGGCCACAACCCGATGGATCTCAAGCGCGGCATCGACAAGGCCGTCGCGGCCATCGTGCTCGACCTGAAGGAGCAGTCCCGCCCCGTCGTGGACAACAAGGAGATCGCCCAGGTCGGCACCATCTCCTCGAACGGCGATGTGGACATCGGCAACATCATCGCCGAGGCGATGGCCAAGGTCGGCAAGGAAGGCGTCATCACCGTCGAGGAGAACAAGGGCGTTGAGACGGAGCTCAAGACCGTTGAAGGCATGCAGTTCGACCGCGGCTACATCTCGCCGTACTTCGTGACCGACGCCGAGCGCATGGAGGCGGTCATCGAGGACCCCTTCATCCTCATCCACGAGAAGAAGCTCTCGACGATGCGCGATCTCATCAAGCTGCTCGAGAAGGTCCACGCCGCCGGCAAGCCGGTCGTGATCATCGCCGAGGATGTCGAGGGCGAGTCCCTCTCCGCGTTGGTGGTGAACAAGCTCCGCGGCACGCTCCAGGTGGTCGCCGTCAAGGCCCCCGGCTTCGGCGATCGCCGCAAGCAGATGCTCGAGGACATCGCGATCCTCACCAACGGCCGCCTGATCGCCGAGGAGCTCGGGCTCAAGTTGGAGAACCTGGGCCTGAACGACCTCGGTCGCGCCAAGCGCATCGTGATCACGAAGGAGAACACCACCATCATCGACGGCGCCGGCACCGCGGAGGCCATCAAGGCCCGCATCAGCCAGATCAAGGCGCAGATGGAGGAGACCTCCTCCGACTACGACCGGGAGAAGCTCCAGGAGCGCCTTGCCAAGTTGGCAGGCGGTGTCGCGATCATCCGGGTCGGTGCGGCCACTGAAGTCGAGATGAAGGAGAAGAAGGCCCGCGTGGAGGACGCGCTTCACGCCACCCGTGCGGCGGTTGAAGAAGGCGTTCTGCCCGGCGGCGGTGTCGCCTACCTGCGCGCCCAGAAGGTGCTCGCGGGCATCGACGCGCCCGGCGAGCAGCGGTTCGGCGTGGACATCATCCGGCGCGCGGTCGAGGAACCCCTCCGCCAGATCGTCGCGAACGGCGGCGGCGAGCCCTCCATCGTGCTCGACAAGGTGCGCAACGGCACCGGCGGCTTCGGCTACAACGCCGCGACCGGCGTCTACGAGGACCTCTACGCCGCCGGCGTCGTGGACCCCACCAAGGTCACACGCGCCGCGCTTGAGAACGCCGCGTCCGTCGCATCCCTGCTGCTCACCACCGAAGCGATGGTGGCCGAGTACAAGGATGACGAAGGCGGCGGCGGTGGCGGTGGTGGCGGGCACAGCCACTAGGCGCTGATCCGGCGGGCGCGATTCATCGCGTCGCGCCTGGGAACCAAGGGCCCGTTCTCCGCGAGGGGGGCGGGTTTTTGGGGTTTTTGGGGCCGGGCACGGGTCAAGGCGCAAGGGACGGAGAGCAAGACACTAGGCTGGGCGCCTTGGGCCGGGAGGGGCGAGCGTGGATGGGACGACGCCCGCCAGTTGGTCAGTGATCCAGAAATGGTGGAAGCATTCTGGATCTGGACCGAACAGAAGTGAGGGGCTCAGTTTTGTCACATGACTCGATGAAAGGGGAGCAGGTTCAGCAGGCCTGTCACCGATCGAAGCCGGGGATCGGTTCGTTGAAGTCATCGTTCATCCTCACCGGGATGTGGGCGAAGGCGCCGATCACCGGCTTGCTCGCCCCATCGGATACAGGTGCCGGATGAACGCCGCTCGTCACCACATTTTCAGCCTGGACGAGTATTTCGGGTTCGAGATGCAGGCGGAGACGAGGTTCGAGTTCTGCGACGGCGCAATTCTGGCGATGGCGGGGGGGGCGCCGAGGCACAACCGGGTCGCGATGAACGCTGCGGCCGCGCTGCATCGTCGGGAGGGTCCGTGCCGGGCGTTCGGGTCGGACCAGCGGATCGGGACAGGTGACGGCGTGTACACCTACCCAGATGCCATGGTTGTATGCGGGCAGTTGGAGCTGACGATGGTCCACGTCCGGCGGGTGGGGACCGAGTGGCAGTCGGTGGTGATCACGTCCCTGGAGGCGACGGTCCAGCTGCTCTCGCTCCCGGAGCCGACTCGGTTGGTGGAGGTTTACGCGCGGGCCTTCGACGACTGACTGCGGGCCGGCGGAAGGGTGGGCGGCGCGGCCCGGAAGCGGCGACGGGCCAGGACGAGGGCGAGCGCGGTCAGGCCGGCGCCCATCGGGGCCCCGCTCGTCGTGTGACAGCCACCCTTTGCAATCGCGTCCGAACCGTCGCAGTCCTGGTCGATACCGTCGCCCGGAATGTCATTGGCGTCGGGGTTTCGGAGGGCGTGGTGGTCGTCGCAGTCCTCGTCGGACCCAAACTCGTCGTTGTCGGCGTCCACGATGGGCGGGTCAGCGTCCACGCCGTCACAATCCTGGTCGATGCCATCTTGAGGGACGTCATTTGCGTCGGGGTGGATGTCCTCGTCGTTGTCGTCACAGTCCTCGTCCACGTCGTAGCCGTCATCGTCGACGTCGGTCAG
>CANKNP010000280.1 GCA_947483545.1 Deltaproteobacteria bacterium | reverse complement strand
GTTTGATGAGGGCGAAGCTTGGTGTTCACCGACCACGATTTCAATGATGATGGATTTTCACGGCGTGGATGTGAGCGTCCCCGAGGCCGCCGAGGGCACCTGGGACTACACCTACGAGGGAAATGGAAACTGGCCGTTCAACACCGCGTACGCGGCATCCGAGGGCCTGGTGGCTGAGGTGGGATGGTTCGACAGCCTGGCGCAGATCGAGGACGAGATCGTCGCCGGCCGGCCGGTCGCCATCTCCGCGGCGTGGAGCAACGGGGACATCGACAACGCCGCGATCTCCTCGACCAGCGGCCACCTGCTCCTCATCGACGGGTTCACCCCCGGGGGCGATGTGTACGTCAATGATCCAGCGGCCCAAACGTCCGGCGAAGTCTCACGGGTGTACACGCGATCCCAAATCGAGGCAGCGTGGCTCGACGGATCCGGCGGAGTCGTGTACCGGATGTGGCAGGAATAACAAGGTCTAAGCCGCACATCCGTCGCAAACCCCGTGGACGCGAACTTCCACGCGGCCGGCGCGCACCGAAGCGGGGACGCGATCGATCGGCAGCGGCAAATCCGGCAGACAGCTCACCTCCCCGCACGTCGTACACACAAAGTGTGGGTGGGCCGAAGGGTGTTCGGCCGTGCCAAGATCGGGACGGGCAAGCTCGAAGCGCCACACGTGGTCGCCCATGTCGGACCTCGTCAGCAGGCCGGCCTCGGCGAGGTCGGACAGGTTGCGAAAAACGGTAGCGCGGTCCCAACCATCCGGGCCCAACGCCTTCGCGACGTCCGCGTGCGTCGCAGGACGGGCCCACTCAGCGAGCAGGCGCAAAACGGCCCGGCGCGGTGCGGTCGCGCGGAGACCGGCGGCGCGCAGGCGGTCGTCCCAAGAGACGGGCGGGACGACATCCATGACAGGCACCTCGTTGTTATTGTAACAGCAGGGCGATACCCCGACCAGATGCCCTGGTCCGACGCCGAAACGCCCCTCTCCGATCTCCGTACCCGCCTGCAGGCGTTCAACGCCGAGCGCGACTGGGGCCGGTACCACTCGCCCCGGAACCTCGCGATGGCGGTCTCGGCGGAGGCCGGCGAGCTGCTGGCGCTCTACCTCTGGTCCGCCGACGCCGGTCCCCAACCCCCGGTGCCCTCCCGCGCTGCCGCCGTCGAAGCCGAAGCCGCCGACGTGATGATCTCGCTGCTGAACCTGTGCGAGGCCTCTGGCATTGACCTGGCCGCCGCCGTGGAGCGAAAGATCGCCGCCAACGCGGTCAGATACCCGCCAGAAGTCGCACGTGGGCGGCTGGAGAAGTACTCGGAGCTGCCCTGATCCACGCGAAAGGCTGAAGGCTTGAGGCCGGAGGCTGCAGGTCGGAGAGGCCTACAGGCCCTCGGCGCTCCGGGTTGGGTTCCGGTCCTCGCCGCTGTGCGGAATCCTTCGGACCCGCCACGTTTCATGATAGCCCCGCCCGCCCGGAGTCCCGATGCTGCTTGGTTCGCTGCTATCCCTCGCCGCCCCCGCCCTCGCGGCCTGTGACGACAAGATCGCCGCGGTCGCCACGCTCACCCCTGAGCAGGTCGCGCCCGCGTTCAGCGCCCTTGTCACCTGCGATGCCAAGATCGCCGAAGCCAGCTTCTTGAAGTTCCTCGAGAAGGCAAGCGACACCGAGGCGGTCGCCGCCCTCGTGCAAGTCGCCATCGACGCGAAGCTCTGGACCCCGGCTTGGTCGGTGCTGTCCAAGATCCCCGACTACGATGCGCGAGACGAGGTGGCCACAACCATCGGCACCGCATGCGCCGACCATGCGCTCACGGTCACGTTCCTCCAGGGCGCCTACACCCTGCGCGACGTGGAATTCAAGCAGTGGGGCGATGGCTACATGGCGTGCGAGGACGTCAAGCTCTGGGCGTGGGTCGAGGGAAAGGTCAAGGCACCGCCCAGCAAGGAGTTCGACGAGAAGTACATGGGGCTCGTGAACCTGTTCGCCAAGCGCGGCAAGGTTGAAGCGCTGGCAGCGATCAGCGCGGCGGCGATCACGGCGGCGGGGAACGGGGGGCCGTTCAACTCGCTGCTCGAGGCGATGTCGAACGCGGTGGCGCCCGGTCTGGGCGGCACGATCTCGATGGACGACCAGCGCCGCTTGGAGGAGGCCCTCGTGGCCATCGCCCAGCAGACCGGCCCGGCCCAGGCCAAAGGCGTGGCGACCCAGCTCGCCAACTCCGGCGCAGAGTCCGCCGCGGCGTCCCTGCTGCCCGCACTCTACCCAGATCGGATGCAACCAGGCGGCAAGTTCCTGTACGGGGTCGCGAGCGTCGAGTCCGGCACCTGCTCCGGCCAGAAGTCCGCGGTGATCCACTACACCACGCTCACCGAGGGGGGAACGCACTGGAGCATCCTCTCCGACATCGAAGCGCCGATGCGCGCCGCGAAGCCGAAGCTGAAGGGCTGCACCACGGACGAAGGCGGTTGGCCGGTGATCCACACCGAGGAGCCGATGAAGTCCTCCGGCGGCGCGGAGGACTGGGCGGAAGAGCGGGCGAAGGAGTGGACCGAGAAGGGCTTCGACGTCAAGCTGCAGAAAGAGAAGGAATTCGCACTGTAGTTTGGGCTGCTGGGCGGCTTGGTTCCGTGGAGAGTCGGTCGCGACCGTCGTGAAAACGCCGCTGATGATCGCGGGGCCCGCGTCCTCGCGGGCGGATGAGGGGGCGTGACTGCCACGCCACCCTGAAAAACCCCGCCGAGGCCAGTCACCCGAGCGGTGCCCCCCGCCGATTCGCCGCGGCGCCTCACGGCCCGGTTCGAACGCCTCGGAGTGGCCCCAAGCCGCCCAATTCGCCCTTCGAACCCACCGAGGAAGAGCACAGTTCGTAGCCGTGGCCCGTGGCCCCGTACCCCAGCCCCTCACACCGAGATCGCCCCCTCCCGGAACGACGACGACCCGATCCGCACGTTGACCAACGCCGGCTTCCCGCTCGCCAAGGCCCGGTCGATGGCCGGTCGGATGTCGGCGGGGTTCTCGACGTACTCGCCGTAGCCGCCGAGCGCCTCGACCATCCGCTCGTAGCGGGTGAACCCGAGGCCGGTCGCCGGCAGTCGGTCGTTGCCGAACAGTTGGGCTTGACCGCGGCGGATCTGGGTCCACGCACCGTCGTTCCCCATGACCCCCACGAACGGGATCCCCTGCCGCGCCGCAGCCTCGTACTCCATGCCGTTGAGCCCGAAGGACCCATCGCCGTAGATGATGAACACGGGCTCGTCGGGCCGCGCGAGCTTGGCCGCCATCGCGAAGCTGGGGCCGACACCGAGCGTGCCAAGCGGGCCGGGGTCCATCCAATGCCCTGGCACTGTGACGTCCACGACCTTCGCGGCGGTGCCCACGATGTCGCCGCCATCGCACACGACGGTGGAATTCGCGGGGATCGCCGCGGCCAGCTCCTTGCTGAACCGCAGAGGGTTCACGGGCACGCTGTCGCTGTTCAGCTCAGGCAACATCTTCGCGTAGCGGGAGAGCTCGATCTCCCGCAGGTTCCGCACCCAGGCGCCGTCCGACACCCGACGTCCCGCCGCGGCCAGCTGCTGCATCACGAGCCCCGTGTCCCCCACGATGCCGACCTGCGCGCCACGGTTGTGCCCGATGATGTCGCCGTCGAGATCCACGTGGATGACCTTCGTGCCCGCCGGGATGTCCTGGCCATAGTTGAGCCGGAAGTCCCAGGGCGTGCCGAAGACCACGATCACATCCGCCCCGGCGAGCGCCTTGCTGCGGGAGAGGCGGAAGAACCGCGGGTCGCTGGGGTGGAGCGCCCCGCGAGCGCCCCCGTTCAGGTACGCGGGCAGGTCATACTTCGTCACGAAGTCGTGGATGGCGTCCTTGTACGGGCTCCACCACCACTGGGTGCCGATGACGGCCATCGGGCGTTCGGCCCGGCTCAACATGTCCGCGGCAGCCTGGATCGCGGCGGGATCGCCCCCGGCCACGTGCGCGGTCCGGTAGTCCTTCGGGTACGAAAGATCCTCGCTCTTCTCCATCATCATCAGCACGTCGAGGGGCATCTCCAAGAACACGGGGCCGGGCACTCCGGTCGTAGCCTTGCGGAACGCCATCGCCAGGAAGTCGGGGATCCGACGGGTCTCGGGGACCGTGACGCTCCACTTGGTGATGCTCCGCAGGAGCGTGACGTGGTCCATCTCCTGCAACGAGCCCATGCCGGAGTAAAATCGAGGTCCTTGGCCGCCGATCAGGATCATCGGCACCCCGCCGCGGAAGGCGTTGGCAGCGGCGGTCACCGCATCGGTGACTCCGGGCCCGGCGGTCACAAGCGCGACCCCGGGCTTGCCCGTGGCCCTCGCCCAGCCCTCAGCAGCGTGTCCGGCCGCCTGCTCGTGGCGAAAGTCCACAACGCGGATCCCGTGGTCCAGGCACCCATCGTAGATGTGCTGAATGTGCCCGCCGCACAGCGTGAAGACGTGGGTCACGCCCTCCTTGGCGAACGCTTGGGCGACGAGGTGACCACCGTGGACATGGGGCATGGGCCGGGCTCCGAAGGGCGCGGCCCATAACGCTGTCAGGCCAAGACCGGCCCCACAAACGCCGCCAACGCTGCCTTCTGCAAGGAGCCCACGCGCTTGTCCACGACCTTGCCGCCGCGGAACAGCAGCAGCGTCGGGATCGACTGCACACCGAACTGCATCGGCGTCTGCCCGTTCTGGTCGATGTCCATCTTCAAGACCTTAATCTTGCCGAGGTTTGCGTCTGCCAGCTCGTCGAGCAGGGGGGCGATCGCCTTGCAGGGGCCGCACCAGACCGCGGTGAAGTCGAGCAGCACAGGCACGTCGCTGTCGAGGACTTGGGACTTGAAATCGGCATCGTTGATCATCTTCACGTTCGGGCTGGCCATCATGGCCTCCTGGGGAGGGGGTCTACGGAGTTCAGGAGCGTACACAAGCTGGCGCCTTCCTGACGTGCCGCGCCAGCGGAAAGATTATGCTCCGCTGGCCACCCGTCAACGGGGCGGCAGGAGTTCATGTCTCGCGTTCTGGTGGTTGACGACGAAGCCCTCACCCGCACCATGGTCGCGGACATCGTGCGGTCGTGCGGCCACGACGCCGAGACCGCGGCGAGCGGAGAAGAGGGACTTGCAGAGTTTCGACGCGGGCGATTCCAGCTCGTCCTCACCGATGTGACCATGACAGGCATCGACGGTATCGAGCTCGGCAAGGGCGTGGTGCGCTGGGCGCCGGGCACACCTGTGGTGCTCGTGAGCTCGAACGACGAGCTTGGGGTCTTCGAGGATGCCGCCCGGCGGGGCTTCCAGCCGACAGGTTTCATCCGCAAGCCGCTCGATCGCCCGCTCCTCATCCGAACGATCGAGCGGCTGCTCCCCGCGCACGCGCCCATCAGCACGCCGCCCCGCCCGAAGTCCATGTCGATCCCTACGCCCGGCAGCGGCGAAGACGACAGCGAGCCGAGCTGGCTGCAATGGGCCGGCGGGCCCGCCTCGGTGTGGGCCCCGATGCGGCTCTTGTTTGTCGCGTTTCGCCAGCGCGCGAGCGGACAGTTGCGCCAGACGGGGCCCGGTGGCTCGATCACGGTCGGGGTCCGGGGCGGCGAGATCGTCGCCATCGAAGGTGTGCCCGGCCTGTTCCGCACCGTCCAACTTCCCGCGGACATCGCCGATCTGCAGACCGGCATCCAGGTCGGAATCGGTCGCGGCCTCACGCTCGAGGCCTGCCTCGCGGCCGCCAGCCAGGGGCTCGCCATCTGGCTGTGCAACGCCCAGGACGATCCCGAGGGCGACGTTCGCTGGGACAGCGGCTGGTCCGCGCCGGCTGGGGTCATCCCTCTGCCAGGCAGCGTACCGCGATGGTGCGGCGGCGTGATCGCGACGAAGAGCCTCGCGCGGCTTGAGAACACCTGGACAAAGCGGGCGCGGATGCCGATCCAACGCCGGATCCCCGCCGACTCCCCCGAGACTGCATGGGGCCTGGATCCCCTCTCCTTGCGTGTCCACCGACTCGCCGCCACCCCGCGCTCCCTTCGCAGCGTCCTGGATGAGCTGGCCAACGGAGATGATGCGCGCCGCATGGCCGGGCTGCGCTCGATCGACCTGCTCTGGTCCCTGGGCCTCCTCCAAGCCGACGACTACCTGCCGCCGGACATGACCACCCAGGAGGTCACCACCGTCGATCCGCGGCTGGACCTGCTCCGCGAGGCCAATCGCCAGCTCGCCGGTCGCCCCCCGCTCGACGTCCTCTCGCTGGGCGAGAAGGCCGAGGTCACCGAGCAGGACGTGGTGAAGGCCTTCCGCGAGATCTCCCGCAGCTTCCACCCGGACACGTTCTTCGGCGCACCTCCCGCGGTCCGCGCCCTCGCCGAGCAGTGCTTTTCCGTCGTCAATTCGGCCTACGATGCGTTGCGGGTGCCCGCCGGCCTTGCGGAGGCCCTGAAGCGCCGCGAAGCCGCCAAGTCCGGGACGACGTTCTCCACCGAGCGCGACGTGATGGCCGCCCGAATCGCCTTCAAAAAGGGCGAAGTGCTCTGGCGCGCCCGCGAGTTCCGCGCGGCCGACCCGCACCTCGCGTTGGCCGCCCAGCTCGATCCCAAGACATGGCCCTACATCTTCCTCGCGGCGCAAAGCGGCTACTACTCGAAGCGCTTGCCCATCGCGAAGGTGCTGGAGATCCTCGACGCCATCGTCATGCTCGACCCGATCCGGGACGCCGAGATCCAAGCCACCGCGGGCAACCTCCTCAAGCTCGAGGGCCGCCTGGCCGACGCTGTCGCCCGTTACAAAAAGGCGCTCTCCAAGGACCCTGGCAATCGCGATGCGATGCGAGAGGACAGGCTTCACACCTCCCGTGCCCCCGCCGCCCCGCCGCCCACGCTCTCGAGCCAACTGACCGGGTTCTTCAAGCGAAAGTAGGGCGACGGTTCGCCCTGGCCGCGCCGCACCGGCCGCCGTGGTCCCGTCGCTGCACATCCGGCGGGCGGGATCTGCGGGGATGTTCCGCGG
>CANKNP010000279.1 GCA_947483545.1 Deltaproteobacteria bacterium | reverse complement strand
GGGGCCGGCAGGGCGTGCTACGTCCCCGCCCCCAACCCCCTGGAAATCGTGCCGAAATCTTCCCCCGACGACCTATCCTCCGCCACTTGGTGGCCCGACTTGGTAGCACTCAAGGACTCGCTGAGCTGGGCAGATTTGTCCGCGAGGTTTGGACAGACCAAGAGCGCCTTGCAGAAGGCGATCGATATGGCGGGGCTGACCAAGCAAGCGCTCCCGCCGGGCCGGAAAAAGAAGACCGGGGAGCCCGCGAGCGCGCCGGCCGCCGCCGCAACCGCGGACCCAAGCGCCCAGTTGGCCCGTTTGGCCGGAAAGCGTCCCGACGCCGAGGTCGCGGTCGAGGTCGGTGTGAGCGCGGATGAAGTCAAGGCGTTCCGCAAAGGCCGTGGGATCGCCGCCTACCTGAAGGCACCCCCGGTAGCGGCGCTGGCCCCGGTCGCGGCGGTCTCCGAGCCCTCTCGCCCCGCCAGCACCTCGCGGCGGCGCAACGCGGCGGGGGAGCCAGCAAAGTTGGTGCGACCGGCCGTCGCGGCATCTACTCCAGCGGCGCCCCCGCCCGCTCCCCGGCGTCCTGCACGCGCCGCACCCTCGGGGGCCCCCCGCGCGAAGCCCGGCCCCTCTTCGGCGATCGACGCGTATGCAGACCTCCTGGGCACCGTTCCGGACAGCGCAATCGCCGCCATGGCGGGCTCGACGACCGATGCAGTGAAGCAATACCGCCGTCGGCGCAACATTGCGTCCTTCGTTCCGGCCGCCGCAGCCACCCCCGCCGCAAAGCCGGCACGGAAAGTCCGGAACGCGCCCTCCGCCGCCGCACCCGTGGTCGCAGCCGCTCCCCCCGTCGCACCGGCGGCTGCCCCCGCCGTCGCACCCGTTGCCGCAGCCCCGAGCGCAGCCCGCACGCGACGCAGCGGCCCAGCCCGGGCCTCGAAGATCGACCCCTACGTACACATGGTGGGTGTCGAGACGGATCGCACGGTCGCTGATCTGGCGGGTGTGACGATCGAGAACGTGCGAGCCTGGCGGGTCCGCCGTCGGATCCCCGCCGCCGCCGCTCGGGTGCAGTCCCGCAAGGTTGCCCCCCCGGCCCCCGTGGTCGTTGCGCCCGCAGAGGTCCCACCGACCGCGGGCGCACCGCAGGCGCAGGGGGCGGCTGCGCCCGCGATCGCGGCCGCTGTGAGCGCGATCGTGGTCACCGCGCGTGTGGCGTTCCGCGTTCGTGCGTCGTCTGGCGATCGGACCCGGGACTTCATCATGCTCGGCGCCGACGTCGCGGACGCCGCCCAGCGGGCACAGGTCGCGCTCGGCCGGCGAACGGACGGGTCCTGGCGTACCGTGGCGATTCGGGAGCTCGGCGAAGCCGTCGGCTGAGCCGGAGGGCGCTACCGCCCCCAGTCATCTCCAGGCGCCACCGCAGCGTCTGGGGCTTTGGCCGCGGGGGCGAGTGGGCGCCCCGCGGACTTCAACAGGGCCTCTTGCTGTAGCTGAGCGACCCGGCGGGCCAGCCCACGGGAACGACTCCAGCCGTACACACCCGCGAGGAGGAGACCGGCGCCAAACGTAGACCAGAGCAGCAGGGGCACGGCAACGGGCCGGTCCAACTGCCAGGCGTACACATACAGATCGAACGACAGGCCGGTCGTGCGGGAGCTGTTCTGAACCGTGAACAGGACGGCGCCCAGGGCGACCGTCGCGACGATGGTGAGTCGGAGGATCGTTTGCCAGCGCATCGGGTGCGCTTAGCCCGGATCGACGGGCAACGCAGCGGAGGGCGGGCGCACCGGAGGCGCAAAGGACGGCTGCCACGCGCGCAGGTCCCCGCCGAGGACGCGCGGAACCTGGGCGAGCTCCCCAACAGCGCCGGCGCCGGTCAAGAGGCAGACCACCCGAAGCTCCTCCACGACGGCAGAAATGGCCTCGTGCAGCTCACCCCGAGCGTGCGCCTGTAGAAAAGGCCGAGCGATCCCCGCCACAGTCGCGCCGAGCGCGAGGGCGCTCGCAACGTCGAGCCCGTGCCGAATCCCACCGGTCGCACAGATCTCCAGGCCCAACCCCTGGAGTTGGAGCACGCTGGCCGCGGTCGGGATGCCCCAGTCGCGAAAACGCTCGCCCAGCGCACGCTGCCCGGCAGAAGCGCGGGCGGTCTCCACGGCGACCCAGGAGGTGCCACCGGCGCCAGAGGTGTCCACATGCCGGACACCCAACCCGACGAGCCGCTGCCCGAGACCGCGAGACAGGCCACACCCCGTCTCCTTGACGATCAGCGGTACGCCAAGCTCGCCGACGAGCCGCCGCAGCGTCTCTGCCCCGCCGCGAAAATCGCGGTCGCCGCCCGGCTGAACGACCTCCATCGCGGGGTTGAGATGCACGCAGAGCGCATCGCAGCCCGTCTCCACGACCAGCTCGCGGAGCCGTGCCGTCGGGGTCTCCCGTGCCTGTACAACTCCGATGTTCCCAAGGATCAACGCGGTGGGCGCGCGGTCCCGCACAAAATACCCGTCGCGGATGTCCCGCAGGAGCAGGGGGCGCTGGCTCCCAAACGCAAACCCGATCCCGAACGACTCCGCTGCCCTCGCAAGATCTGCGTTGATCCTGGCCGCTTCAGGGGTACCGCCCGTCATCGCCGCGATAATCAGCGGTGCGCGCAGGGACTTCCCGACGAACCGCGCGGAGAGGTCGATGTGATCCAGCGAGAGCTCGGGCAGCGCGTCATGGACCAGCTGGACCTGCTCCAGCAGCGTAGTCTGCTGGCGAAACCCGACGTCGCCGTCGATGCAAAGGGCGATGTGATCCGATTTTCGTGACGCGATGCCGAGCTGGGCGGCGTCGGGCCCGTGGGGGTCCGGCATCGTCACTCCTCCAGGCAGTCGGCGAGCGCGTCCTCATCACAGTCCACGAACACCTCGTCGCACACGACCCAAGCGGAGCCATCAACAATGTGCTCACAAGCGGCGGTGTTGACGTCATGCAGGCATTGGTTGGCGTGGGAGGCGTCGAACGAACAGCTCACCAGCTGACACGCAAAATAGGCGCCTTGGGCCTCGTCCAACGCGTCGCGGCACTCGCCAACATCGCCGTACAACATGTCAAACGCGCCCTGCGCGCACTCGTATTGCCGCTCGCAGGTCGCCTTGTTCAGCTCCTCCCCAAAGGTGACCGCGGACGCGCACCCCCCGAGCCAAAGGCCGCCAGAGGCAGCGAGCAGCAGGAAGAGGGACCGCATGGCGCCTAGAATAGTGCGTCGAGCAGGCACTCGCTCAGATCCGAGTCGTCGCAATCGTCGAAGATGTCGGCGTAGTCACAGTCCGATAAGTAGTCGCCGTCCGCGTAGGCCTCACAGTCGGAGGTGTTGATCGCGTTCAGGCAATCGCTGGCCTCCCCTGCGTCAAACTCGCAATTCTCGAGGTAGCAGTCGTAGTACTCCTCGGTATAATCCACGAAGTCCTCCTGGCACTCGCCCACATCGTCGTAGTTGCTCTCGAACGCGGCCTTGTCGCACTCGTAGACGAGCGCGCACTCCGCTCCGGCGAATTGATCATCAAAACTCTCAGCGGAAAGGCATCCGACGAGGGAGAGCAGCACGAACATCCGGGACTCCGAGGGTTGGCGCGCCGCTAACCGGTAAGCTCGCGGCGCGGGGGAACCTGCGCTGCATGACGGGCAGACGACCTCGCCCGCTCCTCCGCTGCCGCACGGTTCGCGAGCCACTCGGCATGGGCGTTCGGGCCGACGTGGTTGGTCACGCCCAGCACACACGCCCAGGGCACACCCGCTCGGGCGCACGCGCGGGCCACGCCGTAGGCCTCCATGTTCTCGACCTGCGCGAGGGCGCCGCATCGAGCGGCGAGCCCCGGATCGGTGGTGATGGCGAGCTGCGTCAGCACCACCACCGAGGGAATGCCGGGGAGCGGCGGGGTCGCGAGGAGCTCGGGGTGCATCGGGCTGTAGCCAAGGCCCAACATGAGCGCCGCATCGCCGAGGATCACCGTGCCGGCCTGCACCACGGCGCCGATGGCTGGTCCGCCCGGAAAAGCCCCTGCGGTGCCGACGAACACCAGCAACGCAGGCCGCCGCTGACGAAGCAGCGCTGCGGTGCCCAGCATCGCGTCGCAAAGGCCGATACCCACGGGCTTTCCGGGGAGATCCCCCAGCTCTTGGGCGACGGCGGAAGTGAAGAGGATCACGGGTCGATCCGGATCGCCGCCGGGTCGTAGGTCGGCTTCGGGTATTGCGGGTTCATCGCCTCCAACGTCTCCACGAGCAGCCGGGCCACGAGCAGATCGCGCACCCACTTGCGATCGGCCGGCACGACATGCCAGGGGGCCTCCTCTGTGCTCGTCTCCTGAAACGCGTCCTCGTACGCCGACCGATATTCGTCCCACTTCGCCCGGGTCGCGAGGTCTTTGGGATCGAACTTCCAGTTCTTTTCAGGGATGTCCAGGCGCTCCTGCAAACGCTCCCGTTGCTCATCCTTCGAGATGTGCAGGTAGATCTTCACCACCTTCGTGCCTTCGTCGCCGAGCATCGCCTCGAAGTTGCGAATGTGAGCGAACCGCCGCTCCCATCGCTCTTTGGGCACGAGATCCAGCACCCGTACGGCCAGCACATCTTCGTAATGCGACCGGTTGAAGAACGCGATCTCGCCCTTCCGGGGGCAGCGGGTGTGGACCCGCCACAGGTAGTCCCGCGTGGTCTCTTCGCCCGCAGGCGCTTTGAAGCTCCACGCGAACACCCCACGGGAGTCCAAGGGTCCAGCGACCTTTTTCAGCACTCCGTCCTTGCCCGCCGCGTCCAGCGCCTGCAGCACGACGAGCAGGGACTGTTTCCCCTCCGCCATCAGCCGATCCTGCAGCTCGACCAGCCGCGCGATGTCGCTGGCCAGGTCCGAGACGGCGCGCGGGTCGTCCTTGCCCGCGTACCCGGCCTTGGAATCGGTCTGCACGTCTGCGAGGCGCAAGCGCTCGCCAGGTTTGACGATGGTAATCATAGAATCTCCTCCAGGAGGACGGTGGCGTAGCTGCCGGCGGGCAAAGAGAACCGGATCCAGAAGGAGCCGTCGGGATCGGCCTCGACGACGGGATCGACGGGCACCCAGAGCGCACGACGCGCCCCCTGGGTGAGCTTCGGAAAGCGGGACCAGCAGTGCTCGGGTAGGTCCGCCGCAGCCAGGATCTCCCGCTCCAGCGCGGCCGCCGCCCCGGTAGGCCAGGGCATCGTCGGGCCGAACATCGGGCCGGTGGGCACGCCCGCGACCTCCAGGTCCCCCTCCAACCGCGCTCGCCCACGCCGCGAGAGCACGCGATTGAACAGCACGCTTTGATACGCCGACAACGTAAACTTCAGCTGGTTGTAGACCAGCCGCGGGCCCCCCCCCCGCAGGATCGCCTCGCCCTGGAGCGGCGCCTCCCCGCCGACCCGCTGCACCCCGTAGTAGTTGGGCATGCACGAAGCCTTCAGCGCGGCGCATCGCTCCGCCGCCCGGGCCAGATCTCCCCCCCGGATCCGCAGCGCGAACCGATTCCCTGCGAGCTGGCCGACCCGAAGCCGCTTCCGGGTCCGTGACACGGCCAGGATCGTGTAGCCATCGAGCACCTCGATGGGCTTACCGAGCTGGACCGTGAATTCCTGCGTCGTCTTCGCGTACCGGTCCTTCATGCCCGCGTAGCCGACCGCGTCTGGGCTCACCCCTGCGGCGCGCCCGAGCGCCTGGACGACATCGAGCGTCGTCCTGCCCACCTTCTCGATTCGAAACCACTGGTGCTCGCCTTCGCCGGTCGGCTCGGCCAACGGCAGCTCCTCCACGACGAAGTCTTCCGGCGCCTCCTTCCACATGCCCCCCGCGCCCGGGCCTTCGGTCCAGCGGGGGAGGGCACCATCGGCCCGGTAGCCAGGCTGCCAGGGGATCACGTCGGCATCTCGATCACCACTTTTCCAAAAGCTTCGCGGCGCTCCAACATCGCGTGTCCCTCGGCAAGCTCGGCGAGCGGCAAGACCGCATGGACAATGGGTCGCACCGCGCCGGCCTGCACGGCAGCCCAGGCCGCCAGCATGTCGGAGGAAGTCCCCATGGTCGATCCGAGCAGGCTGAGCTGCTTGAAGAACAGCGCTCGGAGGTTGATCTTGCCTTCGGCACCGCTTGTGGCACCGCAGATCACGAGCCGACCGCCCCATTTGAGCGCCCGCACGCTGCCCTCCCAGGTGTCGGCGCCCACGCTCTCACAGACCACGTCCACGTCCCGCACGCCCGCCTTGCTACCGACCTGATCGTAGGCCCAAGGCGTCGCGCCCAGGCCACTGAGGTGCTCTCGCCGCGCAGGGGTGCCGGCGGTAGCGTGAACTTCGCAGCCGTACAATTTCGCGACCTGGATGGCCATCACGCCGACGCCGCTCGCCCCGGCCTGGACCAACACCCGTTCGCCGCGCTGCAGCCCCGCGCGCACCACCAACATGTGCCATGCGGTCAGCAGCGTGAGCGGCAGGGACGCAGCCTGCGCGAGGCTTAGGTGCGCCGGCACGGGGAGGCACTGCCAGGCCGGCACGACCACCTCGGTTCGCAGCCCACCATCGGTGTTCTCGCCCCGGAGGCGGAAGTTCCCGCAGCGGTTCTGCTGACCCGCGAGGCAGCGAGCGCATGTCCCGCAGCCCCACGAAGGATGGAGCACAACCCGGCGCTCTCCGCCTTCATCCTTTACAATCCCCGCAACATCGCTGCCTGGGATGCGGGGGAGCCCAAAATCGTGGCCAGGCACGCCGCGGCGGACCCAGGTGTCCAGGTGGTTGAGCGCGACGTGGGTGACGCGGACACGGACCTCCCCGGGGCCGACGGGCGCCGCGGGGAGGTCCTTCCAGCGGAGAACCTCGGGCCCCCCGTGGGCGGCGATCACGATGGCGTGGGACATGCGCGGGGGTAATCAGAAAGGGGGCGGCTCGCTTCCCCTCCGGGGCCGTCGTCGCGGGCCGGGGAACGCCGCGGAACTCCTGGCGGGCCCCCCCGGGCGCCCCCCAACGGGGGTCAGGATGACGGCAGTGTCCCCCCTCCCCCACCGGGGGGAGGTCCCCAAGGGCGGAGGGGGGTTCGTGGACAATCCCGGCCC
>CANKNP010000278.1 GCA_947483545.1 Deltaproteobacteria bacterium | reverse complement strand
GTGCCTAACCCCGTGCCCGGCACCCCGGGTAGGCGGAGGCGGGCGACCCGTCCATTCAGGGGGGCACCGTGGCCCTCGGCCTCGCCGCGCGGGGCCGGCGCTACGAAGCGCCGGCGATCACCGCCGGAAATTGGTCCGCGATCTCCCGCGCCCCGACTCCCGGTGGGCCCGCCCGTCGCCCGGCCTCCAGGTGGATCCAGGCGCCCTCGAGCAGGCAACGGGTCGTCCCAGCCGCGTCGCTCGGTCGATGTCGGGCGAACAAGGCTCCGATGAGCCCAGCGAGCACATCACCGCTGCCGCCCACTCCCAGCGTCGGCACCCCGCCCGAAAGCACCCAGCGCCCCGGCTCCCCCGGCGCTCCGACCCCAGCGATGATCGGGCAGACCCCTTTGTAGAGGCTCGGCGCGATCCGCCCGAGCGCCGCCGCTGTCGCAAACCGGTCCGTCTCCAGCTCGGCCCAGGGGCGCCCGAGGAGCGCCGCCGCCTCACCTGCGTGTGGGGTCAGACCGCGCGGCCCGCCGGGCGCCAACCTGAGGTCCAACGCCCTCAAACCATCGGCGTCGACCAGCATCGGTCGTCGATCCTCCGCCCAGATCCGGCGCACGCGTTCGTCCTCCACCCGGCCCAGCCCGGGCCCCACCACCAGCGCGTCCGCGCGTGCCCCCGCGATGGACTCTACGGGTTCAACCATGATCTCGGGCGGCAGCGCACCGAGTCGGGCCCAGGCTTCGCGCGGAGTGTGGAGGGTCACGAGGCCGGCCCCCCCGCGGAGCGCCCCCAGGCAAACGAGCACCGCGGCGCCCGCCTTCTCTGCGCTCCCCGCGAGCACGCCGACGTGTCCGCGGCTCCATTTGTGGTCGGTGGCGGCGAAGGGGCGCACGGCGAGTCGGTCGATCCACAGCGCTTCCGCACGTTGTTCGGGCGCTTCGGACAGGGCCGAGGGCGACCACGGGCCGCCGGCGCGGGCGAGGCCGATGTCGCAGAGCTCGAAGGGGATAGAACGGGTGAAGAGGAAGGGTTTGAGACGGCCGATAGTGACGATGTAGTCGGGGTCGGGAAAGGCCCCGAGCCGGACCCCGGTGTCCGCGTCGATGCCGGTGGGCACGTCTACCGCCACCAGCGGGACACCGCGCTCTCTCGCGCCATCGAGGCCAGGAATCTCAGGCAGCTCGAGCGGCGCCCGCTGGCCCGTGCCAAAGAGGGCATCGACGATCAGCGTCGCATCGCCCAGGTCGGCGTCGGCGACCAGGCCGAGGCGGCAGGCGATGGTGTGGTGGAGCGCGGCCGAGGGGGTGCCCGGCGGAAAACAGGCGCGCGCGGTGACCGCGGCGCCGGCGATCTTGAGGTGCCGAGCGATGACGTAGCCGTCACCGCCGTTGTTGCCCGGCCCACAGAGCACCACGGTCTTCTGCGGCCCCCAACGTCGGAGCAACGCCTGCGCGACGAGGTGCCCGGCATGCTCCATCAGCAGAGCGTCGGGCACGCCGCCGTTCTCGATGAGCTGCCGATCCAGCGCCCGAATCACCCCCGCGCGGGAGACCGGGAGCGGGGAGCTCACGCGAGCAGCTCCGAATAGCGCCGGATTGATCCGGTGAGTCCGAGAAACACGGCGTCGCTGATCAGCGCGTGGCCGATGTTGTACTCTTCGATGTCCGGGGCAGCGAGCACGAGGGCCCGGAGGTTGTGCAGGTTCAAGCCGTGCCCTGCCGCTACTGCCAGGCCGGCCTCGCGCCCCACGCGGCACGCGTTGACGAGCCGGTTGAGCGCGCCCGGCTCATCACGCTCGGCGTAGGCGGCAGTGTTGAGCTCGATCATGTCGACGCCCGGCATCACCGAGGCGGCCACCTGGGCCGGGTCAGGGTCGATGAACAGGGACACCCCGATGCCCGCGACCGAGAGCCGTGAGGCGGCCTCGGCCACCGCGACACGAGCGCTCACCACGTCCAGCCCCCCCTCGGTGCTGACCTCGCCCGGCCGCTCGGGGACCAGGGTCACCCGATGCGGGCGCTCACGCAGCATGATGCCGATCATCTCGTCGGTAGTGGCGCACTCTACGTTGAGCAGGGTCTGGGCGGACTCTCGGATGCGCCGGAGGTCATGGTCCTGGATGTGGCGCCGGTCCCCGCGCAGGTGGATGGTGATCTGCGCGGCTCCCGCTCGTTCGGCCTCCAACGCCGCGGCGAGCGGGTCGGGGTAGGCGGCGCGGCGGGCCTGTCGGAGGGTGGCTACGTGGTCCACGTTGACCCCTAAACGTCGTTCCATCAGCCGGCCCCTTTCAGAAGCGCGCATAACCGCTCGACTCCGTGACGCGCCGTCGTGGGGTCGTGGTGCTCGACCAGCACCCGAACCACCGGCTCGGTGCCGCTCGCGCGTACGACCACGCGGGCGCCCTGCTCTTCGAGCTCCGCGATCTCAAAGGTACAACGTGCGACGGCTTCGGCGGGCACCGCGACCGCGGCTGTTGCAACCGCGCGCCGCTCGAAACCCGCGAGGCGGCTGCGTAGCGCGCGAGGATCGGGGTAGATGGCGCGTAAGGCGGTCAGGAGCCCATCGGAGGTCGGCAAGCCGTCCGAGAACAGCACGTGACCGGAAGGTTCGCCACCCAGGTTGGCGTGATGGCTCCGCATCGCCGCCGCGACATGGGCGTCACCCACCTTGGTGCGGATCAGCCGGATTCCACGTCGCGAAAGGCTCTCTTCAAGACCGCCGTTACACATCACCGTGCCGACCACCGTCGGACCGTCCGCGCACAACCAGAGGAGGTCGTCGCCGTCGAGCAGCTCTCCGCCCGCGTCCGCGAGCACCACCCGATCGGCGTCCCCGTCGAGGGCGATGCCGACGTCAGCCCGATGTCGGCGTACGGCCGCCACCATCGCCCCCGGGCTCATCGCGCCGGCACCGACGTTGATGAGCTCGCCGGTCCCGTGACCTATCGCCACCACGGTGGCGCCCAGGGACTCCAGGAGCGCGTCGGCCCCCACGCCGCCTGCGCCATTTCCAGCGTCTAACACCACTTTTCGTCCCTGCAGCCACGGGACGCCTCCTCCGGGTCCGGCGCGTCGTACCGCGCTCAGCCACACTCCGACGGGCTCCGCGAGGTCCCGAATGGCGCCGATCCTCCCGTTTGGAGGGGGATCATCAAGCGCGGACGCGAGCCGATCGAGGGAGCCCCCATCGAGCTTCGCGCCACCCCGCCCGAGGGCCTTCAGGCCGTTGTCGCCCGGGGGGTTGTGTGAGGCGGTGATCATGATGCCGCCGTCGAGATCGTTAGGAGACGCCGCCAGCACCGCGGACAGGCCGGGGGTAGGCAAGACCCCGCAGCGCACCGCGTCGCCCCCCGCCGAGCAGATCCCCGCGATCAATGCGGCTTCGATCATCGGACCGGAGAGCCGGGTGTCCCGCGCGATCGCCACCCGAGGCCCCATGACTGCAACTGCGGCTCGGCCCAGGGCCAACGCCAGCTCTGGCGTGACCACCTCGTTGGCCACCCCGCGAATGCCGTCGGTGCCGAAGCGTGGCATCGATACCTCCCGCCGGCGGGTAATCCGAAAAGTCCAGCGGCGCTGCTGCCCGATCCGCGCCTGGGCTCAGTCCGCGACGAGGTCGAAGCGGATCTTCAGGGTCTGCCCTTCCAACACGGCCTCGACCCGCACCCGGTCGACTGTCAGCCGGTCGCCCAGGGGGATGTCCAAGCACGCGACCAGGCCGGGCCACGCGGTCTCCAGGTCGCGCCGTAGCTGCGCCAGCTCCGACGCGGTGGGAACACGCTCCAGCTCAGAGCTGGCGACCCCTACAAAACGCATGTAGTTGTCGAGGCGGGGCACCTGGAAGCGACTGTCGGCCGAAAAGTCAACACGAAGCTTCCGTGTCTCAAAGCCCCGCTCCTGAAGGAGCTCCACCACCGTGCCGGTGAAGAGGCGGCGGAACTGGGTCCACAAGCCGGACGTGACCGTGTCGCTCACTCAGACACCTCGATCGCCGCGTTGAGCTCAAAGCCGGTGACGGTGTCGATCTCGCCGGAGTCGGCGTCGTAGAAGGAGATCCGGCCGAGGTCGTGCTCCTGGCTGGCGTAGCCGATGTCGGTGCCGGGCAACACGCCGACGTGTACCGGGTTGGATTTCAGCGCGATCTCTTCGTACAGCAGGGTGTCGAGGTTGATCGCCTCCAAGAAGGGCAGGTCCGTCAGACTGAAGAAACCCCAGCCTCCGTCGCTGATCGCGTACTCCGCCGGCTCCGCGCTCAGAAGGAGCGGGCTCTGCCGCTGTCCCACCAGATCGTAGGCGGTCATCGCCCACTCTCCGTAGAACGGGCTGTCGCGATCCGCGTCGCTCGCGTCGTCTTCGGTGTGGAAGATCAAGAGGCTCGCACCGTCGGCGCTCACCCCCACGGTCTGCACCGGTTTGACCAGCTCCCGCTGGACAATATCGTTGTCGGCGGGGTCCCAGAAGGCGATCCGCGGCAGCCGAGAGGCGTTGGTGTAGAGGACCCCGATCTCGTCGGCAAAGGTGAGGGAGCCGAAGCGCTCTGGCAGGGCGACGGTGGCAGGTATCGCGGTGGGATCGGCGAAATCGATGGTGAAGAGGAGCTGTTCGTCGCGAGCGACCACCATGAGGGCGTCGCCATCGGGGCTCACGTCCATGTCGGTGGGGTTGGCGCCCAGGCCGAGCTCGCTGACCTCGCCGTCGGCGAGCCGCACGTGGAGCAGGCCGACGTCGCCGAAGCGCCGGACGAAGGCGTAGGCGCCGTCGGGGGAGAGCACCAGCTCCTCGGCGGTGGGCGGACTCAGATCGTCTGGCTCGAGCGCGTACCAGGTGGAGGTCGGGCTGGGGCCGAGGGTCAACACCGTGAGCTCGGCTTCGCTCAGCACCACTGCGAGCGCGCCGCCGACCGTCCAGCTCACCCCTTGAGGAGCTTTACCCACGGTCAACGCCGTGGACGCCGCGGTGGGGATGTGGATGAGGCTCGCTTCGGTGTAGCTCTGCACCCCCTCGGCGATGTCCGCCCCTTCGGCGTCCGGGTCGAACCAGCAGAACACCCACTCTCCGTCGTCGGACACGTCCATCCGGTTGAGGTGGGGGCGCACGCCGATGGTGGTGACCGCCATGGTCTCGGCTTCAACCCGGCTCAATGTCGAGGCGGAGACGTTGAGGGTGAGGGCATAGGCGCCGTCGGGGGTGGTGGCCACTTGCAGGGGCATCGCGTCGACCGCGGCGGTCAGCACGGACAAGGAGGGCACCGCGATGCGGGTGAGCGTGTCGCGGTCGGGGTTTGCGACGAAGATGTACTTGGGGGTGGTCGCCGGGTTGAAGCGGAGGCTGTCCTCTTCGTCTTCGGGCTCGGTTTCGCTCGTGCTCGCGTCTTCGCCACCGTCGTCCTGCGGCGCCGAGGGCGAGTAGTAGCCCCAGGAGTCGCGGTGGTCCGCGTAGCTCCCGCCGCAGGCTCCTACGCCGAGCGCGAGGGGCAGCATGAGGCAAGTCACATTGGACGAAGTATTGGTGCGCATGGCCCCTCCCGCCCCGGCAGGGGCGCTGGTCAAGGGTAGCCCTTGCCGCTCCAAGCCGCCATGTCGGCGGCTCAGTCCCCGAAGGGCAGGTCGGACACGGTCGCGAGGACGCTGCGGTCGCCCGCCGTCACGCTGACCTGGGAGCCAGCGATCCACGCGGATTTTCTGAGAACGGCCAGGCAGCGTGCCCGCGACCCTTCGCGCGCGCCCGAGGCGACCGTGCCGACCACGGTGCCCTCTTGCGTCACCTCGGCGCCCGCCGGCGGGATGGCGTCTTCGTGGAGCGTCAACCCCCACAGCTTCTTGGCGACCTGCCCCATCACGTCGATCCGGTTGATCACCTCCTGGCCGATGTAACAACCCTTGTCGAAGGAGGAACATCGCTCCACCAGCCGCATCTCGTGAGGCAGCGCTCGCTCGCCCATGTCCACCGGCCACCGTGCGAGCCCCGCCTCGATCCGCGCCACCTCCTGCGCCCCGGTGCCCGCGGGGGTCGCCCCGGCGCTCCGTAAGAGCTCCCACACGGTCACCAGCTCGGCCCGCGGGACCAGGAGTTCGTAGCCCCCGGCCCGACATCGGCTCCGGCCATACACCCGAAGCTGTCCGCCTTCAAGGCTGATGTGCTTCCCCTCCCCGTCCGGCACGGGCAGGCCCGCGCGGCTGAGCACCGCCCCGCTCCCGGGGCCCTGGAGCGAGATGCGCCCGAGCTCTTCGCTCAGGTCTTCCATCTCCACGTCGTCGAAGATGATGTAGCGGGCGTAGCGTGTGGAGAAAATCTCTGGGCTCACCCCGTCGAGCAGCGCGAGGAAGCTCTGATCGTCGGTGCACAAGAGGTCGAGCAGGCCCTGGATTCGTGCTTTGTCGTCCACCATGGCGTTGCTGTTGCCGAAACCAGGCTTCAAGCCACGTATATTGTTGGTGAACATGCCGTTGCAGAACCGTCGCGCGTCCGCCCCACTGAGGGAAAAGACAGCCTCGAAGGACTGATCCGACAGGGCGGCGCCATCACGGAACGCCGAGTGCTCGGCATCCGCCGAGACGTAGCGCTCGGGCACAAGCGCGCCCGACCAGCTCTCGAACACCGCTCCCGCCGCCCCGCAGGCCGAAAAGAGGGGGGTACGTTTAAGGCCCATTGATCACTCCTTGGAGCCTGCTATTTAGGGCCGTTTCCGCTCCCTGGCGATCCACCGAGGCCAGGGACTCGCCCGGCTGGTGACCCAGCAGACGGAGGCGGCGGCGACCGGCCCATGACCATGGTCGCGCCTTCGCCGTCTTCGACGTCTTCGAGGCGGGTCATCGACGCCGAGACCACCTGGCCGGTGCGAGGGGCCGGCGCGATGCCCGCGACCTCGCCCGCCGCGGCAGGCCGCTTCGCCATGCTGCGTACGACGAGGATCACCGCGACGACCACCAGCGTCAGGAGGCAACAGAGGCCGGATCCGACACACGCGAGACCAAGAAGAGGCTCCACCGTTGCTCCCGACCCGTGCGGTTAACGCGCGTACGCTCCGGTGGCTGGCCGGCCCGTCCGGCGGCGAAGTCCACCGAGCCCAAAAAGCCCCAACCAGAGCCAGGATTTCCCTTCCCCCGC
>CANKNP010000277.1 GCA_947483545.1 Deltaproteobacteria bacterium | reverse complement strand
GGGACCCGGCGGAGACCTCGAAAGGCACCCCCGCGGCCCGTCAGGCCGCGAGGAGGGGGGAGGCCGCGTGTCGCGGCCGGCGCGGGGGGAGGACGTGTCCTCCCCCCGCCCAGCAAGGAGCAGCGCGGGCCCTCGGCGCTCCGGGTTGGTTTGCGGGCCGTACCCGCGCTGAGCGAGCCCCAATGCTCGGGCTGTGAGATACATGCGCGTTGGAGGTGTCCCACATGGGCCTCGCCGTTGGCATTGATCTTGGTACCTCAAACTCCTGCGTCGCCTGCGTGCGAAACGGGGAGGTCATCGTCTGTCAGGACGCCGAGAGGCGGCGAACCCAGCCGTCTGTGGTGGCGTTCGGCTCCCGCAGCGTGGTGGTCGGCCACCGCGCGCGCAAGCAGCTCATGCACTCGCCCGAGGGCACGGTCACCTCCGCCAAGCGCCTGATCGGGCGCCGGTTCGAGGATCCAGAGGTTCAACGTATGAAGTCCCGGAGCGCCTTTGGCGTGTTCCGAGGCGACAACGGCGACGCTCGCTTTCGCGTTCACGGCAAGGGCTACGCGCCCGAGGAGATCTCGGCCCACGTCCTCGCGCACATGAAGCGCCTGGCCGAAGCACAGCTTGGGGAGACCGTGGACAAGGCGGTCATCACCGTGCCCGCGTACTTCAACGACCCGCAGCGTCAGGCCACGCGGGACGCCTCGCAGATCGCGGGGATGGAGTGCCTGCGGATCTTGAACGAGCCGACGGCGGCTGCGCTCGCCTACGGGTACACCCGCTCGCAGAAGAAGCGCATCGTCGTCTACGACCTTGGCGGCGGCACTTTTGACGTGTCGATCCTGCGCGTGGATGGGGACCTTTACGAGGTCATCGCCACGGCAGGGGACACCCTGCTCGGGGGCGACGACTTCGACCTCCTCGCGGCCGACGAGCTCACGCGGCTTTTTGAGATCCAGGTCAAACAGAGCTTCGCCGACAACCGCACCGTGCGGATGCGGATGCGGGAAGCGGCGGAGATGGCGAAGATCGCGCTGTCCGACACGGACGAGGTGATGATCGATCTGCCGAGCGCCTGGCGCACCGTGCAGGGCGTCGATCACGCGTTCAGCTACAAGCTGGACCGGCACACCTACGCTCGCTGGGTGCTCCCGCTGGTGCAACGCACCCTCGGCATCTGCGAAGAGACGCTGAAAACGGCCAAGATGAACATGCGGCACATCGATGCCGTCTTGCTCGTCGGCGGCATGACCCGCTACCCTTTGGTCCGGGAGGCCGCGCAGCACCTGTTCGGCCGGATGCCCGACACCTCCGTCAACCCAGACGAAGCGGTCGCTATCGGCGCGGCGATCCAGGCACACACGCTCACCTCGACGGACGACAGCATGGCGCCGAGCGTGCTCCTCGACGTCACGCCCCAGTCGCTCTCGATCCGCACGATGGGCGGCCACTGTGATGTGTTGATCCCCCACAACACGCCGATCCCGACCGAGGCCTCCAAGGTCTTCCACACCGCGGTGGACCAGCAGGCCGAGGTGCGCATCGCCGTGTACCAGGGCGAAGGCCGCCAGGCCGACATGAACGAGCTTCTTGGCCAGTTCGTGCTCGACGTGCCGCCCATGCCGCGCGGCCAGGTCCGCGTTCGGGTAACGTTCAGCATTGACGCGGATGGCATCGTGCAAGTGCGCGCCGTAGACTCGCAGAACGCCAAAGAGGCGAGCATCCGCATCGAAGCACGCGGCGGAATGTCCCCCGAGGAAGTGCAGAAAGCCCAGTTCGGCAAGACCGACGACCTCACCCCGGCATAGGAGACGTAAACCATGGACGCCCGACTACGCACCCGCTTCGAAGTCGAAGCCATCCACGAGCTCATCGGCGAGCTCAACCACTACCAATTGCTGGGCTTGAAGCCAAGCTGCGCCCAGGACGAGGTGGACGCCGCGTTCCGCAATGAGAGCCGGCGGCTGCACCCCGACCGGGTCGCCGCGGGCGCGACGCCAGACCTGAAGGCCAAGGCCAACGAGGTCTACAAGGCCGTGAACGAGGCGTACAAGCTGCTTCGGGATCCGGACGGCCGCGCGGCCTACGACAACTCGATGAACGCAGGCCAGACCAACGAAGCCGAAGAGGCGACGCGGGCCGCCGAGGCTGCCAAGGATCCGGCCAAGGCCGCACGTACGCCCAAGGGTGAAAAATACTGGAAGATGGCGCTGCAGTGCTGGGAGGCCAAGGACTTTACCGGCTGCAAGATGCAGATCCAGTTCGCGATGACCTTCGAACCGGACAACGAGGTCTTCAAGGAGTGGATGGTGAAGGCGCAGGCCGGCCTCGACTTCAAGAAGAAGGACACCGGCGGCGCAGGCAACAGCTACCGGATTCGGCTGGTGTAGAGCGCCTCCGTTGCGCCCGCCGTTTCTGTGGTTCGCGCTGACGATCACCGGCTGCACGGGCGAGCCCCATCAGGGGGTCTACACCAGCGGGCCGAACGCGGTCGTTGACGGCGTCGTCGGAGCGTCGGTCCGGGTGTGGGGCGCAGACGGTACGGTGTCGCGCACGCCGACCCCGGGTCCGGGGGGCACGACGCTGGTAGGACAAGCCGGCCCGCTATGGCGGGTGGACGCGGATATTCCGGCACCGCCACGGCCGCCGACCGTGCCGGCCGCCCTGGTCGAGCGCGCCGGGATTCGGCTCAAGACCGTGCTGGGCACGTCCGGCGCGCCCTCCGTGGATGCGGCGCGCCCGGGCGGCGTCTACGTGCGGAGCATCATCAAGGTCCGGCAGGCGCATGGCCCGCCCATCGTGCTGGTGACCGCCACCGGCGATGACATCGGCGCGGGGCGCTACGGTGGTCCGGAAGACGTTCGCACGGGCAACAACTGCAAAGCGGCGCTCGCCACCGTGGACGCCGCGGCCGACGCCGTGATGTCCAGCCACCTGCTGGACGACGCCACGGGGATCTGCGCCGTGCCCTACGCGCTCGGCCCGGTGGACCGGGGGGACGGGGGCCAGGACTTCATCGTGTACGGCCAGGAGAAACAGTCGGGGTTTCGGGCGTGGTTCACGTTGAAGCCAGACGGGACGCTGGTCGCGCGGGAGCGGGAGGTGTGGGGGGGGATTCCGTGAGGGGAAGGGTCATTGGGGAGCTCAGCGGCTATGTTCCCCTCTGACCCGGGGGTCCCGTGTCGGTCCGCTCCAAAATCCTCCTGCTGGGCGGGTCCTCGACGCGGAGGCGATCACGGAGCTGGCGGACCGAACGCGGGTCGCCTTGCAGCTCTGGGCGGTCACCGACGCGTCGTTGCCCCCCGCTGAGCGCGCGCTCCTGCCCACGCTTGCCCCGGAACAGCGCCGGATCTACACCGATCATCCTGAGCTGATCCGCGGGTACACTGTGTTGCCCGACCTTTCTGGGCAGCCTGGGCTGCTGCTCCGCGCCGACCTGCCCCGGACCATCAGCCAGAAGGGCATCGTGGCCGCGCGCGTGGCGGCCGCGATGAGCCTGGCAGGCGCCATCGCCGTGTTGTTCACGACCTGGTTTGGCCTCCGTGCGGCGGTCGTGCGGCCGCTGGCCCGGCTCACGGCGCATGCCGTGCGGGTCGGCACGGACGGGGACCTGCGGGCCCGCCTCGACCTCGACAGCTCGGATGAGCTGGGCGTCCTGGCCCGAGAGTTCGATGGCATGGTCGCCCGGCTGGCCGCTTCCCAGAGGGCCGCGCTCGACAGCGCGCACCACGCCGGAGAGGCCGCCGTGGCCATCGAGATGCTGCACAACGTGGGCAACGTGCTCACGAGCGTGACGGTGGCCACCGGGCTGCTGTCTGAGCAGGTTCAGGCCACGCCCGCGTCGGACGTTGGAAAGCTGAAGCGGCTGTTCGATCAGCACGCGGCCGATCTCGGCGGGTTCATGGCCAAGGACGGGGATCGGGTCCTGGCCTACTTGACCGCCCTGACCGCAGATCTGGAAGCGGGCCGGGAGCGGACGGCGCGCGATGTGGAGCGGGTCGCGGCGGGGGTCACCCACATCCGCCACATCCTGGCGAGCCAGGAGGCACGGAGTCGGATGGCGGGGCTGCGGGAGGACGTCACAGGCACCGAGCTGGTCGCCGACGCCTTGCGCATCCACGCAGCGGCCTTCGAGCAACGGCGCGTGCGGCTGAGCCGCGTCGGCGGGTGCGAGGTGCGGTGCAAGCTCGACCGCCACCGTGTTCTCCAAGTCCTCTCGAACCTGTTGAAGAACGCCCTGGACTGCGTCTCCGAGGGAGGGCAGGTCGAGATCAACGTCTACAGACCCGAGCCGGGCCGCCTCCGGATCTCGGTGCGAGATAACGGCATTGGCATCGCGCACGAGGACATGGTGAGGATCTTTGCTCCAGGCTACACGACGCGCACGGGCGGCACCGGGATCGGGCTGCACAGCGCTGCCAACATGGCTCGTGAGCTCGGCGGCACGCTGACGGCAGAGAGCGCGGGTTTGGGCGGTGGCGCCACGTTCGCGCTCGATGTTCCTGCGCCGGCCGCGCTGGCATGACCCGCGAAGTGAACCACAGCCGGGTCCTCGTGATCGACGACAACGTAAGTATCCACGACGACTTTCGCCGCGTCTTGGAGGGGGCCAAGGGCTCGGCGTTGGCGGATGCGCACGCGGCGCTCTTCGGCGAGGCCCTGGCGGTCGCCAGCCCCCGGTTCCTGGTCGAATGTGCGACGCAAGGCGAGGAGGGCTTCGCTGCGGCGACGGCCGCGCGTGCTGCGGGCCGACCCTTCCAAGTGGCCTTTGTGGACATGCGGATGCCGCCGGGCTGGGACGGCCTGGAGACCACAGCGCGCATCCTGGCTGGCGATCCGGAGCTCTCCGTCGTCATCTGCACCGCGTTCTCCGAGGCGACCGTCTCCCAGATCCACGCCAGGCTCGGGCCCACCGAGCGGGTGCTCATCCTGAAAAAGCCCTTCGACCCCGCAGAGGTCTTGCAGCTCGCGAGCGCCCTGAGCGAGGGTTGGCACCTGCGGCGCAGCCTCGCGACGTATACCGTGGAGTTGGAGCGGCTGGTGCGCCAGCGGACCGCGGAGATCACCTCCGCGCTCCTCCACGATCGGCTCACAGGCCTGCCCAACCGCATCCTCTTCGAAGAGCGCCTCGAGGGCGCCATCGCCCGCCGCAAGCAGCAGCCCGACTCTCAGTTCGCGGTGGTGCTCATCGATCTCGACCGGTTCAAGCTCGTCAACGACACGCACGGCCACGCCTGGGGAGATCTGCTGCTCATCGAGGCGGCGGAGCGCCTGCAGGCGTCGCTGCGAGGCTGCGACCAGCTCGCCTTCGAGGGGACCTCCGCCCGCCTCGGCGGCGATGAGTTTCTGGTCCTGCTCGAGAACCTGAAGGGGGAGCGCGATGCCACCACCGTCGCCGAGCGCATGCTCTCGGCGCTCGCCAGGCCGTTCGTGATCAACGGGCAGTCGCTTCGTGTGACAGCGAGCGTTGGAATCGCGCTCGCCGACGGCTCCCGCACCGCCGACGACATCATCCGGGACGCGGACACCGCCATGTACCGAGCGAAGGCGACGGGGCGCTCACGGTACGTGCTGTTCGGTCGCGAAATGCACGATGAGGTGGCGGGGCGCCTTCAGCTGGAGACGGATCTGCGGGCAGCGATTGAAAACGGTGGATTTTGCCTACATTATCAGCCGGTCGTGGCGATCGCGGACGGGTCCCTGGTGGGCTTTGAGGCGCTGCTGCGGTGGTGCGACCCGAAGCCGGGGAATCCGCCGATCTTCCCCGTGATCGCCCTCGCTGAGGAGACCGGTCTGATTCACCCGCTGGGGCTCTGGTGCCTGCAGGAGGCCGGCGCCCAGCTTGTGCGGTGGCAGGCTCCCCACCTGAGCGTGAACGTGAACCTCTCCCGTTGCCAGCTCATCGACCCCGCGCTGCCCGACGTGATCGCCCGGGTGATCGAGGAGACCGTAGGGTCGCCGAGCCGACTGATCATCGAGATCACCGAGAGCGGCGTCCTCGAAAACCCCACCGAGGCGCGCGAGGCCCTCAAGCGTCTGTCGGACATGGGGGTTCGGGTCTACCTGGACGACTTCGGAACCGGGTATTCTTCGGTGAGCTGCCTTCATGAGCTCCCGCTGAACGGGATCAAGATCGATCGCAGCTTCCTGGCGAACGTCTGCGAGGATCCGCGGCGGGCGGCCGTTGTCGAGGCGATCCTCCGGATGGCCTCCGCGTGCGACCTCGCCGTAGTCGCCGAAGGCGTCGAGTCGGCCCGGCAGTTGGAGCTGCTGGGGAGCCTCGGCTGCGGCTACGCGCAGGGGTACCATGTCGGGCGCCCGCTGGAAGCCGACCGCGCCGGCACCCTGGCCGCGCTCAGCCTTCGAGGGTGACCAACCCGCGGCGAAGCGCGTAGCGCATCAGGTCGCCCCCGCTGACGACGGGTTCGCGCCACCTCCCGCACCAGCGCGTCCACACCGGGCCGCACCTGGGAGGGGCCCAGCCCCGGATCATGGAGGAGCACGGAGATCTCGCCAGAGGGCTCGACCGCTGCGGTCGCCGCCACCCGCATGGGCTCTTCCGCTGTCAGCACCAGCATCCCCCAGGTGGCACCCGCGTTCTCCAGGATGATCCGCATCAAAGTGCGCAGCAAGTCCGGGAGTTGGATCTGCCCCGACACCGCCCGTGCGGCCTTGACGACAGACGCCATCTCGACGTTTCCCGTGACCGCGAGGCTGGAGGCGGACGAGCTGGCGCTCGGCTCCACCTCGCGTTGAAGCCGCGCGAACGCGCCCCACCCTTGCCAGGCTGACCGCGCCTCTCGTGCCAGATCCGCCGCGAGGCGATGGTTCCCGAATCGCGCAGCAGCTTGCGACGCCCACTCCAGGCACATCGCCTCCTCCTGCAGCATGCCTGAAGCCCGGGCGAGCTGGATCGCCTCTTCGTAGAGCAGCTGGGCCTCGGCCACTTGCCCCGCGGCGTCGGCGAGCTCAGCCTCGATCAGCCGGACCTTGTGCGCAAAGTTCGCCGCCCCATGCGCTGCCCGCGCCCGGAGGTTGGCCAGGTGCTTGCGGACCTGGCGAAGCGGCCTGCCGATCCGTGCGCTCGGCGAACCTCGCGCCCGGATCGACGGTCCCTTTGCACAGTTCCTACCGGTGGAATGCGACGGTCCGTCGAAGACGCCGGGCCCGCCGCCTTCCACCTGGAACGGTGCGGTTAGGGG
>CANKNP010000276.1 GCA_947483545.1 Deltaproteobacteria bacterium | reverse complement strand
GGCCCGACGACGACTCAGCCCGAGGTCCACCGCGGATCTGGGCGCTCAAACCGTACGTCGGCGCCATCACTTCGGGAGAGCACCTGAAAGGCATCCGCGGGGAAGAACTTATCGAGTTCGATGGCCAGCGTCTTGTGGATCGGTCCTCCGATGTCCGGGCTGGACTCGATGCGTACCCGCGCGGCCGGCGGCGTGGGCATGCTGGAGAGCAGCTCCGCGAAGATGGCGTACCGGCTGCGAGCCTGCTGGGGCGTGGCGTTCCGCAGCACCAGGGTGTAGGGCACGCCCTTCGCCTCGTCGATCTTCACCTTTCCCTGAGGCTCGATCGGCAGACGCAGCGCCCGGGCGTCCAAGGTCGGCCGCCACCCCTCCGCCAGCGGCTCCTCTGGGCGATCTCGAAGCTTTCGCTGCCGCTCTTTGGTCTCCGTGTGCCCCTTGAGCGGCGGGGGTTTGGGCCACAACGACCACACCAACAGCCCGAGCCCGACCACCCCGACCGGCCCCCAAAGCGGAATGCCGATCGCCGTCTCCAGCTCCACGATTTGCATCGCGGGCGGCGACATCCTGTCCACCATCGACAGGTATCCGAGGACCGCGGAGGCGCAGAGCAGGAGGATCGCAGGGATCATTTCTTGATGTAGCTCGATCCTTCCCGAAGGCTCATGGAATTTTCGGAGGCCCTCCGCTCCGCACCGATTAGCTTCCCGCGATGCTCCTCCTCCTCGTCGCCGCTTGCGATCCGTCCGCAATGGTCGAGCGCTTCGCGCCCAACCCAAGCCCCGCCACCCCGGAGATCGCCGCCCCCGGGGGGAACACCACAACCGTGCCCCCCGTCGTCGAGACCGCCCCGACCGACTCGATGCCCGCGGGCTCCGCGGCCGTGCTGCTCGGGATGCGACCGGGGCCCGGCACCTGCGAGGTGTTCATCGTCGCCATCCCGGCGTTGACGACCACGCCCGTGGCGACGTTGCCCTCGTGCCCCGAATGGATCGAGGTTCCGCGCACGCGCGGGGCGCTCCTGACCGACAACGGCACGCTGATCCTGGACGGCGCCGCCGTTGCCGCCCCCGCGCCCCCGCCCGACCCGAAAGCTGCGCTCGCCGACTCGGTCACGGTCCAGTTCAGCGTGGGCGCCGACGGCGCGCTTCGGGCAGAGCAGACGTGGGGCGAGGGCGAAGTGACCTGGGAGGAGGGCCCGAACTACGAAAGGACCGGCGTCGCGCGGTTCACCCTGAAGTCCGGCGCTTGGGTCGCGGACCCCACGGGCCAGGCCCGACCGGCGCACGACCGGCTCTCCGCCGGGGAGAGCTACCCCGACGGCGACTGGCTGGCCGAAGGCGAGACCTTCAACGTGGTGCGCGAAGCCAGTCTTGCAGACGCGTACCAGGTGGTGGTCACAAAGGTCGAGCCGCAGCTCGCGTGGCCGATCCACGGGCAGGGCGAGGGAGAGGCAGCGGGCGGGCCGGTCCTCATCAAGGTGGCGGGGGCATGGCGACAGCTCGCTGGCGCCGAGAAGGTCTCGCCGCTGCGGCTCCAGCAGGTCGATGATTGGCTGATCGTCGGGGATCTGCCGGGAGCGGACCTCGACCAGATCTACGATGTGCGTACCCGGACGGTGGCTTGGAATCCGGGCGCGACGCTGTGGTTGTGGCCTGCGGACTGGCAGATCGCGGCGCCCACGCCCGCAGCAGCGCCATAGCCGCGCCGCTCGCGCGCTACCCCGCCCTCGACGGACTGCGCGGGCTGGCGGTCCTGGCGGTGGTCGCCCATCATGCGCTGCCCCTCGGCACGTTCGCGCTGCCCGCGCCGCTCGGGAGGCTCGCGGAGGTCGGCTGGCTTGGCGTGGACGTCTTCTTCACGCTGAGCGGGTTCCTCATCACGCGGATCCTGCTCGCGACGCGGGATCTACCCGACTACTACCTGCCGTTCTACCGTCGCCGGGCGGCCAGGATCCTGCCGCTCTACTTCCTGGTGGTCGGTGGACTCCTGGCGATCGCCCCCTCGATGGCCGGGGACTTGCGCGTGTACCCGGGGTGGACGTACCTGTTGTTCCTCTCCAACCTGGCGATCGCCTGGGGCGGGGCGCTCGGCTGGATGCCGTTGGCCATCACCTGGTCGGTGGCCATCGAAGAGCAGTTTTACCTGGCCTGGGCACCGATCGTTCGGCGATGGTCGCCCGCGGCCGTCGAACGGATGATCCTCGGCGTGCTGGTGCTCGGCGGGCCGTTGAGGCTGGCGGTCACGTTGCTGGATCCCGTCTCGAAGTTCACCGCGTACACCTTGACCATCTGCCGGCTGGACGGGCTGTTGATCGGCGCCCTCGTCGCGTTGGTGCAGGCTCGGGGAGGGGGGCCAGCCCTGGCGCTGCGCGAACAGCGACGTTCTAAGTCACTGGAGGGACTTGACCCGGAGCCGGGCTGGCCCCCAACCGCACCGTTCCAGGTGGAAGGCGGCAGGCCCGGCGTCTTCGCGGGACCGTCGCATTCCACCGGTAGGAACGGTGCAAAGAGACCGCTGAGCCGCGAGCGAGGTTCGCCGAGCGCGCGGAACGGCAGTCCTCCGCGGGCGTTGGCCGTCGCGTTCGGTCTGGTGGGGGCGCTGTTCGTGGCGGCGCTGACAGACGCGATCCAGCCCGACGCCGCCTGGTTCCTCGCGCTCGGCTACCCGCTGGCGCCGGCAGCGACCGGGTTGTTCATCGCCTCCCTGGCCGGGACGGGTGGGATCGCCCAACGAGCCCTGTCCTGGGCGCCGCTCCGCGCGTTGGGGCGGGTGTCCTACGCGGTCTACCTGCTCCACGTGAGCGTGCTGGCCGTGCTTTGGCCGCTCCTCCCTGCGGGGGCGCATTCGGCGTGGGATGGGGTGGGCTGGCTGGCTCTGACGCTCGGAATCACCTGGGTGCTGGCGGAGATCTCGATGCGGGTGTTCGAGGCGCCGATGCTGCGGCGGTTTGGCTAGCGGCACCGGGCGTGAACGACCGCCTGAACGACATCCACGGCGGCGTGAAGCTCGCCGAGCGGAACATACTCGTCCGCCTGATGCGCGACGTCGATGCTGCCGGGGCCGAACACGAGCGTTTGAACCCCCAGCTTTTGGAGGTTACCGCCATCGGTAGCGAACGCGGCGGCGCCGGGGCGGGGGGTAGCGCCGAAACCCCGAAGGATGCCCTCCAGCGCGGTGCCCTCAGGGGTCAACATGGCGGGGGTGGTGCGCAGCGCGCTGACATCGACCGCGCCCGCCTCCAACGCGCGCTCTCGCAGCTCGGCGATCAGCACGTCGGGGTCCATGCCCGGGAGCGGGCGGAAGCCGACCTCCAGCACGCACCGGTCCGGGACGATGTTGATGGCGTTGCCGCCCTGGATCGTACCGATGTTCATGACTACGAAGGGCCGGTCCAGCAGATCTGCGAACTGTACGCGTCGAGACCACTCTTCTGCGAGCAGCTCCAGCGCGCGGATCACCCGGCCGGCCGCGAGGATGGCCGACCGCCCAAGGTCCGGCTTGGACGAGTGGGCGGCCTTGCCGACACAGACGACCCGGACCGCCGTGTGGCCGGGGTGCATCCGGAAGATCGACATGGAGGTGGGTTCGCCGATCAGGCAGGCGGTCGGCACCGGGCGCTGCACCTCCAGGAACGCATCGGCAAGCTCACGAGAGCCGTGGCAGCCGACCTCTTCGTCGAAGGTGAATACCAGCATCAGCTCGCGCTCCAGGCGTTGAAGCTGCAAACTTGGCAACGCGTGAACGATCGCGGCGAGGAACGCTTTCATGTCGCACGACCCGCGGCCGTAGAGGCGATCGCCCCGGGGGGTCAGGATGAACGGGTCGCTCGTCCAGGGCTGGCCGACCACGGGCACAACGTCCATGTGGCCGGAGAGGATCACGCCGTCTGTGCCCGCCGGACCGGCCGAACAGACGAGGTTGCACTTGCCAGGCGAGCTGTGAAACCGCTCGATCCGCATCCCCGCCGCGTCGCAACGATCCGCGAGGTAATCGGCGAGTTGGGTGACCGGCTCGGTCGAGACGGTGGGGAAGGCGACGAGGTCGGCGAGGGTCTGGGGGAGGGACATCCGGCGCCGGTAACCGCCCGAGGGCTGGCACCGCCCCGGCAGATGCGTTACCGCAGCGGGGCCACGGGGGCGTGGCGGAATGGTAGACGCGCTCGGCTCAAAATCGAGTTCCCGTAAGGGAGTGCGAGTTCAAGTCTCGCCGCCCCCACCATCTTCACCACTTCCGGATAGTCGCCGTTCGCCGATGGGAAACGAGTCCAAGCGGAACGGACCCTACCCCGTGGTCAACCCAGAATGACCACGAGCACCTCGTCATCACCGTGGAAGGCTGGGACGCGGGCGGCGCTTCCGCGCCGGGCAGATAGACTGCCGTCCGACCCCTCCCGCAGGAGCGACACCATGAGAACGACGGGCCTGTCCATGGTCGCAGTGATCTCAGCCTGTATGTCGGCGAATCCTCCTTCGTCCGCGGCGACTGTTGCCGGCCCGGCCCCCGTGTCCCTCGCCATCGCGGGCGGAGGCACCTGCGCGGTGCTCGCGGACGGGCAGGTCGCGTGCTGGGGTGAACGGGGTGACGTCATGAAGCGGGCGTCGAGCGCGGTCCCGGTCCGCGTTCCCGGCATCGACGACGCCACGGCGATCGTCGGCTCCGGTCACGTCCGGTTCTGCGTGTCGCGCAGGAACCACCCGGTCACCTGTTGGGGCGACGAGGGAGAGGGGACCCCGACCGAGCGGACGTTCGCCGGCGCCACGGGCGCGTTGCGGGGCGTGGGCATCGGCAACGACGCCGTCTGTGTGCTCGACGCGGCCGGCTTCCATTGTGCGGGCAGCAACGGGTTCGACAAGCTCTTTTCGGTCGTGCCGGGCGACGCCCGTTCCTTCGTGCTCGGTGGGGGCCTCCTCTACACCCTCGACGAGCAGGGCCGCCTCGGCTGTGCGGGGTTCAACGCGCAAGACGCCTGTCTGCACGGCAAGCCCGACTACCGCGCCGCGTGGGCGCGGGCATCGCTCGCCGAGCCCGTCCGCACGGTCGCGACGTCGGGCACGACGACCTGCGCGGTGTTGGCGAGCGGCGCGACGATGTGTTGGGGGGAGCGGTTCAGGACCTACGGGTCGGACAACAAACACATCCCGACGGCGCCGGTGCCCGTCCCCGACCTCGATGGTGCGACGGCGCTCGCCGTGGGCCGCCGGGAGGTGTGTGGCATCGTCGGCGGGCGAGTTGCGTGTGTGGACATCAACGTCGGAAAGGGCGCTATCAGCCGCGTCGCGTCGGGCGCAACTGCCATAGCGGCTGGGACCAACCACGCGTGCGCGATCGTGGGGGCACGGGTGTCGTGTTGGGGAGACACTCGGGGCGGCGAGCTGGGCGAGGGTTCATCCGACTGGCGAGGGCCGGTCACGCTCGACGTGACGGACGCGCGGGAGGTCGCCGTCGGCATCACGTCCACGATCGTGACCCACGCCGACGGACGGGTCACCGCCCGGGGCGCGGTCCCCGGCCACAATCCCGACGACTTCGCCAACAAGGAAATCCTGCGGCTGGGAGCGGGAGAACGACCCGTCATCCTCGAGGCGCTCCGCCAGGTGGTGCCGCACCGGGCTGGTCGCCCGCTCACGATCGAGTGGGAGGCCGCCGAGCCCGGTCTGGACTGGCTCGCCGAGGCCATCGATCTGCGCCTGCTCGCCGAGCTCGACTGCGGCCTCTTCCCGGACCGCACCGTGCGGTGTGAAGGGACGGGCGGCTACGGGGAGGACGACCGGCCGCACCGCGCGAACCACGAGGACGTGCTGATGAAGGACGTGGAGGCCCTGGACGGAGGACCGCGGGGGACGGTCGCCTGTGGCCTGACCAAGGGCCGCGTCGATTGTTTCGGCGTCCTCGCCTCCGGCGGCGGCCGCGTGGCCGGGCGTTCGACACCCGCGCCGCTCGCCGCGGGGGTGCGTCAGATCTCGGTGGGCGACTCCGCGGTCTGCGGGCTGCTCGACACCGGGGACGTGCGTTGTGCCGGCCTGCACCCACACGACGGGAGCCGGCCGATGGGCGCGGACGGTGCCGTGTGCGGATTGCCGAAGGCGGTCGAGGTGCGCGTCGGTACTCGCGTGGTGTGCGCGCGGTCCGACGCCGGGGAGGTGTGGTGCGCGGGCGACAACGGACGGGGTGCGCTCGGCCAGACGGATGCGACGCCGCGCGCCTGCGCTGTGCGGGTACCCGGCATCGACGACGCTCGCTCGCTCGCGCTGACCCACGAGCACGCGTGCGTTGTGCGTGACGACGGCGCGGTGACCTGCTGGGGGGAGAACATGAACGGGCAGATCGGTCCGCGTGCGCCGATGGACGCCGGGCCGAGCTGGGCGCATTTGTAGACCTGCGCCGACGCGTCCGGATTCCGAACCCCACGCCGGGCCCCCGCCGTGCTGACGTGCGGCCGTACCGCCTGTGTCAGTCCCGCCGTCGGAGCTCGCTCAGCGCCTGCTCGGCAAGGCGAAGTAACCCGGCGTGCCCGTAGGCACGCCATGCATCGACGGCTCGGCACGCGTGTTCCTCTGCTTCGGGCCAACGCCCCTCCTCGGCCGCCTCGTCGCTGCTGAAGGTGAGTGCGTTCGCCACCTGCCACCACACCTCCGTCTCCAAGGTGCGGCCATTGGATGTCACGCCCCCGACCTCGTGATCGAAGCTCCACAATGCATCCACGCCGTCCAGGCCTACTGCCACCCAGTTGCCGCACCCGTCGTCGCCGACCGCCAAGAGTCCGCGGTCACCGGGCAGCCCGAGCTCTCGGTTGAGCGCGATCACGGCATCGGCATCCGCGAGCAGGTGCCGTTCGGACAGTGATTGGCCGACAGCGTCCTGAGTCTCCCGGAGGATCGCCGGGTAGGCCAGCAGGAAAGCTCGGTAGGGGGCGGGCAGGGTCACGCCCAACGCCGCCTGGATCCGAAGGATGTCGATCAGGTTCATTTCGCACCGGGCCGCGCCGCTATTCCGCGTGGGAAGGGGGGGCCAGCCCCGGGCGCTGCGCACACACGGCCGCCCCGGGCGCCAGGGGGTTCAGCGGGATGCACCGGCGATGAACACCCCGACCGCTTATCCCCCCGCCCCCGTGCCCCCTCCCCCGCTCTCCGCCGATTCTCCCGCCGCGCGAGGGCGCGCGCCGGGATTATCGGCCAGTGTTGGCCAAGAACGCCCGCATTCGCG